>JBITAG010000145.1:0-6031 GCA_044439985.1 Phycisphaerales bacterium JB059 | reverse complement strand
GGGTTCACGCACACCCTGCTCTCGGACATCCACCGCCGGGTCTGCAAGGCGTACGGGCTCTACTGGCCGGAGATGAACGTCTCATCCCGGGGGACCGTGATCGTCACCCGGGGCGAAGGGGACGAGCCGGTGGTGCGCTGGGCGCAGTCGCGGGAGGTGGGCGAAGCGATGGACCTCGACGAGGTGCTCGGCCACCTCGCCTGAATCGTTGGTGCGGATCGATGAGGAACCGACGCGGCGAGAGTCAGGGCTGGTCGGACCAGGCGCGCCGGGTGGGTGACATCGGGCTGGCCGAGCCCTCGGGCTCCTCCGGGCTCTTCCAGAAGCCGACACCCTCGCGCCGCTCACGCACCGTGGGGTCCAGGGCCTCGGAGGAGAGCCCCAGTTCACGAGCCCGCTGGTCGCTCGCCTTGTTCGCCGCCTTGCCCGAGGAAGCGCAGGCGACCAGCCCGAGCGTCGCGGGCAGCGCCATAAGCGCCGTGAGCACCGAGGATCGCCAGATCGGTCTACGCTGAGAGGTCATGCCCGAGGGTACGCACGCCGGAGACCACGGATGCCCGAGCCAGAGAACACGCCCCTCGTCCTGATCATCCGGGACGGGTGGGGACGGAACCCGAACAGCTCGCACGACGCGTTCAACGCGGTGAAGCTGGCCAAGACGCCCGCGGACGACCTGCTGCGCCGAGACTGGCCCAGTACGCTCATCGCGACCAGCGGCGAGGACGTCGGCCTGACCGAGGGCACGATGGGCAACTCCGAGGTCGGGCACCAGAACATCGGGGCCGGGCGGATCGTGGACCAGGACGCCGTGCGGATCACCAAGGCCTGCCGAGAGGGAAAGCTCAAACAGATCCCGGCGCTCACCGAGGCGATCGCGGGCGCCCGGGACTCGGGCCGGACGGTTCACCTCATGGGGATCTGCTCCGACGCGGGCGTTCACGGACAGCTGGAGCACCTGTACGCGTTGCTGCGTCTGTGCAAGGAACTCGACGCGCGCGACGTGGCGTTGCACCTGTTCACCGACGGGCGGGACACGGGGCCGTTCACGGGCGCCGAGTTCATCGCACAGATCGAGGAGGTGCTCAGGGACCTGGGCATCGGGCGGATCGTGTCGGTCATCGGTCGGTACTGGGCGATGGACCGCGACAACCGATGGGAGCGGGTGCAGGCGGCGTACGAGTGCCTGACCGGCCGGGGGGTCGAGGGCGCCACGGTGGGCCTCTCCCCCACCGCCGACGACGCCGTGCGGGCGTACTACGAGGAGCCCTCGGGAGAGACGATGCGCGGCGACGAGTTCGTCTCCCCGACGATGATCGGTGAGTCGCTCGAAGCCGCGATGGCCTCGCGCATCAGCGATGGCGACGCGGTGATCTACTACAACTACCGGGGGGATCGCCCACGCGAACTCTGCTCCGCCTTCCTCCTTCCGGAGTTCGATGGCTCGACGGAGCTGGAGCCCTCCCCGGACTCCGGGCGGCGCGGCTTCGAGCGTGGCAACCGCCTTGACCTGCGTTTCGTGCTCATGACCCCCTACTCGCAGCGCCTCGCCGAGTTGGCGCCCGTCGCCTTCCCCAAGCCCCCCAAGATGGTCAACATCGGGGGCGCCTACCTCTCCTCCCTCGGGCTGACACAGTTCCGGTGCGCGGAGACCGAGAAGTTCCCGCACGTCACGTTCTTCTTCAACGACTACCGCGACGAGCCCTTCGAGGGCGAGCACCGGAAAATCGTGCAGTCGCCGCGGGTCGCGACGTACGACATGAAGCCAGAGATGTCCGCCGCCGGGGTCTGCGAAGCGGTGCTCGAGCGTCTCTTCGCCGAGGACTGCGAGGACATGCTCATCGTGAACTTCGCCAACGGGGACATGGTCGGGCACACCGGGAACCTCGAGGCCGCGGTCCGGGCGTGCGAGGTCGTGGACGAGTGCGTCGGGAAAATCGTCGAGGCGACCCGGGCGCGGGGCGGCTCGCTGATTGTGACCGCCGACCATGGCAACGCCGAGCAGATGTGGAACCCGGAGACCGACGCCCCGCATACCGCGCACACCACCTTCCGCGTCCCGCTCCACGTCGTGGGCGAGGCCTTCCGCGGTCGGTCGCTCAGGGAGGGCGGGCGCTTGGCGGATATCTTTCCCACCGCGCTCGCCATGATGGGTCTCAAGCAGCCCGCGGAGATGACCGGCCGCTCTCTTCTCGCGTGAGCCTCAGAGCGGATCGCGTGGGTTGTCGGGTCCGGCGCTGTGTGGGGGGGGCTCGAGCCCCGGGTCCGCCTCCCGGTTGGCGATCTCGGTCAGCTTCGACTCCAGACGCTCGAGCCGGCGCGCCAGCTCCTCGATCGACCGGGTGATCGCCCGGACCTCCCCGCCCAACGCCTCGGCGGTCTGGTCGGTGAACATCAGCGTCTCCTCGAGACGCTGGACGCGGACATGGATCTGTTCGTGGGAGTTCGACATACGCGGATCGGATGATACGCGCGGGAACCCTCAGCCCGCCTCGGCCAGACGCGGGGGGTCCCCCGGGAGCCGCGTCACCGTCACCCGGTCACGCCCCTCCGTCTTGGAGCGGTACAGGTTCCGGTCGGCGATCTCGATCCACTCGTCACGCCCGGTGGGGGTCGCCCCCTCGCTCCCCGCAACCCCGATGGAGACCGTGATGGTCCGGCTGGGTTTGCCGGGCCACTCCGCGTTGGCGAGCGTGTCCCGCACGCGGTCGCACAGGATCGTGGCCTGGTCGGGGGTGGTGTCGGGCATGATGACCACGAACTCCTCGCCGCCGTACCGGCACGCGGTGTCCGCCTGACGCCCCGACTGCTGCAACACGGAGGCGAACCCCTGGAGCACGGCGTCCCCGACCGGGTGCCCGTAGGTGTCGTTGACCTGCTTGAAATGGTCCAGATCGAAGATCGCCAGCGAGAGCGGGCGCCCGCTCCGCTGGGCCCGCTTGGTTTCCTCCGTCCACCGGTCCTCGAAGTGCGCCCGGTTCCACAGGCCGGTGAGCCCGTCGATCTGCGCCCGCTGGGCGAGCATGTGGATCAGCCGGCGCATCCGCAGCGCGGATCGCAGGCGCACGCGGAGTTCCATCAGGTCGAAGGGCTTGGTGACGTAGTCCACAGCGCCCAGGTCGAAGGCCGTGACCTTGTCGTTGGGGCTCTGCATGCCGGAGAGCACGATCACGGGGATGTCCGCGGTCTCGGGCGCCTCCTTCAGGCGCCGGAGGACGGCGAAGCCGTCGAGCACCGGCATGTCCAGATCGAGCACGATGAGCGAGGGCTGGATCTGGTGCGCGCGCTCGATGCCGATCTTTCCGTCCGTCTCGCAGACCAGCTCCAACGCCTCGTTCCGGAGGCGCGCGGTGAGCAGGCGATGGACGTCCTCGCAATCATCGATCACGAGCACCACCGGCGTGCTGTCGTCCTGCATGTGCGCGACCGGCGTCATCCGAGCCCTGAATCCTTCCGTGGTCCCATCGTCACTCCCATCCCCCGGTCATCGCGCTTTGCTGCGCGCTCGCTCGCAGAGACTCGCCAGATCCTCGATCTGGCCGATCACGTTCTCGATCGATGCTGATGAACGCAGCGCCGCTTCCAGCTCCCCCGCGACCCGACCGATATCGCTGAACCCGTACCCGGGCGCGGCGCCCTTCAGCTGATGCGCGAGCGTGGCCAGGGTCCCGGTGTCGTTTGAGCTGGCCGCGCGGCGCAGCGCGTCCACCCGCTTGGGGAGTTCGCCGACGAAGTACTCGACGATCTCCACCATGTCGGGATCCCCGGCGAACTCTGACACAATCGGCGGGTTCGAGGGCGCCCCCTGCTCATCTGCCATCAAGAGTCTCCTTGCCCCCAAGATCGGCCTTGGGGGGGGCGGAGTTCAGCCGAATCGGGCGTCTGGGGGGTCCGGGGGCCGAGGCCTAATGGGGGGCCTGCGAGGCCAAAAATGACGCCGCCCGGGCTCCGGAGAGCTCGGGCGGGAATGACCCCAGCGGGATTCGAACCCGCGTTACCAGGATGAGAACCTGGTGTCCTGGACCAGACTAGACGATGGGGCCGGTCAGATTCGGATAGAACCGTATCCAGCGACCGTCGCCGGTCAAGTCGCCCCGCCCGTCGCCGGGACAAGGGCCCGACGGAGCTGGCTCAGGGCGTAGACGGAGGCCTCGTCCTCGGTCTGACCGACGACCGCGCCGCTCGCCCCTCCCCCCGAGGCGTCGCGCCACTCGGCCCGATAACAGTCGAAGAGCTGGATGTGCTTGACGCTCAGCTCATACCCGGCGTCGGCAAAGGCCGTCCGGACCGTCTCGACGCTCGGGTAGACCCGCCCGTCGTCATGCTTGGGGCACGACGCGGGATCGGTCGCGGTCCAGCCGGTCGCGTACAGCTCGTCAATGGCGAAATCGATGCCCATGCTCAGTCTCCGGGAGTGAGAGCCCTGCTTGCCCCGCAGCACAGAGACGGGGACGAATCCGTCCACCCAGTGGCGGCCCACGCCGCCCCCTCCAGTCCATTGTCGGCTGCCGACCGACGCAGTATAGAGCTTTCTGGCGCCCGGCGTCCAGAACCCCTTGGGAGACCACGATTTCCGGCCCCACGCCCCAAAACGCCCGCCGCATCGCGGATTCCGCCTCAGAGCCGCCCGATCACCAGCAACGCCATCACGTCGTAGAGGACGTGCAACGCGACCACCACGCCGAATCCGCGGCAGAGGTAGACCCCCCCGAAGTACAGCCCGGAGAGCGCGAAGAACGCCACCTTCCCCACTTCCAGGGACCCCTCCGGGGACCAGACGTTGTGGTAGAAGGCAAACGCGAGCGAGGAGACCCCCAGCGCGATGGCGATGCCCAGCCCGGACCGGACTCGCAGCAGGTCGGTCGCGATCAGGTGGACCGCCGCGATCAGGAGCATGCGGAAGAGAAGTTCCTCGTACAGCCCCGCCCCGATCGCGACGGTCATCCTCGCCTGCCAGGGCCAGTCCTGGATCGTCGCCACCGCCGGGGCGGACGACTCTGCCGCCATCTGCGTCGCGGCGTGCGGTCCGAGGAGGATCGCGAGCACGAGCAGGGGCGCGGTCCAGAACGCCGCCTCGACCCCCATGGCGGGGAGGACCATCCATCGGATCCGCCACGAGGCGTGCGACATCACATGCTGGACCAGGAGGACGGTCACGAGCGCGAGCGCGGGCAGGTGGATGCCGTACGCCCCGAGGGCGTTGTAGAAGCGTCCGATCAGGCGAAAGGCCGAGACGGTGCTCTCCAGCCGAGCGAGGTAGTACATCGATCCCAGCTCGAAGAGGACGACAAAGGGAAGCACGAAGAGCAGGGAGTGCCAGGCGGCGCGTGAGAGTTCGAAGTACCCCGCGCGCGACGACGCCCCCGGGTCGGGGGCGTCGGAGGTGGTTTCACGCTCGGGCGTCCGTGCCATGCACGGAATATATCTGGGTGGGGAGGCCGCGGGGGCGTTCGCGCCGCAGGACTCAGGCGTTCTTGAGCGCCTTGAGGCGGGCACTCAGTCGGCTCTTGCGCCGGGCGGCCTGGTTCTTGTGGATCACGCCCTTCTGGGCGGTCCGGTCGATCACCGCCGCGCACTGGCGGAAGGTCTCGGTCGCGGCCTTGGCGTCGCCGGCGGCGATGGACTGCTCGAACGCCTTGATGGACTCTCGCATCGTGCGGAGGCGCCAGCGGTTGCGGGCGCGGTGCGTGGCGTTCTGGCGGATTCGCTTCTTGGCGGATGCGGAGTGAGCCATTCGGTCGAGTACCTCCCAAGGCGCCGGGGTGCGTTCCGGCCCCCACCCCCGGCCAACGCGACCCGGGGCAGGAAAGGAATGATCGCAGTCTGATCCAAAAAATCAAGCCCCGGCGTCGATCCCCCGGCCGCCCCCCCACCGTCGAAAACAGGCCCTCAGGGACGATCCGCCCCCCGGAGGACTTGCCGATGGGCGGGGCCGGGCGTACCGTAGCCGTCCGCACGCGGGCGTAGCTCAACTGGATAGAGCACCTGACTACGGATCAGGAGGTTGAGGGTTCGAATCCTTCCGCCCGTGCTT
>JBITAG010000144.1:0-3146 GCA_044439985.1 Phycisphaerales bacterium JB059 | reverse complement strand
AGCGCATCCACCGCTCCAACCTCGTCTTCATGGGCGTCCTCCCCCTCGTCTTCAAGGAGGGTCAGAACGCCGCGAAGCTCGATCTGCAGGGCGATGAGACCTTCGACATCCTCACCCCCGACCCGCTCACGCCCCTCTGCGACGTCGCGGTCAAGGCCACCTCCCCCACCGGGAAGGTCACCGAGTTCACCTGCACCTGCCGCGTGGACACGCCCGTGGAGATCCAGTACTTCAACAACGGCGGCATCCTGCAGACCGTCATCCGCAAGAAGCTCAACGAGGCGAAGCAGCCGGCCTGACCGGATCGAAACTCCCAATGTCTCCGAGGAGGGCGGCCCGGCCGCCCTCCTTTGTCATTCAACGGGCGCCACCGAACCGGTAGACTCGCCGCGCCCCCCATGACCCACGCCCCCCCCACCACCCCCGGCAACGCCCCACCCGCCCCGACGCCCCACCCCCTCCACGTCGAGTGGGTGAGCGAGGGCTTCGAGGGCATCGACATGCTCGCGTGGCTGAGCGCCCGCCAGAAGCTCAAGGCGCCGATGGGCAAGACCCGAGCGTACTCGCACCTGGCGTTCAATCTCGTGTTCATGGTGTTCGGGCTGCTCTGCCTGCTCGTGGGCATCCTCATGCACAAACCCCTGATCACCGTCCTCGCCGTGCTCATGCTGCTCTTCTGCGCCTTCGGGTTGCTCAGCCTGCTCCGACTGCTCAACCCCGCCATGTTCCAGGCCAGAGTCATCAAGCTCGCCCGCAAGAGTGACGCCATCGAGTCCACCGCCGGGCGCTGGTCCTGCGACATCGGCGACGGCGCGATCCGGTTCGAGTGGCTCGACCGGGGCCACTTCACCCGGACCCCCGCCTCCGAGATCACCGAGGTCGCCATCGCCAACGACCGCGTCGCCCTGCTCGCCGGCAAGTTCATGCGAGGGTTCTTCCCGGCCAGCGCCCTGCCCCCCGGCGATCCCGAGGCCCTGGTCTGGTCCGCCCTCCGTCACGCAGCGCCCACCGCCGAGCACGCCTGACCACCAGGCGCACGCCCCCCTCGACGTCGCCACGGTTTCCTGATCCCCCTCAACCCGCCCGTCCGATCCCCCGATGCCCGCCTCATGCCGGACTGGCTGCTCTACACCCTCGGGGCCATCCTTTTCCTGCTCGCCTGCCGCGCGTTCATCCGCGTCAGCGCCTGGCTGGGCGAGCACGGGCACGGGGGCGACGGCGGGCTGGGTTCCATCTGACCCGGTCGCGCCGCTCGGGCGGGTCCGATCACGCCCGCCGACCCCCGATCGGGGTCTTCGCCCCCCCACAAACCACCCCCGACCCGATGCCCCTCCCGCCTCGCCCGACGACACGCCAAAGGGGGACCGATCCGATGAACCTCGCCTCGTACCGCCCGTCCAGCGGGCTCGTGACCTTCCTCTGCCTTCTGCTCGGCGCCAACGCGCTTCTCCGCCTCGTCGGCGCCGGGGGCGCGTGGCTCGACATCGAGATGCTCGGCAAGTACACCAGCTTCGAGCAGATCAGCGAGGCGGAGTTCATCACCGCCGGCGTCCGCGCCCTCATCCTCATCACGCTCTCCGCCCTCGTCTTCATCCTCCCGGCGATCGTCTTCTGCGTCTGGATCGTGCGCGCCGCGAAGAACGCCCGCGCCCTCGGCGCCCAGGGGATGACCGTCTCCCCCGGCTGGGCCGCCGGCTGGTTCTTCGTCCCCATCGCCAACCTCTTCATGCCCTTCAAGGGCGTCTGCGAGATCTACAAGGCGAGCGAGCCGGCGCTCAACCCGGCTCAGCCCGAGGGGTGGAAGGGCGTCCCCGTCCCCGCCCTGCTCGGCGCCTGGTGGGCCCTCTGGGTCATCAGCATGATCGTCAACAACGCCTCGTTCAGCTTCGGCCCGGACAACTCGATCGACACCTACCTCGTCGCCTCGTGGGTCAGCATGGGGGCGCAGACCGTCAGCATGTTCGGCGCCTTCGCCGCCCTCGGCGTGGTCCGCCTCATCCACGACCGGCAGCAGCACCGCGCCCACGTCCTCTCGCAGAACCCGGCGCTCGCGCAGACCGATTCCGGATCGTCGAGCTTCCTCCCCCACGCCCCCGCCGCGTGAGGGTCAGACGGCGGCCTTCGCCTCACGCTTCCGCCGACGGCGCGCCCCCGCCTTCATGTTCACGATCTCCACCGCCAACGCGAACACCATCGCGAAGTAGATGTACCCCCGGTCCAGGTGCTGGTGCAGCCCGTCGGCCACCAGCAGCACGCCGATCAGGATCAGGAACGCGAGCGCCAGCGTCTTCATCGTCGGGTGCTTCTTCACGAACGCGCTCACCGGTCCCGCCAGCGAGACCATCACCGCGACCGCGATCACCACCGCCGTGGACATGATCCAGTAGTTGGACGTCATCCCCACCGCGGTGATCACGCTGTCGAGACTGAACACCAGGTCCAGCATGAGGATCTGCGCGAGCACCATCCCCACGCTCGCCGTCTTCGGTCCGATGCCCGTCTTGGCCTCTTCAACGGTCTTGTCCCCCGCCTCGATCAGGTGGTGGATCTCCCACGTCGCCTTCGCGATCAGGAACAACCCCCCCAGCAGGAGCACCAGGTCCTTGCCCGAGATCCCGATCGCCCGGCGCACCGCCTCCCCCGTCTCCGGATCGGCAACGGTCTCCCGCACGAACGGCAGGTCGAACAGGGGCGCCTGCAACCTCATAATCAGCCAGGCCAACGCCAGCAGCCCCAGCCGCATCGCCGCCGCGAGCAAGAGCCCGATCGTCCGCGTCCTCGCCTGCTTCTCCTCCGGGAGCCGCTCGCTGAGGATCGCGATGAAGACGACGTTGTCGATGCCCAGCACGATCTCGAGCGTCGCCAGGGTGAGCAGGGCCATCAGCCCCGCCACGCTGAAGAACTTCACCATCTCCCCCTCGGCGCCCGTCTCCATCGCGCCCAGGGTCATCGTCATGTCCAGCATCGCAAGCATGGTCGCTCCATCTCCGGTCTCGGGCGGGCATCGTACCCAACGCGCTGAATCTGCGCCACACCCGCCCCCGCCCCGGCGTTACGTTCGCCCCCCCCCCCCCCCCAGGGGGCCCCCCCCCCCCAACCCACCCCCCCGGCCGACCCCGGCGGGCCCGGGGGGGGGGGTGCGCCAC
>JBITAG010000143.1:0-2765 GCA_044439985.1 Phycisphaerales bacterium JB059 | reverse complement strand
ATCGGGATTCGGGCTGGGGATCGATCCCGCGACGGTCCTGCTGGGGGGAGAGGACCCGGCACGTTTGGCCGCGGGGGGCGGCGTGGCGTCGGCGCGACTCTCGGACGCGGACGGGAGCGGGCGTCGCCCGGTGGGGGCGGACGGTCGTCTGGACGTGAGCGCGTACGGGGCGGCGTTGTCGGTGGGGGGGTACGGGGGGGACGTGGTCATCGACCTGCGTGGGCTGGTCTCGCAGAGCGAGGCGGCGCGGCGCGCGATGGAGGTGTGGCGGGCCTCGACGAGCCGGCCCGGGTGAGGTCGTACTCGATGGGCTCGAGGTCCTTGCGGAGGTAGAGGGGGTGGCGCGGGGCGCCGGCGTTGGTGAGGCCCAGGCAGAGGGGCCGGCAGAGGTCCGTGAGGAGGCGGGCGACCTGCTCACCCCGCCCGAGCAGGGCGCCGTGGGCGCCCCAGCCGACGACGACCCGATCGGCGCGCCGGGCGGCGAGTCGGATGGCGCGGTCGTTGCCCGGGCCGACGGGGTCGTCGTGTTCGCGCAGGGCGCCCGGGTCGGTGGAGCGGAGGGCGAAGATGTTGACCACCTCCATCGCGTGGAATCCCCAGCGTCGGGCGTAGCCGAGACATCGCGTGAGCGTGGGATCGAGTTTGAACTCGTCGGCGGTCGAAGGATTCAGCAGGCAGAAGCAGACCCGCCCCCCCGCGGGCGCCCAGCGCCGGTGGAGGGTGTAGCGGTAGGTTCTCGTCTCGTCGAACGTCGCGCGGCCCCGCATGGCGGGAGGATAGCGGGACGCGTCAGCCGAGGTTGCTCAGTTCCTCGTCGGGGATCGAGGCGTTGGTGTGCACCTTCTGGACGTCGTCGTTGTCTTCGAGCGCCTCGATGAGGTTCATGAGTTTGCGCGCGTCCTCGCCCCGGACCTCGACCGGGTCGGCGGGGATCTTGGCGACCTCGGCGTCCTCGATGGGCACGCCCGCGGCGTCCAGTGTGTCCTTCACGAGCATGAAGTTGGTCGGGCTCGTGAGGACGGTCCAGAACCCGGGGTCCGCCGGGGGGGAGTCCTCGGGGGGCTGGACATCGTCGGCGCCCGCTTCGAGGGCCTTCTCCATCAGCTCATCCTCGGTGATCTTGTCCGAGGGGACCAGGATGCGTCCCTTGGTCTCGAAAAGGAAGGCGACCGAGCCGGAGTTGCCCAGGTTGCCGCCCCCCTTGTTGAAGATGTTGCGGACCTCGGAGACGGTGCGGTTCTTGTTATCCGTGAGGGCGTCGACGATGATCGCGGTCCCGCCGGGGGCGTAGCCCTCGTAGCCGACCTCGGACCAGTCCTCGCCGGCGCCGGCGCCGGCGCCCTTCTCGATGGCCCGCTTGATCGTGTCCTTGGGCATGTTGGCGTACTTCGCCTCGTCGATGGCGTAGCGCAGGCCCAGATTGGTATCGGGATCAGGCCCTCCGGCGCGTGCCGCGGCCATGATGGCCTTGGAGCACTTGGACCAGATCTTGCCCTTCTTGTTGTCCTGGCGTTCCTTCCGGTGACGGATGTTCGCCCATTTGCTGTGTCCGGCCATCGGACCCGCTCCTCTCAGAAGTCAGAGCCGGCGCTGTCACGCCGCTCGTTGATTGTTGCCTGCCTAACCATCGTCGTCCGGGATGTCGGGCGCCGCGACGCCCTCGCCCAGGGGCGCCACGGGGGGTGTTTCGTCGGCCTGGAGCGCCCTGAGCTTGCGGCGGACGGATCGGAGCCGGTTCTCGAGCCGCTCGATGACCGACGCGCTCGCTCCGTCACGCCGGAGGGCCCGGGTCTGTTCGAGGGCGATGGTCTCGGCGTTGAGCCAGGACTCGCTCGCCTCCTCGGTCTGCCCGACCCGGTAGAGGGCGTCGCCCAGGTGGTCGTGGAGGGTGGCGTTGCCCCGGTCGCCATCGACCTGCAGGGCGATGGCCCGGCGCAGGAGGGTGATGGCGCCCGGGCGGTCGGGCCGGTCCTCGAACCACCCGAGCTTGTAGCGGGCCCAGGCGAGCGAGTCGGTCACGTTCGGGCTGTCCGGGATCGACTCGTAGGCTCGCGCGATGAGCGCCTCTCCCTCGTCGATGTCCGCGCCCGTGTCCACGAGCATGTAGCCCAGATCGTTGTTGGTCCAGGCGTGGGTCGGGTCGTGACGCAGGGCAAGCCGGTAGGCCTGCTCGGCGAACGCCTCCCGCCCGAAGTAGGTTGCGATGGATCCGATCTGATAGGCGATCTCCGCACGCTGCGACTCGGGGGCGTCCAGGGGCGTGTCCGGCTCCGGGCGGAGCATTCCGACCGCCTCGCGGGTCATGCCCGCAGCCTCGAGCGCCTCGATCAGGCGTTCGGCGTCCTCGACCGAGCCGGCCTGCGCCGAGACGGAGATCGCGTCGGTGAGCAGCTCCTCGTCGAGGGCGGCGTTGCGCACCGCCGCGCGGGTGGCGAGTTCGATCGCGTCGCTGGTGCGTTCGCGGGCGATGAGGGGACGGATGGCCGTGCGGTACGCCTCACGCCCCTCGTCGGGCGCCAGCGGAAGGGCGTCCTCGCAGGCGCGGAAGATGTCGTCGACGCTCGACTCCGGGTCAAAGGCGGTGAGGGTGAGTCGGGCGTTGTGCAGGGGCCAGGGCAGCTCGCTGGTCCGCTCCCGGGCGAGTTCGATGATGGTGAGCACATCACGCCCGGTGGCGGACAGGTCGGGCGCGTCGATGTCCGCGACGCTGATCGCGGCAACGCCGAGCGAGCAGAGGCGGAGCATCCGCAGCCGCTGCGCGCCGG
>JBITAG010000142.1:0-5123 GCA_044439985.1 Phycisphaerales bacterium JB059 | reverse complement strand
CCGCCTCGAACGGCGCACCGGCTCCGCCGAAACAGGCCCGTTCGTGCTCTGGTACGTCGAGACGCGGCTGGAGAACGACGTCGCGGTTCTCACCGAGGAGTGGCCCCTGCTCGAGAACCTGACCGACCTGACGTTCATCCTCGAGTATGAGGTCGGCCCGCGCCTCCGGCGCGCCACGCTCGACATGACCATCCTCCCCGACGACCTCCAGGACCTGGCCATCGGCGACGAACTCGAGGCGCCGACCATCCGCATGGTCGCCTCCGCGGCGCCGCGTCAGGACGGCTGAGCCCGCGCCGGCCCCACCCGTTCGGGGGGGGGGGCAGCGGCGCGAAGTTTGCTCCGAAACCATCGTCGGGGCGAGGTCCGCTTGACCCCCCCCCCCCCCAAGAGTTATATTGCGCGCATGAGGGGAATCCGTGGCCTGGTCGCCGGCGTGTTTCTTGGCCTGTGCGCGGTGGCGCCCGCCCAGGACGGCTCGCTCTTTCTCGAGCAGTGGGAAGAGGCCAAGACGGTCGAGGGCCTGCCCGACGGGATCTATCTGGAACTCGTCTTCAAGACCAGCCCCGCCAACATCCAGGTCGGGCCGGGCGAGAAGGTCCCCGACGCCGAGCAGCGGATCCGCCTCTGGTGGGAGTCCGAGGATCTGTGGCGGCTGGCGCACGAGAAGCCGGGGTTCGCCATCGAGTACCACGACGCGGCGTGGTCGGACGAATCCGAGGCGGCCTGGATGATGACATCGAGGACGCTCATTGTTGTTGATCCACACCGGCTCCCTGAGGGAGCGAATCCATCGATGTTGGTGTCGCACCTGCCGTTGCTCTGGCAGTACTGGACGACTGGGGTGGCGGCGAACTCGCCGCTGCGGTTTGAGCCCGTCGGTCCTGCTCATCTCAGGCCGGACAGGCGATGGGTCGGCCGCGCCCGTTCGGCGGAAGGTGATCGTATCACCTCCTACGAGGGTGTTGTTTCTCCCGACAATACTCGGCTGCTCGTTGAGCAGACGGCAACACGTCGGGTTGGGACGGACGGCACGAATCTCGGCGGCAACATGCTCTCCGGTTGGCGACGCGACCCTCTGTCTCCCACGGGGTGGCTCCCCACCCAGTTCACGCAGTTTGGGCCGGATGATGAGTTTGTGCAGTCGTTCAGGATTGTCGCCCTCCGCCCGCTGCGTGAGGATGACCGAATCCACGATCTCGTCGCGGTTCCGGGTTCGGACGCCAGTGATCCGGTGCGCGGCCCGGTCACCTTCCGTTCGATCAAGGACCATCGTCGGGGGCGCGGGACCGTGACCACCGATGGAATCACGACCCCGATGCCGACCACGAATGGGAACAACGGCAGTTCCCTCGCACGTGTGGTCGGATGGCTGGCGGTCGCTGGTCTCGTCTTTGCTTTGATCTTCGTTCGCCTTCGGATGCATCGGGCATAAACAAGGAGCTGGATATGGAACATCGTGTGTGGATGCGGGTTTGTGGTGTCTCAGCACTCATCTGTTGCGGCGGAGCGATCGCGGGAGAGTGCTGGAGGCAGAACCCTCTGGAATTCGACGCATGTACGGTGATTGGCGGTTGTGACACCCCCGGCGCGTGCACAACCCCTACGGTGTCGTCGGAGGACGTCAAGACTACGTCTGGTGGTCACGACACCGGGAAGTCGGCGCGTGTGATTGTGCAATACTCGTGCGTGATGACGTGGAAAGTGCATGATCAAGAAGGGCACTGCAATATTCCGAGGAGCTGCAACTTGGTCACCGACGGCTCGGTGACAAGCGGATTTCAATGCGGTGGCGTCCTCCCGCCCTCCTGAGCCATGGTCGCCACAGCCGGAATCAAGAGGGCGATCAATCTCGCCGTTTGGGCGGTGTTTATCGTATTCGGCGTCGCGGGGGTCGCCAAGCTGATTGCGCTTGACCGCTTCCAAACTCACCTCGACGCCTGGACACTCATCCCGGGCTGGGCGGCCCCGGTCTTGGCGATGGGCGTTCCGGCGGTCGAGGCTAGCCTCGCAGGGCTTTGGTTCATCGGCGCCCGCCGCCGACGTGTTGCGGCGGCAACACTAGTTGTTGCCTTGGCGCTGGGCGCTCTCTCCGTCGCCCAGTACATGATCCACCCGGTCCCCGACTGCGGCTGCTTCGGTGTACTTGCCAAGCACGCGCGGCTTGAGGCGGGCCTGCCGAAGCTCATCGGGATCAATGCGGTCAGCGTTGCAGTCCTCGCAGCTTGGCTCTCCGCAACTCGCCCGTCCACGGGCAGATCCGCAGGCGACGAGTCCGCCCGCCGCCGCACGCCGAGTGGCGCCGAACGCTCACGAGCGTTCACGCTCATAGAAACGGTGCTGGTCATCGGGATCATCGCCCTGCTCGTTGTGCTCCTGCTCCCCTCTCTGGGGGTGGTGCGTCAGGGCGCACAGGACGCTGTCTCGCTGAGCAACATGCGCCAGCACGCGAGTGTGTATTCGATGTACGCCACGGACTGGGACGACTACTCGCCCTACCCCGTGGACCCCGGGGCGACGCTGAATGTCTTCCGGGGCGGGGGCGTCGTCGTCGAGGCGGAGTACTTCGACGTGACCGAACTCTGGCAGGTCGCCCTCGCCGACGCGTACTACGACGGCGCTGTGTTCAGCCACTCGCTTAGTCACCCGGCCGACCGCCTCCGAGGGACGTGGATCACCTACCGCATGACCAGCAGCTACCTCGCTCACCCGAACTACTGGGTGAATCGTCCCGACCGCGACGTATCACTCTGGGGCGGGGTCCGCGTGACGCAGACGCGTTATCCCGCCGACAAGGCCTGGCTCATCGAGTTCAATCCGCTGCACGACTTCCTCAGTCCCGTCGGCCTTGGCGCCGTCGGCGCCAGCAGGAAGGGGGTCGGGCTCGCGTTCGTGGATGGGCACGCCGAACGCCTCGACGGCCCGGAACTCACCACCCCGCTCTACCACGGCGACGGCATCGTCGATCAGGGGTTCCGCCGGCTAGGCATCTTCGGCATGCACACGCCCGACGGCGCGCTCGGACGCGACAAACGCTAAGCCGTCCGCATGCCTTCCAGCACGCGCGGCACGCCGTCCGCCAGCTCGCTCGCCAGCAGCCCGGCGCTCGCGCCGTGCGCCGTCCCCCATCGCTCGCCGGCGATCGCGTGGGCCTCGACCGCGACACGGGCGGCGTCGTACAGGTCCAGCGGCCTGCCCGGGGGTCTGGGCATCGTCACGCCCCCGATCGCCGCGGGGCCGGGCGCGACGTACTGCGCGATCAGGCCTCCCAGCACGCCGCTGAGCACGTCGCCGGTTCCCCCCGTCGCGAGCGCCGGGCTGCCGCGCCCGCAGACCCAGGCGCGCAGGCCGTCCGAGACCACGCTCCCCTTCCCCTTGAGCACGACGACCACGCCCAGGCGGCGCGCCAGCTCGGCGCACGCCTCGGGGCGCTGCGCGTCCTCCGTCGGGTCGAGCGAAATCCCGAGTGGTTCGGCGAGTCGGCGGTACTCCCCCGGGTGGGGGGTGAGCACGCACGACGCCCGGATCTCCTTGGGGTAGTCCACCAGCGAGGCGAGCGCGTTGAGCCCGTCGGCATCGAGCACCACGGGCGTTCCTTCCTGCCCAACACAGCGCAGCACGAGCGCGCGCACGCCGTCACTCTGCCCGAGCCCGGGGCCGACGACCAGGCACGAGGCCGGGTCGAGCTGCGGGTCGATCGCGCGGGCGCTCTCGTGGGGGAGGAGGGCGCCGTCCTGATCGCAGGGGAGGGCGACGCCGGTCGCCTCGTGAAGGTCGGACAGCAGATCGTTGAGGACCGGCGCGGGCGCCGCGATGCGCACGAGCCCCGCGCCCGAGCGGATCGCCGCCTGCCCGGCCAGCGCCGGGGCGCCGAGCATGCGCAGCCCGCCCTCGGCGCCGACGCTGCCGCCGACGATGAGCACCGTCCCGCCGGTTCCCTTGTGGGCGTTGGGGCCGCGGGGCGGGAGTGGGGGGAGGGGGCTCGTGTCGGGCTCGTGCATGGGCGATGCTATTCGGGCGCGATGGCCTCAACGCGCACGAGCCCCGCGAGGGCGCCCATTCGGCGCACCAGATCGGCCACCGTCTCGTCCGTCACGCCCGTCGCCCCCAGGGGGACGCGGGGCGTGAGGGGCGCGCCCGGCGCGAGCGTCGCGTCCAGGTCCGTCCAGACGCCGGCGTCGTCGCGCTCCAGATACGCTTGGACCCAGAGGTGTTGGGCCATCACGATCCGGCCCTCGTGCTCGATCGGGACGAGCCCGCCGACGACCCGCGTCGGGACGCCCTCACGCCGAAGCAACGCCGCGAGGAGAACCGCGTGCTCGGTGCAGTCCCCCTCGCGGCGCATGTAGGCGGTCTCCGCGTCCGCCAGCCCGAGGGCGAAGCCCCGGTGGAGCAGGCGATCGTGGACGCGCCGGTGGGCGAAGCGCAGCCGGGCCTCGCCCGGCGTCTCGAAGACATCGTTCGCCCAGGCCACGGGCGGGAGCTTTGAGAAGTTGATCAGATCAGTCTCACGCAGCGCCGCGTCGCGCTCCGTTTCGCCCAGGCGTTCGGGCGGCGCCGGTCGATGGGTCGAGCGCAGGTGTTCCCCTTGCGCCCGGAGTGTGAAGCGACCCAACTCGTGCGGCAGATCCCACGCCTCTCCGTCCAGACGTTCGACGACGAACGCAGCGTCCCGTCCGTCCCAGTCCTCGGGGGTGACGGGGACGAGCACGTCCGCGACAGACTCGACCGGCTCGTAGGGCGCGAGCGCCTCCTCCCGGCTCGTCGCCCGGAAGACGACGGTCCGCGATCCGTCGGCGAACCGGGCGATGAGGGGATAGCCGCGGGCGTCGAGCATCACGCGCCCGTGCTCGCCCCAATCGGCGCAGAACCCATCGACCTCGCGATCCCCGAATCTCTCCGTGCACGCCTCGATCCCAGTGAGCGTCAGGCGCTCGGCGCCGCCGGGCAACAGCGGGCCCATCCGCACCACGGTCAGCTCCTTGGCCCCCGCCTCGAGTCGCCGGGCGATGAAGGCGGCCGCGGCGCTCGGCCCGAGCCCGGCGCTCCAGTCTCCCTCGGGGTGGGCGTGATCGCCGGGGGCGCCGAAGGCGCTGGCGGGGAGGTGGTCGTCCCGGTCCCGG
>JBITAG010000141.1:0-2840 GCA_044439985.1 Phycisphaerales bacterium JB059 | reverse complement strand
GGTCCGGGCGCGCGTGGCGCACGGGGTGGCGCCAGCGACCGCGGCGTCGATGCTCCGGAAGATGGCCGACCTGATCGAGACGTCCCCGGAGCTGGTCAACGCCGAGCCGGGGATCGCCTACCGGCGTTTGCCCGACGGATCGAGCGTGCGAAAGAAGCTCACGCCCAGGACGCTGCTGGAGGCCGGGCGGATGCTGGACGAGGAAGACCGCAAGCGCCTCATCGACCTGATCGAGCGCCTGCGCGACGATCTGCCGAGCGATGAGGACGAGGGTGGCTCGGACGCCCCGGCGCACGGGTAGGCTTGGGCGTGCGTCCGTCGGGGTCCACAGGGCGAGGTGCAGGCGTTGATGAGGCGGCGACGCTGCAGCGCGCCCACGGGCTCGTGCAGCAGGGGCGGTACCGGGGTGCGGCCCGCGAGGTGACCGGGCTGCTCAAGCGGCGCCTGCGTCCGACGATCGAGCAGCCGGCACGCCGCCTGCTGGGTGTCTGCCTGATGCGCGAGGGCCTGTATGCCCGGGCGGCAGAGGCCTTCGCCCGTTCGCTCGAGCTGTCGCCGACCGACGCGGACCTGGCCTGCGAGCTGGCCCGCGCCCTGCAGTACGCGGGAGACGCGGAGGGCGCCGAGGAGGCGGCGCGTGCGCTGCTCCGACGCCGCCCCGACCACGCCGAAGGGGTCGCCCGCCTGGCGAGCGCCCTGCAGGCGCTCGGGCGGCACGAGGAGGCGGTGGGGGCGCTGGATGACGCGGCGGAGCGGGGGCTCGATCACCCCGCGCTGGTGATCGCGATGGCCGGGTCGGCCCGCCGGGTTGGTCGAGAGGAGGAGGTGGTCGCGCGACTGGCTGAGATCTCGGAACGTGCGGACGTCACCCCCGCGCAGCGTCAGGAGGCGGCGTTCCAGCTCGCGGCCCTGCTCGACAAGCTTGCTCGATTCGACGAGGCGATGGATCGGCTCGAAGCGGCGCACGCGATGGTGCCGGTCTCCTTCGACCCGCGGGGATTGGCGCGGGAGACCGCGGAGATGATTCGGGTGTGGACGCCGGAGGCGATCACGTCGGCCCGCGGGCGAGATCTGAGCCAGACGCCGGTCTTCATCGTCGGCATGCCCCGGTCGGGGACGACGCTGGTCGAGAACATCCTCGGCGCCCACTCGCGGGTGCACCCCGCCGGTGAGCTGATGAGCGTCAGCGGGATCGCCAGGGAGATGTTGCAGGGGACGCCGGGGTCGTTCGGGCGCACCGTGCGAGGGATCAACGAGCGGCAGGTCGCCGCGAACGCACAGGCCTACCTGGGGGAGCTTCGCGGAATGGCGCCCGACGCCGCCCGCGTGGTGGACAAGCAGCCGTTCAACTTTCTTCACCTCGGGCTGATCGCCAAGCTGTGGCCCGGGGCGAGGGTGATCCACACGGTGCGCGACCCGCGTGACACGTGCCTGTCGTGTCACTTTCGCCAGTTTGCCGGATCCGCCCCCTGGGCGAGCCGCCAACGCTGGCTCGGGGCGTTCTACGTCGAATACGCCCGTCTGATGGAGCACTGGTCGCGGGTGTTGCCCGAGACGCCGGTCGGGCTCCGCATGATGCAGGTCCGCTACGAGGATCTGATCGACCACCAGGAGCGGGTGAGCCGCGCGTTGATTGAGTTCGTGGGGCTGGACTGGGAGGATCGGGTGCTGCGATTCCATGAGAAGCCGCGTCACGCCCCGACGCTCAACGCCGACGAGGTGGGGCGCCCGGTCTACGCCTCGTCGGTGGGCCGGTGGCGGGCGTACGAGCACCGGATCGGGGATCTCCTCGCGGTGCTCGGCCCCGTCCTGGAAGGGGATCGGGGGGCCGGATCGACCTGAAGCGGGGCGGGGATCGGGTCGATCTTGGGGGGGGAGGTCCAATATGGGCGCACAACTGGGTCGGATCGGGTTCGTGCTCCTGGCGCTGCTGTTCGCGGCGGCGGCGATGCTGGGCGAGCCGCAGGGGGCGTCGGCGTCGAGTGGTGCGGAGCCCGGGGCGGGGACGACGGGCTTGCCGCTCTCACCCGAACGGCTGAGCCTGGCCTACTTCAACGCCTTCGGGGACCACCGCGACAAGCCGGAGCGGGAGCCGAACGATAACGAGCTGGGCATCGCGCCGGGGTGGCGGGGCGTGATCGACGGGCCGCTCGCCTTCGAGCGGGCGTGCGACGAGGCCGCGGCGGCGGGCGCCGACGGGATCATGCTCAGCAAGCCGGTGGGCAACCCGTACCTGCCCGAGGACCTGCGTCGCGAGGCGCAGGCCAAGGGGGCACGCCCCTTCACGGACGTCCCGGGGTTTGTGCTCGTCTCCATGTCGGAAGAGAAGCTCGGGGCGCTGCGCGACGCGGTCGCCCGGGTTCGGCGTCGTCACGGCCCGGGGTTCCGGCTGGCGATCTTTACCGGGTCCAAGGGATACGCCCCGGATCTTGCGTACGGCGGCTCGTCCGCCCTCACGCCCCGGTACGGGACGCCGGCGTACATCGGGGACGATTCCGACACCGGGCGGGTCATGGAGTCGCAGCTCTTCGAGACGTTCGGCTCGATGGGGTTTGATCTGTTCTTCATCGACGCGAGCGCCACGGACCCGGAGAAGCTCGTCGCGCTGGCGCAACGTCAGGGGACGCTGGGCCGAAAGGTCATCGGGGAGGCGTGGCCGTACGAGCCGAGATCGAGCGTGCTCGACGGGAGGGCGCTGCTCTCGGCGCCGTGGGTGCAGGTCTACCGGCGCATCGAGCAGAAGCACCCCCGGGGCGACGTCGAGTTTGACCCCGAGATCACCGAGATGTGGGCGTGGCTGATCGGACGGGATATTCGTTGAAGGCATGACGCAAAAAGAA
>JBITAG010000140.1:0-6116 GCA_044439985.1 Phycisphaerales bacterium JB059 | reverse complement strand
GCGATGGTGTTCGGTTCCTCGTGGTCGTAGAACAACCACGCGGCACGGTTGATGAATCGGCGCGACAGCTCGCTCGTCACCCCCGCCTCGGGGATGTCCGCCGCCATGAACCCCGTCCCGTCGGGGAAGGTCACGCGGATCGACTGCTCGTAGATCGGGTCGTCGGGAATGCCCGAGTCCGACTCGTAGACGCTCACGCTCCCCGACGCCACCCCGTCCCACACGTACCGGTTCCCCGGCTCGTAGAGCGAGTACTGGTACAGCTCGACCATGATCAGCCGCTCAACCCCCAGCATCTCCGCCACCTCGCCGGGGGGCATCGCGGGCCACTGCGGCGTCTCGTAGAGCACCGCGAGCAGGTCCGCGCTCGGGATGAATGCGCTCGCGCCCACGCCGTTCTCCGGAAGCGCCAGGCGGTCGTTGATCCCCGACGTCAGCCGGGCGACCAGGCCGGGGTGCTGCGCCTGCGTGAGGCGGTCGACCATCACCACCACCGCGTAACTCTTGCCCCGCAGCCCGGTGTAGTCCGCCGGGACCTTCGTCGTCCCCGTCCGACGCGCCGACTCGGCCATCCCACCGATGGCGGCGCCCACGATGCACCCCTGCATCAGACCCAGCCCGATCAGGCATCCGGTGAACAGCCCCAGTCGGGCGGCGAGACGGGTCGATCGGTTCTTCATCGGGCTCTCCACGCCCCGCTCGGGGGCCTTCACAACGGTAGGGGTGGCGCCGGGCGCCTTCAGCCCCAAGTGACGATCTTGTATACCCAGGCGCCCACCGAGGCCGCCGCCAGGGCCCAGATCATCCGCTTGGTCGTCAGCGCCCCGAGCACCGGGCCGAGCCGGACGCCCACCAGCAGGGTGTGCAGCCCCGCCCAGAACGCCGCCGCCGTCCCGATCACGAGCACCAGCCCCATCGGCTGGGTCTGCATCGAGGCGAGCAGGTCACCCCCCGCGGCATGGGCGAAGCTGGTCGTCATCCCGCACGTCGGGCAGGGCAGGTCCACCGTGACCGTCCAGGCGCAATCGGGCATGCCCAGCTGTGTGTGGGTGCCGTGCCCATCGTCGGAGGGGCGCAGCCCGGCCGCGATGGTCAGGACCCCGAAGGCCCCGAGGCTGACGAACCCGCCCAGAGCGCGCCATGACCCATGGAGGCGGTGTGGACCCGAACTCACGGGGGGGGGCGTCACGCCCGGAAGCATACGTTGATCGGCCGGTCCCGGATCCCCGCCCCTCAGGCGGCGCGGACGTCCGAGGGCGCGATGTCCAGCACCGCCGAGTCCTCCCCGGGACAGGGAAGCTCGTGCGCGGACCGCTCCAGGCGGTAGAAGTCGTCCAGCGACGCCACCCGCCGGAACGCGTCCGAGCAGATCCCGATCCGCAGCCCCACGGGCGCCGGACGCCCCGTGGAGGTGGTCACCAGGCGGTCGTTGTGGCGCAGACGCCGGTCGAATCCGTCACACAGCTTGCTCGCGATCGAGCGGATCCGTCCCGGCGAGGCGACCAGCATGAACCGGTCATCTCCGATGTGTCCGAGGAAGGCGTCCCGCCCGCAGGCGCCGACGACCGAGCAGAGCTGTCCCACGAGTTCCTGAATCAGCTCGTCGCCGAGGTCGTACCCGAAGGCCCGGTTGTACGAGGCGAGGTTCCGGATGTCGACGAAGGCCACGTCCGGTCCGGGCGGTCCCGGTTCCGATCGGGCGCCGTGGCGTTCGATCAGCTCGATCGCCTGCTCGTCGCACCGCACCCGGCCCGGCAGCCCGGTGGTCTGATTGGTCCGCGTCTGCACCGCCAGGCAGACCTGCGCCGCGGTCCCCAGCAGGTCCCGGATCGTCACGATCCCCTGCACGCGCTCGCCGTCGGCGATGATGAGCGGGAGGGCCGCGTCCGCGTCGCTCCGCGCCGCCGCGATGTCGAGGGCCTCCACGATCGTCGTGCTCCCGCAGACCCGCGGCGCATCGGCCCCGAGCAGCGAAGAAAGGGGCAGATCCGCCCGCCCGTCGGAGGCGGCGCGCAGCATCACCTCGCGGGGCGCCCACCCGAGCGCCTCATGCCCATCCATCACCAGCACCCCCTGGAGGGAGCGGTCCTGGAGGCACACCCGGGCGCCCTCCGTCGCCGTCTGCTCGGCGCTCATGCGCGTCGCCTCGCTCATCAGCGAGACCACGCCCACGGTCCGCGGGTCGCGGGCCGTCACGCCCGCCACGGACTTCCACCCCGCCCGCATCAGATCCTGGAGTTCGGGGTCCAGGCGCTGGTCGTAGTTCCCCGGGCGTCCGAGCAGGTACCCCTGCCCGTACTCCACGCCCAGCTCGATGAGCGCGCCCAGTTCCTCCCGACGCTCGATCCCCTCGGCGATGATCCGAACCCCGGAAAGACGCGCGAAGTGCACCATGAACCGGACCAGATTCTTCTTTGCCCGGTCCCGGTCGATCTCCGAGACCAACGCCCGGTCCAGCTTCAGCCACGCCGGGCGGATGCTCATGATCCGGTTCAGCCCGCTCGTCCCGGCGCCCACGTCGTCGATCGCGATCTGGAACCCCGCGTCGCGCAGCTGCTGCACCTGGTCGAGCACCACGCAGTCCGCCTGCTCGTCCGACCGCTCCGTGATCTCGATCACCACCCGGCGCGGCGTCACCGCCCCGACCCGCTCCAGTCCCCCCATCAGGGACTCCAGGAATCGCGGGTCCGCGATCACCTGGGGCGAGCAGTTCATGAACAGCATCGTCCCCTCGGGCCACGCCGAGGCCGCCGCGAACGACTGCTCCCGCGCCACCTGCTCCACATCCCACAGTCGCCCCTCACGCTCCGCCGTCTCGAATAGCTCCGAGGGGTTGGCGAACCCGAGTTCCTCGGCGGGGCGGCTGAGGCACTCGTACGCCGCGATCCGCCCACGCCGCAGCTCCACAATCGGCTGGAACCGGGCCTCGAGCAGACCCTCCTCCACCACCCGTCGCAGGCGGGAGGCGGTCAGGGCGGGATCGGTCTTTGGGGTCAGGTCAGTCGTCATCGGGTCACGGACTCGCGGTGCATATCCGTGAGGGGATCGACCGGCCCCCCGGGGGGTGTCAAGCCCGGTGCAGAGGGCAAGATCCCGCTGCGCCCGGTTGTTCCAAGGCGTCCGGCTGTGACGGGGAAACTCGGACCGCGGGCGCCCGTGGGGGCGCCGTCTCTGCCGATTGGGGCGGATGGGCCGGGGTCAGTCGAAGCGGAAGACGCCCTTGCGGAACCCGTAGAGGTACGCCACGACCGTGGTGAACAGGAAGAACAGGATCCGCCCGAGCCAGATCAGCCCTTCGCTCGTCCCCGGGTCGAGATTGGCGAAGGTCACGCCCCACGGGTAGAGGAAGACCACCTCCACGTCGAAGACCAGAAAGACCATCGCGATCAGGTAGAACCGGACGTTGAACCGCTTGCGCGCCGTTCCCACCGGGGTCATCCCCGATTCGTACGTCGTTCCCTTGTTCGCCCCCGTCCGCTTCGGGCCGATGAGCAGGGTCAGCACGATGTTCATCACGCCGAACCCCACGGCGGCCAGCGCCATGATCAGGATCGGCAGGTAGCTCGAGAGGTCCACGCTTCCAAGCGTGAGGGTCGTCGGCGGCATCGTCGGGCTCGCGTTGGGGTGAGGGGACGATCATAGCACCATCCATCGCGGATGCGACCGGCCCACAACCCCAGCGGTGGGGCGGGGCCGCCCGCTTCGGGGGGGGCGCGGCCTGCCACCTTGGCAGGCGCCTCCGTCCCGCGTGGGAGGACCTGTCAGGATCGCCCCCCGCCGGGCCCACCTCTGGGGCAGGGACCGGGGCGAACCCCCCGTCCGCCCCCTTTCCCGGTTGGCATCCCGGTTGCCCACTCTTCCGGGCAAGGCCGGGCCATCGGTCCCGCCGCCGGACCAAACACAAAGGCACACCCTCAAGAAGGAGCGAGCCCCTCCCATGGCAACGAAAGAGCTGACCTTCGATCTGGAAGCACGCCAGGCCCTTCTGGCCGGCGTTGAGAAACTCGCCAAGGCCGTCAAGGCCACCCTCGGCCCGCGCGGGCGAAACGCCGTCATCGACAAGTCCTGGGGCGGGCCCACCGTCACCAAGGACGGCGTGACCGTCGCCGAGGAGATCGAGCTCCGCGACAAGGCCGAGAACATGGGCGCCCTGCTCGTCAAGGAGGCCGCCTCCAAGACCTCCGACGACGCGGGCGACGGCACGACCACCGCCACCGTCCTCGCCGAGGCCCTCTTCAGGGAAGGCCTCCGCTACATCGCCGCCGGCGTGGACGCCAACGCCCTGGTCCGCGGCATGAAGCAGGCCGTCGAGATCGCCGCCAAGTCCATCGACGACCAGGCGACCCCCATCAACGGCAAGAAGGACATCCAGAACGTCGCCACCATCTCCGCCAACAACGACCCCGAGGTCGGCAAGATCATGGCCGACGCCTTCGAGAAGGTCGGCAAGGACGGCGTCATCACCGTCGAAGAGGGCAAGAGCCTCGAGACCGAGGTCGTCGTCGTCGAGGGCATGCAGTTCGACCGGGGCTACCTCTCCCCCAACTTCGTCACCGACCCCGACGAGATGCGCGTCGAGCTGGACAAGTGCCTCGTCTTCATCCACGAGGACAAGATCGACAACGTCACCAAGCTCGTCCCCCTCCTCGAGAAGGTGATGCAGGCCAAGAAGCCCCTGCTCATCATCGCCGAGGACATCACCGGCGAGGCCCTCTCCACCCTCGTCATCAACAAGCTCCGCGGCACCCTCCAGGTCGTCGCCGTCAAGGCCCCGGGCTACGGCGACCGGCGCAAGGCGATGCTCCAGGACCTGGCCGTCCTCACGGGCGGCACCGCCTTCATGAAGGACCTGGCGACCCCGATCGACCAGATCGAACTCTCGCAGCTCGGCCTGGCCAAGAAGATCGAGGTGGACGCGGACAACACGACCATCATCGAGGGCGCCGGCGCCACCAAGGACATCCAGGCCCGCGTCGCCCAGATCCGCGCCGAGATCGAGCACGCCACCAGCGACTACGACAAGGAGAAGCTCCAGGAGCGCCTGGCCAAGCTCTCCGGCGGCGTCGCCCAGGTCAAGGTCGGGGCCGCCTCCGAGGCCGAACTCAAGGAGAAGAAGGCCCGCGTCGAGGACGCCCTGCACGCGACCCGCGCCGCGGTCGCCGAGGGCGTCGTCCCCGGCGGCGGCACCAGCTTCATCCACGCCCGCAACGCCATCGCCTCCACCCGCGAGTGGAAGGGCGTCTTCGGCAAGGACCACGAGGTCTCCGCCGACGACATCGGGCACGTCAAGTACGACCACGCCGCGGGCATGAACGTCGTCTTCCGCGCCCTGAGCGTGCCGCTGCGGACCATCGCGGACAACGCGGGCGCCAAGGGCTCGGTCGTCGTCGCCAAGGTCGAGGACTCCGAGGACACCAACTTCGGCTACAACGCCCTGACTGATACCTTTGGCGACCTCATCAAGGACGGCGTGCTCACCCCCGCGAAGGTGGACCGCAGCGCGCTGCAGAACGCCGCGTCCGTCGCGACGGTCCTGCTCGCCGCGGACTGCATCGTCACCGAGAAGCCCGAACCCAAGGGCGACGACCACGCCCACGGCGGCGGCGGCGACCCCATGGGTGGCATGGGCGGCATGCCCGGCATGGGCGGCATGGGCGGCATGCCCGGCATGGGCGGGATGGGGTTCTAAATCGTGGCGCAGCCTGAGATTCTCATCATTGAGTCTTCGAGAGCTTCTGATCAGGCCGCTGGTCGAGCAGAAGGGCCAATTATCGATAGGGCTCTTCGTCTGCTTGGCCAAAATCCCATCTACCGTATTGTCGAGTGCGAATCAGATTTAGCACTCGCGTCTCGTATTCTCGCCCGCGAGAGATCGCATGTTGTTCATTTCTCCTGTCATGGATGCCCAGATGGTGTTGAGCTGACAGACGGAATATTTGTTGGATGGCGTGATCTACTGGGTCATTTTGCGTTCCGTCAACGTCAGATTCTCTCGTTCTCCTCATGCGATGTGATGTCAGGGGATGGAATCTGTAAAGCAGCGCTTGAGTGTGATGAGCCTCCTGTGGCCTTGTTTGGGTTTGCTGAAGAAGTTGCGTGGGATACTGCGGCATTAG
>JBITAG010000139.1:0-6683 GCA_044439985.1 Phycisphaerales bacterium JB059 | reverse complement strand
CCCCCCAGCCCCGGGATCCCGTTCTCCCTCGTGAGCTTCGACGCGATCGTCTCCCGCGTCTCCATGTCCCCGAGCGTGGGCACGTACTTGGTCTGCCCGGCCCGCAACGCCGCGATCGCCGCCTCCTTAATCACCTCCGGGGTGTCGAAGTCCGGCTCCCCCGCCGCGAAGATCAGGACATCCTGGACCGATTTCTTCAGGGCCTTGGCTCGGTTTGTGAAGGCCACCGTGACCGACGGCTTGAGGGACTTCACCCGATTCGAGAGGCTCAGGGCCTTTGGCTGCTCACTCATGGGCCGATCATAATCACCCCCAGGCCCGCCCGAGCCCCCGACCCCCGATTGAACCCCGCTCCACCAAAGCCTAATGTTCGTATCCGGTCAACGGACCGGGCAAGTCCCGAACACGCTTGCCGCGGTTCACGCTGCGGCTCGACGAGGAGTGGATCCGCGCGATGCCTTTGGACACCGAAATCAAGCAGCAGACCATCAAAGAGTTCGCCCGTTCCGACGGCGACACCGGATCCCCCGAGGTCCAGATCGCCCTCCTGACCCGGCGCATCCAGCAGATCGCCACGCACATGCGCGAGAACAAGCAGGACCTGCACTCCCGACGCGGGCTCGTCATGCTCGTCGGCAAGCGCAACCGCCTCCTCCGCTACCTCCAGAAGAAGGACCGCGCCAAGTACCTCGAAACCATCAAGGCGCTCGGCCTCCGCAAGTAACAGCTTCTTCAACCCGCGGGCGTGACAGCGTCCGCGGGTTCTTTGTTTCGGGGTGTCCACTCGAGCGGCAGTGGGCGCCGGGCGTTGAGCCGGTCTCCGGCCCCGCGCCCCGCGCCTTCTGCCCCTCAGCCGGATGGCGCCCCGATGGTTCATCTGACCTCTACGCGCGGCGGACACGGAAGTTGTCGCCCGGACGCGCGAGGTCCTCACCCGGGGGAACGCGCCAAAGGCCCCGCGCCCCCCATGCCTGAAGGGTTGCATCCCATGCCCGATTCCTCGTTCAAGTCACTGCACAAGGTCGAGACCGAACTCGGCGGCCGCAAGTTCTCCATCGAAACCGGCACCATCGCCAAGCTCGCCTCCTCCGCCGTCCTCGTCACCCACGGCGAGACCACCGTCCTCGCCACCGTCGTCCGCGCCGACCCCCGCCCCGGACTCGACTTCTTCCCCATGCAGGTGGACTACCGCGAGCGCACCAGCGCCGCCGGCAAGTTCCCCGGAGGCTTCCGCAAACGCGAGGGCGCCCCCAACGAGAAGGAAGTCCTCACCATGCGGATGATCGATCGCCCGATCCGTCCGCTCTTCCCCGAGGGCTTCATCGACGAGATCCAGATCCAGTGCTGGGTCATGAGCCATGACGGCGAGAACGACGCCGACGTCATCGCCGGCACCGCCGCCTCCGCCGCCCTCGCCATTTCCGACGCACCCTTCGAAGGGCCCACCGCCACCGTCCGCGTCGCCCGCGTCCACACCGACGACGGCATCGAGCACGTCGTCAACCCCACCGTCACCCAGCTCGACTACTCCGATCTCGACCTCGTGCTCACCGGGCACAAGGACGGCATCAACATGATCGAGGTCGGCGCCGCCGAGGTCGACGAGCAGGGCGTCCTCGACGCCATGGCCTTCGGGTACGACGAGATCAAGAAGCTCCTTGACCTCATCGAGCAGCTCGTCGCCAAGTGTGGCCAGGAAAAGCGCCTCGGCGACAACCTCAACCTCGTCCCCGACGACATCATGGCCCACGTCACCAGCGTCTGCGAGGCGGACCTCACCGCCGCTCGCCAGATCAAGGGCAAGCACGAACGCTCCGAGAAGGTCAGCCAGATCAAGAAGACCCTCCTCGACGAGCACTACCCCCTCAAGGAAGACTCCACCCCCGCCGTCGCCAACGAGGCCGCCCAACGCCGTGCGCACGCCTCCGAGGCCTTCCGCAACCTCGAGAAGAAGATCACCCGCAAGCTCATCGTCGAGTCCGGCAAGCGCGCCGACGGTCGCGGGTACAACGAGATCCGCCCCCTCGAGATGCACGTCGGCATCTTCGACCGCACCCACGGCTCCGCCTTCTTCCAGCGCGGCGAGACCCAGTCCCTCGTCACCTGCACCCTCGGCACCGCCAAGGCCGAGCAGATCGTCGACGGCCTCCTCCCCGAGTACTCCAAGAAGTTCTACCTCCACTACAACTTCCCCCCCTTCTGCGTCGGCGAGGCCCGACGCATCATGGGCCCCGGGCGGCGTGAAGTGGGCCACGGCGCCCTCGCCGAACGCTCCCTCCTCGGCATCCTGCCCACCCCCGACGAGTTCCCCTACACCGTTCGCCTCGTCTCCGACATCACCGAGTCCAACGGCTCCTCCTCGATGGCTTCCGTCTGCGGCGGCTGCCTCGCCCTCATGGACGCCGGTGTCCCCATCCGCGCCACCTGCGCCGGCATCTCCGTCGGCCGCTTCACCGACGAGAACGGCGGCTCCGAGGTCTTCGTCACCGACATCATCGGTGAGGAGGACTTCTTCGGCGACATGGACTTCAAGGTCTCCGGCACCCGCGACGGCATCACCGGCATCCAGCTCGACCTGAAGGCCCGCGGCCTCACCCTCGACCAGGTCAAGGTCATCTTCGAGCAGGCCAAGGAGGGACGCGTCAACATCATCGAGCAGATGGAGAGCGTCATCCCCGAGCCCCGCGCCAAGATCTCCCCCTACGCCCCGCGCCTTGTCACCATCAAGATCGACCCCGACAAGATCGGCAAGCTCATCGGGCCCGGCGGCAAGACCATCCGCGCCCTCCAGGACAAGTACGGTGTCGGTATCGACGTCGAGGACGACGGCACCGTCGTCGTCTCTTCTCCCGACGCCTCCGGCATCGAGTCCGCCGAGGCCGAAATCTCCGCGCTCTGCGAAGAGGTCAAGCCCGGCACCATCTACGAGGGCAAGGTTGTCTCGACCAAGGACTTCGGCGCCTTCATCGAACTCATCCCCGGCACCGACGGCATGTGCCACATCTCCGAACTCGCCGACGGCTACGTCGAGAAGGTCTCCGACGTCGTCAAGATCGGTGACGTCGTCCGCGTCAAGGTCATCAACGTCGACGACCAGGGACGCATCAAGCTCTCCCGCAAGGCCGCCATCGCGGACGACGCGGCCAAGGAGGGCGGTCAGGTCGAAGAGGCTGAAACCGCCAACGCCGACTAAACCGGTTTCCAGCCGGGCTTTCTGACTCCCCTTGCCGCCCCGGACGCCTCCCGCGTCCGGGGCGTTTGCATACCCGCGGTGACATATCCACCCCGCCGGTTGACGCGGACCCAAGGTCTGGTAATCTGGGCGAACCAAGCCCCTCCACGCGGACTCGGGTCATCCCGACCAACGACCGCCGCCGATGGGTTCGGATTCGACCGGGGGACCGCGATCCCGCCCGGCCGGGCACGACGCCCTCCGCCGGAAGACCGCGTTCTTGTTCTCCGGACGACAACACGCGGGGATGTGTCCTATGGCTGAACAGCCGCTCAACCGAATCGAGGGGATCGAGGGCGTCGTCAAATGGTTCGACCCACGCAAGGGCTTCGGCTTCATCGTGGGGCCCGAAGGCCAGGACATCTTCGCCCACTTCACCGTCATCGAGGGCGACGGCTTCCGCGCCCTGAAGGACGGCTCCAAGGTCGTCTACGACGCCGAGCAGAGCGAGAAGGGATGGCGCGCCACCCGCATCGTCCGGACCGAGGCCGAGCCCGAGGTCGTCGTCCCACGCCGTTCCTACTCGAGGTCCCCCCGCAGGTGATCGCCGACGGAGCGCCCGCTTGACGATGCTCTGGTTCGTTCTCGGCGCCGCCCTCGGCTCGGGCCTCGCCCTCGTCGCCTCCCGATGGATCATCCACCGGGCCGTCGCCCGCGCACGCGTCGCCGAACGCCGCGCCCGCACCGCCGAACGCCTCGCCGAACTCGGTTCCATGACCCGCGGCCTCGCCCACGAAATCCGAAACCCCCTCTCCACCATCTCTCTCAACGCCCAACTCGTCGGCGAGGGCGTCGAAGACCTCCAGGCCCCCCCCGACGAGAAACGCGCCCTCGCACGCCGCACCGAGGCTCTCGCCCGCGAGGTCGAACGCCTCGGTGGCATCCTCTATGACTTCCTCGAGTACGCCGGCGAACTCCGCATCGACGCCGCCGAGACCGACCTCAACCGCGTCGCCGATGAACTCGTGGACTTCTACCTCCCCCAGGCCAACGCCCAGGGCGTCCGCCTCCGGGCCGATCTCGCCCCGGTCCCCCTCCGCTGCCTCATCGACACCCCGCACCTCAAGCAGGCCATCCTCAACCTCATGCTCAACGCCACCCAGGCCATGAGCAAGGCCGAGCCCGACCGCGATCGCGAGCTGATCCTCCGCACCCACCGCGACGCCGACGACGACCGAACCCCCGTCGTCCGCCTCCACGTCATCGACACCGGCCCGGGCATCCCCGAGGACAAGCGCGAAGAGATCTTCCGCCCCTACGTCACCACGAAAGCGGGGGGGACCGGCCTGGGGCTGCCCACCGCCCGACGCCTCGTCGAGGCCATGGGCGGACGCCTCGACCTCCACTCCGAACCCGGCGCCGGCACCGACTTCACCCTCACCTTCCCCGAGCTCAACCCCTGACGCTACAGGTGCGTCCGCACGTCCCACAGCTCTGGGAAGAACACGTGGTCAATCATCTTCCGGAGGAAGGGCACGCCCGACGAGCCCCCCGTCCCCGTCTTGAACCCGATCACCCGCGCCACCACCTTCAGGTGACGGAACCGCCACAGCGCGAACTGCTCCTCCACGTCCACCAGCTTCTCGCACATCTCGTACGCGTCCCAGTGCGATTCGGGGTCCTGGTAGATCATCTTGAACACCTCGACCACGCCCGCGCTCGCCGTGTGCGCCTCGCTCACGTCACGCTCGATCACCTCACGCGGCACCGGCAGACCACGACGCGACAGGTGACGGAGGAACTCGTCATAAATGCTCGGCGCCTCCAGCGCCCCCGTCAGCGCCGCCGTCGCCACCGGATCGTGCGCGTGCACACGCAGCATCGCCCGATCCTTGTTGCCCAGCATGAACTCGATCTGCCGGTACTGCGCGCTCTGGAACCCCGACCCCGTCCCCAGCACGTGCCGGAACTGAACGTACTCCGTCGGCGTCAGCGTCGCCAGCACGTCCCACTGGCTCAGCAGCTGGTGCTGGATGTGCTTGACCCGCGCCAGGATCTTGAAGCACGACTCCAGCTCGTCCGCCCGGATGTGCCCGATCGCCCCCGCCAGCTCGTGGATCACCAGCTTCATCCACAGCTCGCTCGTCTGGTGCTGGATGATGAACAGCAACTCGTCGTGGTGGTCCGACCGCGGGTGCTGGGCGTTCAGCAGCCGCTCCAGGTCCAGGTACCCCGAGTAGGTGATCTTGTCCCCCAGATCCGTGTGGATCCCCGGTTCCAGCTCGCGCGGCGTCATGCCCGCTGCTACGCCCCCCCGCCCCGCTAGACTCACCCCGATGACCCTGGACACCGCACGCCCCGACAGTCCCGCCGCCGACCACCTCCCCGCGCTGACCGCCCTCCGTGCCCTCATGCGCCGATTCACCACCGACCACCTCGTCGGCATCTCCCCCGACGACTTCCGCAAGAGCCTCACCTCCCGCATCGGGACCATCGACTCCGACGTCGAGGGCTACGACGACCCCGCACGCCAACGCGACCTCTCCATCAAGTTCCGCTTCGGGCACGACCACGACTTCGGCGCCTTCGCCCTCGACGGCCAGATGGGCGAACGCCACCTCCAACTCCTCGCCTACTTCATCGACCGCCTCCAAGCGCTCCCCATGGACCTCTCCGGCAAACGCGTCCTCGACATCGGCTGCTGGACCGGCGGCGCCAGTCTCGCCCTCGCCGCCATGGGCGCCCAGGTCGTCGCCCTCGAAGAGGTCCGCAAGTACGCCACCTGCGCCCAGGACATCGCCGACGACTTCGGCCTCCAGTACCAGGTCCGCGTCCTCCCCATCTCCCTCTACGACCTCACCGACGACGAACACCAGGACGCCTACGACTACGTCCTCTTCGCCGGCGTCCTCTACCACCTCACCGACCCCGTCCTCGCCCTCCGCCTCTGCTTCAACGCGCTCCGCGACGCCGGGACCTGCCTCATCGAGACCGCCGGCATCCACGACGACGCCTCCACCTGCCGCTACGAGGGCGCCGGCGTCTTCCACGCCGGCTCCCACGCCGAACTCAACCGCTCCGGATGGAACTGGTTCCTCCCCAGCTCCCTCGCCCTCCGACGCATGATCGCCGACGTCGGTTTCGCCGACGCCGAGATCCACGGCCCCCTCGACAACCGCCTCCTCGCCTGGGCCAGACGCGACCGCCACACCGACATGCTCCGCGCCGGGCTCAGCGTGCCGACCGTGCGATAGCCCACGCCCCTCGACCCGCCCGGCCTGACCGAGATACGATGGGCTTCCCCCTTCTCCCCCGGACAGCGCCTGCCAGGAGCCCCCATGAAGCCCGCATTCTCCACCGTCGCCTGCCCCGAGTGGACGCTCGAGGACGTCGCCGAGTTCGCCGGCGCCACGGGCTACCAGGGCGTCGAACTCCGAACCTTCGGACACGGCTCCACCCAGCTCGCCTGCGACCCCTGCAAGACCGGGCCCGCCAAGCTCCGCGACCTCTT
>JBITAG010000138.1:0-5373 GCA_044439985.1 Phycisphaerales bacterium JB059 | reverse complement strand
GCGGCGGAGACCACGCCCGTGAGCGCCACCCCCCAGCCGGCGGCCCGCGACAGCCACGACCGCCCGAGCCCCTCGCGGATGTAGCGCGCCTCGCAGGCGCTGACGGGGAAGCGGGAGGCGAGTTCCGCGTAGGAAAGCGCGCTGAGCAACGCGACGATCGCCGAGACGAGGAACGCCAGGGGCGCCAGCGACCCCGCCTCGCCCGCGACCTTGCCGACCAGGGCGTAGAAGCCGCCCCCGACCATCGTCCCCAGCCCGTAGAGGGTCAGGGTCGGCAGCGAGAGCACCCGACGGAGCCGTCCGTTGCGCGCCATACCCGGATGGTACCGGGGCGCACCAAAAGCGCCGGCCCCGCTCGGGACCGGCGCTGGAGGAGAGGGCGTGGGGAATGGTCAGCGCTCGATCACGTACGCCGCGTCGAGGGCCTTGGCGATCCTCGTCCGGATGTCGCCCAAGTGAGCGTTCGAGTACGGCTCATCCATGGCGTCCTGCGCCTTGTCCGCCATCTTGTCGATCCGTCGCAGTTCCACGTTGGCGAGCGTGCTGATGGTCCGGAGGACCGGGCTCCCCTGGTCGAGCAGGGAGAGCGTGACGAGGTACTCCACGTGCTGGCGCTGCAGGTTGCGCCGGAAGCTGGAGATCTCCTTGCCCGGCTTGGCGACCTCGCGCCACGCGGCGTCGGTGACGCCCGAGATCAGCTCGTGCAGCGTGAACGCGTCGTCCTGGCCCCGGGTGCGGTACTCGTTGTCGTACACGCGCCGCAGCGTCCCCGGGTTCATGAGGAGGGAGAGCCCGACACTCTGCACGCCCCCGACCATGTCGTGCACCGTCGCGTTGGGGTCGGCCATCAGCTCGGACATCCCCGAGGGATCCCACCAGTACTCCTTGCCCAGGTGGCGCACCAGCTCGGGCGTGAGCCCGAGGGCGTCGTCCTCGAACGAGTTGTCGATGATGAGCTTCATCGCCCGGCGCTGGCGCTCCGCGGGCACGTCCTCGATCGGCGCCCGGTCCCCCGGGTCGCCCTTCCAGTCGTTGTTGATGAACGTGCCGCCGATCCAGTTGCCCGCGATGAACATCGACTGGAGGTGCGTGCCCATGAGCGAGTTGAAGCGCCGGCGGGCGACGGCCCACGGCTCGCCCTCCTTGACGATGTCGTCCACCATCTTCGCCCGCAGCTCGTTGGCCAGGGCGAGGCGCGACTCGGCGAACTGCAGGTTGTCGGCGCCGAAGTCCCAGGTCATGTTCCGCGGGTCGGAGCCGACGCTCATCGCCACCTGGCTGACGAAAATCAGGTCCGGCTCGCTCACCCGGCTGAGCACCCGCTCCAGCTCCTTCTCCGGCCCGTACCCGAAGGCGATCGCCCAGTGGTCGTACGGCCCGACGGTCGGCGTGGCGTAGGGGCCCTGCACCTCTCCCAGCCCGTGGTTGATGTTCGGCGCGCAGTAGTCCATCACGGACCCGATCGTCGGCCCCTCGTACCCGGGGGAGTTGATCTCCTCGAGCGAGCGGATCGTCGAGGCGGCCATGTTGTGCTGCAGGCCCAGGCAGTGCCCGACCTCGTGCGCCGTGATGTACCGGATCATCGGGCCGATGAACTCCTCGGGCAGCCCGTCGAGCAGGTCGCCCTCGGCGCCGACGTCGAGCAGGCCCACGTCCATCGCCGCGACCGCCAGCGACATGTCCACCGAGAGCATGTTCCCGATCCGGCACGCGTTGTTGGTCTGGTCGCTCGACCAGCGCGTCCACGGGTGCTCGGCGTCGCCCAGCTCGTGCTCGGTCGCGTGCCGCGCCTCCACGCTCCGCATCGCCATCGCCTGCGCCTTCTGCTCCGGCGAGGCGAGGATCACACGCGGGTCCCAGTCCGGGTGCTCGTCAAACCATGCGAGCGTGTCCGGGCTGAAGGTCTGCTCGGTCAGGTCGTCGGCCAGGTTGGTCAGCATCCCGCGCACCGCCCGCGTCAGCCCCTGGTGCCAGACCACGTCCGCGTCCAGGATCTCACCCGTGAGCGGGTTCGTGCGGCTCGGGCCGATGGCGTACCCCTGGTTGGAGGTGTTCCACCGGAAGAAGTTGTACCGGGCGTCCTCCGGGTCGATGTCCATGAAGGCGCCCGTGGACTCGTCCTGCTGGCGAACCTCGAGGGCGCCGTCGATCCCGATCTCCCGGAACGCCTCGTTCCACAGCTCGATGCCCTCGCGCACGTAACGCCGGAACTCGACCGGGGTGGTGTGCTCGATGTACCAGACCAGCGGCTCCTTGGGCGGGCTGACCTTGAGCTTCGCGCTCGCCTTCTCGATGTTCCAACGCGCGATGTAGCGGTCCGTCACGTCCTCGGTCGCGATCTTCGCGTAGTCCTCGTGGAAGTCGTAGAAGTACCCGACGCGCGAGTCCGCCTTGCGCGGCTTGAACCCGGGCGTCCCCTTCAGCTCGCTCACGTCCAGCGTCAGGCGGACGATCTGCCCGTTGGCCCGGGGCATCTGGTACTCGACGATAACGTTCTCCGGGAACGCCTTGGTCTTGGTCAGCTTCGCCAGACGCGCGTTCATCGCGCCCCCGCTCGGCCCGTACCCGCCGAAGACCGACGGGCCGAAGAACCGGGCGGACTGCTGCGTCGCCATCGCCCCGAAGTCAATGACCGGGCGCGATCCCTTCATCGTCACGATCGGCACGCTCAGGATCACCCGACCGGTGTAGAGCTGCTCGATGGAGTCCTTGGCCTGCTTGTCCCCGTCGGTCCGGACACCCAGGTTGGGCGCGACCAGCGCGAGCTGCTTCCCGATCTTCTCCCACTTGACGTAGTGCGTCGGGCCCATCACGCCCGCCTGCGGGTCGCCCCCCGAGATCGTGCACGAGATCATCATGAGCTGCTTCTCGTACCCGCTGTTGAGCACCGCGAGGAGCCGCCCCGTCTTGTCGTCCTTGTACAGGTCGTAGAGCCCGCTTGACCCGTCCGTCGTCGAGACGACCTTCGTCAGCCCCTTCGTGACCGCGTCGAAGGGGGGGAACTCCGGCTTCGTCGCCCCGCTCCCCTGCTGCGGGCCCGCGAACGCGACGCCCGTTGTCCCCGCGACCAACATCATCCCACCGATCAGGGCGGCGCCGCCCGCTCGCGTTGTCCTCTTCATCACCAGACTCCTGTGTGTCTCTGATCTCCCGCCGGCCCGGTGGCCCAAGCGGCGCCCGACCCTTCGCTCTACCGCGGGCCCCCGCCGCGGCTGCAGCCGGCCCCCCGGAGCCTGTACCATCGGTCCCCGGGCCACCCCGCACAAGCCCCGCCTCAGAGATCGCCCGCTCCAACCCCGGGAGGCCCCTTGCCCATCGAACCGCTCTCCATCTGGGAGATCACCCTCCGCGTCGCCCTCGCCGCCCTCCTCGGCGGGGCGATCGGCTGGGACCGCGAACGCCAGGACAAGGCCGCGGGCATCCGCACCATGATCCTCGTCTCCATCGGCGCCTGCGGGGCGATGCTCGCCGCGCTGGAACTCTCACTCGCCCTCGGCGACGGGGGCGTCGCCCTGGACCCCCTCCGCGTGGTCAGCGGCGTGGTCGGGGGGGTTGGCTTTCTCGGCGCCGGGGCGATCATCCAGTCCGGGGGCGCGATCCACGGCATGACGACCGCCGCCACGATCTGGGCCAGCGCCGGCATCGGCGTCGCCATCGGCGCGGGCCTCTACCGCCTCGCCCTCGTGATGACCGGGTTCGTGCTCCTCACCCTCGTGGTCGTCACCGCGATGAAGGGAAGCGTCCTCCCCGACAAGAACCACCCGGGCGGGTGACCCGCCTCGACTACACGCCCCGGTCCGAGTCACCCAGCGCGTCCAGTTCCCCGCTGTACCGCTCGCGCAGGGGCTCAATGACTTCCTTGAGGAACCGCTCGGTCTGTTCGACGCTCCGCCCGACGTACTGCATCGGGTCCATCAGCCCCTCCCAGTCCAGCTCACGCTTGAGCGCTGGCGTGTGGAAGGCCGGGTCGTTCTTCAGGCGCTCGAGCAGGTCGTTGTCGAGGCCTTCCTGCTTGACGCGCATCCCCGCCGCCTGGGCGTGCACGCGGATCTTCTCGTGGTACTCCTGACGGTCGGCGCCCGCCTTGACGCACTCCATCAGGATGTTCTCCGTCGCCAGGAACGGCAGCTCCGCCATCAGGTTCCGCCGCACCATCGCCTCGTGCACCACCAGCCCGCTGGCGACCTGGTGCATCAAGTCCAGCGCGCCGTCGAGCGCCAGGAACGCCTCGGGCAGCGACAGGCGCCGGTTGGACGAATCGTCGAGCGTGCGCTCGAGCCACTGCGTCGCGGCGGTGTCGTACGCGTTGCCGACCAGGTTCATGACGAAGCGCGTCAGGCCGCAGATCCGCTCGCACTTCATCGGGTTGCGCTTGTACGGCATCGCGCTCGACCCGATCTGCTTGGCGCCGAACGGCTCATCGATCTCCTTGCGGTTGGAGAGCAGGCGGATGTCGGTCGCGATCTTGTGGAGAACGGAAGCGATCGAGGCGAGGTCGGCCAGCAGCATGCTGTCGATCACGCGTGGGTACGTCTGCCCGACCAACGCGAACGAAACGTCATCCTGGGATTGCCCCTCGCATCGGTACAGCTTGGCCTGGACCGCTCTCTCGAACCGCTCGACGCGATCGTGGTCCCCATCAAACAGCTTCAGAAACGACGCCTGCGTGCCCGTGGCGCCCTTCATCCCCCGCAGGGCGTCGAACGGGAGCGAACTCCAGTTGGTCTCAAGACGCTCCAGACCGAGCCAGAGGTCGTGGGCCCAGCCCGCGATGCGCCGCCCAACCGTCGCCGGCTGGGCCGGCTGATAGTGCGTGAAGCCGAGCGTCGGCAGATCGATCGTCGATCGAGCGGCGTTCCCCAGCGACGCGATCGCCCGACCAAGTTTCAAGCGGATGTGACGCGCCGCTTCGCTCCAGATCAGGTTATCCGCGTTGCACACCACATCCTGGCTCGTGCACCCGAGGTGAATAATCGCCTTCGCCGCCGGCGCCGCGTCGCCGAAGGCGTGGACGTGGGCCATCACATCGTGACGCAGGTCCTTCTCGTACCGCGCCGCCCGCTCCATGTCCTCGTCGGTGACTTCAACATGCGCGCGCATCTGCGCAAGCTGCTCGTCGGTGATCTTCAGCCCGCACGCCTGCTGCGCCTCGGCGACCGCGAGCCAGATCCGCCGCCACGTCGTGAACTTGTGGCGCGGCGACCAGATCCGCAGCATCTCGGGCGAGGCGTTGCGCGAGGCGAGCGGTGAGGTGTAGGTGTCGTGCGGGGACGTGTTCATGGACAAGCGTAGACGCTGGGCAATGGGCAATGGGCAATGGGCAGCGCCGCAAGGTCGCACCAACTTTGGCCAAAATCTACGCGGCCGAAGCGT
>JBITAG010000137.1:0-10588 GCA_044439985.1 Phycisphaerales bacterium JB059 | reverse complement strand
CACCCGACGAAAGCTACCAGCCCACCCCCGAGGAAATGGATCAGAAGAACCCCTTCCTCGCCTCCAACCGGGAGAAGCTCGCCGAGGAACGCGAGGACCTCCGTCAGCTCCGGCTCTGGGCGGGCGCCGTCTTCACCCTCAAGACCATCCTGCCCAAGACCGGCGAGACCTCCGCCCTCCTCGAACGTCACCTCATCGATCCCGACGACCTCGATGGAGGCGACGAGGAGCCCGACGAGCCCAGCAACGCGGAGGCCGCCTTCACCGCCATGCAGACCGACATCAAACCCGACCGGGCGGAGATTAACCGCCGGACCCAGGAGGCCTTCCGCAAACGCTCGGTCGGCTGGATCATCGGCACCTCCCTGATCTTCGAGGGGGTGGTGCTCGCGCTCTGTTGCCTGATCTTCAAACGACGCGACTTCTAGCCCGCCCCCAGCTCCGCCCCCCGGTGTCGGGCCGCCTTGATGGCCCGCCCCACGATGTCCATCAGCCCCGCCTCGTCGAAAACCCCGGTCGCCGCCGCCGTCGTGCCACCCTTGCTCGTCACGCTCGCGCGCAGCTCGTGGGGATGCTCCGGCGCGCTCGCCATCAGCTCACCCGCGCCCGCGATGGTCTCACGCACGATCAGCAACGCCTCCTCGCGCGAGAACCCCAGCTCCACCGCCGCCTCCATCATGCCCTCGGCAAGGTAGAACACATACGCCGGACCCGATCCCGCGATCCCCGTGAACGCGTCCATCAGCGATTCCCGGATCTCCACCACCCGCCCCGCCCCCTCGAGCAGCTCCTTCGCCCGCTGGTCGTCACCCACCTCCGCCCCATCCCCCAACGCCACCGCGCTCATGCCCCGACCGACCTGCAGCGGCAGGTTCGGCATCACCCGGACCACCCGCGCCCGCGCCCCCAGCGCCCCCCGGATCCGAGCGCTCGTCATCCCCGCCAGGATCGACACCACCACACGCGACGGACCAGCCGCCAGCCAGTCCGCGATCTCCTCCCCCACGCCCGCGAGCATCTGCGGCTTGACCGCCAGCACCACCTGCCCCTCCCCCGGACTCGACTCCATCGCCTCCAGCCGGTCCAACGCCTCGCCGGCGCTCGCGACGCCATGCTCGAACGCGCCCCGCCGCCCCTCGTCCGGCTCTCCCACCACCCAGCGATCGCCGAGCACCCCCGCCCGCCGGGCGCCCTCGATGATCGCTCGCGCCATATACCCCCCGCCCACGAAGGCGACCGCGGTGTGATGCTGGCTCATGCCCACAGCCTACACCCCCGCCCGCCGCCCGAGACGCCCCTAAACTCCGGGCATGCCAAGCTTCTACCAGCTCGACTTTGAGCAGCCCGTCCGGGATCTTGAGGCGCGCATCGCCCAGGCCGAGAGCGGCGAGCCCCTCCCCGCCCCCGCACTCGGAGGCGTCGAGGCCCCCTCCCCCGAGCCCGACACACGCCTCGAGTCCCTCCGGGCCGAACGCAACGCCCTCCTCGCATCCCTCTACGAGCAGCTCTCCCCCTGGGACACCGTCCGCGTCGCACGACACCCCGAACGCCCGCAGTCCGGTGACTACATCACCCTGATGTGCCGCGACTTCGCCGAGCTGCACGGCGACCGACGCTTCGGCGACGACCCCGCCATCATCACCGGCTTCGCCCGAATCGGTCGCCACAAGGTTCTCATGGTCGGACACCAGAAGGGACGCGACACGCAGGAGAAGCTCGCCTGTCACTTCGGCTGCGCCCACCCCGAGGGGTACCGCAAGGCCATGGCCAAAATGAAGCTCGCCGAGAAGTTCGGCGTCCCAATCGTCACCCTCGTTGACACCCCCGGCGCCTACCCCGGACTCGGCGCCGAGGAACGCGGCCAGGCGGAAGCGATCGCCGTCAACCTCCGCGAGATGAGCCGCCTGAAGGTCCCCATCGTTTCCATCGTCATCGGCGAGGGCGGCTCCGGGGGCGCTCTGGGCATCGCCGTCGCCGACCGCGTCGCGATGATGCAGCACGCCTGGTACTCCGTCATCTCCCCGGAGGGGTGCGCCGCCATCCTCTGGAAGCAGGCCAACGAGCAAACCAACGTCGCCGCCGCCAAGGCCCTCCGCCTCACGGCCCGCGACAACCTTGAGCTGGGGATCATCGACGCGATCGTCCCCGAGCCCCCGGGAGCCGCCCACCGCGATCCCATCGCCGCCGCCAGCAACCTCACCGCCTGGATCGAGACGCAACTCGAAGAACTCGACGCGTTGGAGCCCGACACCCTCCTCCAGGCCCGCTACGACCGATTCCGCCGCCTCGGTGAGTTCGAGGAGAACGCCGAGCCCGAGGAGGAGCCGGCGACAACCACCTGACCAAATGCCGATCAAAACCGGACGGATCGGCCCGCGCGCGTTGACCCCGTTGGTCCCCACGCCTAGCCTTGGCGCCCTTGCCCCCATCGCGTGGGGCGCTGCCGGCGTGGTGTCCCTCTTCACGTGAGCCGACGCGTGGCCAAAAAAACCCGAACAGCATCCAAGAAGGCCACCCGAAAGGCCGCCTCCAAGAAGAAGGCGACCGCTCGCTCGTCTTCCGCCTCCAAACCCAAGGCGAAAGCCGGCGCCCGGAAGACCACTTCCAAAAAGAAGGCCGCCTCCACCCCACGCAAGGCCAAGACCGCCGCCAAGACCACGCCGAAGAAGAAAACCACCAAGAAGACCACCAAGAAGGCCGTCGCCAAGAAGACCTCAAAGAAGGTCGCCAAGAAGACGACGAAGACTGCGACCAAGAAGGTCACGAAGAAAGCCGCCAAGAAGACCTCAAAGGCGACCGCCAAGAAGTCCGCCACCACGAAGACGGCGAAGAAAGTCGCCAAGAAGGTCGCCAAGACCTCCCCCAAGAAGACGACCAGCAAGAAGGCCTCCGCCAAGGGCGGCGCGAAGGCCACCGAGTCGGGCAAGCCCAACCGCAAGGGCATCACCATCGTCTCCGACCGCCCCAAGAAGAAGTCCACGCCCAAGAAGACCGTCGCCAAGTTCCCCCCCACCGGCGATCGCCTTCTCGGCCCGGGCTCCCCCATCCGCAAGCCCCTGATCCCCTCAGGACCGGGGCGGGCCGCCGATGCCGAGCGTGAACGCTCCGCGACCACCCAGACCGACAAGAAGGCGAAAACCCCCTTCAACAAGCGGGAACTCGACCGGTTCAAGCAGATCCTGCTCGAGAAGCGGTCCGAACTCTTCGGGGACATGTCGCAGATGGAGAGCGGCGCCCTCCGCTCCAGCTCCGGGGGCCTGAGCCACACCCCGCAACACTTCGCGGAACAGGGCTCCGACAGCTACGACCAGTCCCTCTCCCTCGACCTCGCCGCCGCCGACCGACGCCTGATCGTCGAGATCGACGCCGCGCTGCAGCGCATCGCGGACAAGACCTTCGGCATCTGCGAGCTGACCGGCAAGCCGATCAAGAAGACGCGACTCGAGGAACTCCCCTGGGCGCGTCACTCGATCGAGGCCGCCCGCGAACTCGAACGCCGTTCCGGATTCCGCGCGTGACCGAAGACCAGGCCCAGCCCGGGCCGCCCGCCGGCCCGCATCCCGGCGCCCGCGCCCCGACCGCGGGACGAAGCCCCAAAGCCTGGGGACGCCTCCTGGTCGCCACCACGCTCGCCCTCGCCATCGACCTGGGCTCCAAGTGGCTCGCCTTCCGCGAGGTCGCCGGCGCCCGGGTCCGCATCGACCGCGCCGAGGTGATCCAGGCGACCTCCCTCGACGCCCTCATCCCGGTGCACGAGCCCGTCCGCGTCATCCCCAGCCTGCTCGAGTTCACGCTCGTGCTCAACCCGGGCGCCGTCTTCGGCATCGGCGCCGGTCAACGCTGGTTCTTCGTCATCTTCACCGTCGCCGCCCTCATCTTCGCGCTTGCGATCTTCGCGCGCTGGACCACGCCGCGCGACCGCCTCGCCCACCTCGCCCTCGCCCTCCTCATCGCCGGCGGGCTCGGCAACCTCTACGACCGCGTCCTCTTCGCCTGCGTGCGCGACTTCATCCATCCCCTCCCGGGAATGAAGCTCCCCTTCGGCATCCGCTGGCCCAGCGGCGCCCGCGAGGTCTGGCCCTACGTCTCCAACGTCGCCGACCTCTTCCTCCTCATCGGAATCGGCGTCCTGCTCGTCTACTCATGGCGCAAGCCCGACGAGAGCCCCGAACCCGCCTCCACGCCCTCCCCCGACTAACCCATCCCCGCCGCCCGCGTCCGCACACCCTCGATCATGTCCCGGATCTCCGCGGCCATGCGCGTGTTCGGGAACTCCGCCAGCACGCGCTCCCCCGCGTCGAGCGCCCGGCGCCAGTCACGGTCCTGCACCGCCAGCTTGAACTGCACGCCCAGGTTCTCCCGCGCCTTCCCGATCACCCCGCGCGCGACCTCCTGGAACGGCTCGGCCTCCGCCTCGGTCAGATACCCGTCCATCTCCTTGAGCAACGCCAGCGCCTCGTCGTGCTGCTCCGCCTGCGCCGCGTGCAGGAACCGACGCTCCAGGTCCATCTTGTACTGCGTCTTCGCCCGCTCCACCCGGTGCCGCAGCCCCTCCACCCGGGGTGAGTCCGGGTACAGCCGCGTGATCCGCCCCGCCTCCGTGAACGCCTCGTCCCAACGCAGTTGCGTGATCAGCCGGTCCACGTTCGAGACCGCCTCCGCCACCCGACGATCCACCGTCTGGAACCGGGCCGTCTCGATCCGCTCCCGGAACTCCTCCGCGTCCGCCCGGTACCCGAACCGCTCGGCCAGCTCCTTCACCAGAACCATCGCCGCGTCCCAGTCCTCGCTCGCCATGTCCTCCTCGATCGCTCGACGCAGCAGCTCCCGCTCCCGCTTGCGGTTCAGCACCCGGCGTGCGTCATCGGAGAGCGCCCCCATCTCACCCAGCCGCGCGATCTGGGCGCTCAGGTCCGCGACCTCCCGACGCAGCGCGTTGCTCGGCTGCCCCCGCCTCGCCCCGGATCGGAGCATGAACGCGATCGGCGCCGTCGCGATCACCACGACCAACGCCAGCGCGCCAAGCCCCACCAGGTCCATCGCCCCGGTCATCGCCCCCTGCGCCACGACCCCGAGCGCGATCGCGCCCCCTCCCACATACGAGGCGATTGTCCAATACGCCGGGGCGCCCTGCTGCTCACTCATCGCGTGCTCCAACTCCTCGACCCTGACTCGATCGCCCCCCGCTCAACTCCCCGGCACCGGCTCCCCGCAGTTCCGCGTCACCGGCACCGCGCACAGGAACCGCAGCCCCTCCCCGGCGCCGTCCGCCCGGAACTGGTGCTCCTCGTCCGCCGGCACATAGATCACATCCCCACCCCGGATCGGGTGACGCGTCCCCTCGAGCAGGATGTCCCCTGACCCCGAGACCACGAACACCTCGTGCTCGTAATCGTGCGAGTGCCGCGGCGTGTGCCCCCCCGGCTCCACCACGAACTGGCGGACCGCGAAGTTCGGCGCCCCGTCCTCACGCCCGACCATGACCGCCATGGTCGCGCCCCGCACGCCCTCCATCTGGACCTCGCTCCGCTCCGCCTCGTCGATGTTTCGAATCACCACCGCCATGCGTCCTCCTCCGGCCCGGCGCCCTCTCGGTGCGCCTCACGCCCCCCTATCTTATCCGAACCACCCCCCGTCCCCTCTCCGGAGCCCAACGTGCCCGAATCCGCCGCAATGCCTCAGATCACCCCCTTCGCCCTCGGGCCCTACCAAACCAACTGCTACGTGGTCCGGGACCCCAACGCCGCCACCCGGACCCCCTCCGGACGGGAGGCCTGCTGGATCGCCGACTGCGGCATGGAGCCCGCCCCCCTCCTCGACCACCTCGAGCAGGCCGCCCTCGAACCCGTCGTCATCGTCCTCACCCACTGTCACGTGGACCACATCGCCGGCCTCTTCGAGGCCCGCGCCCGCTTCCCGGGGGTTCCCGTTTGGGTCCACGAGGCCGAGGAGGCCTGGCTGAGCGACCCCATGCTCAACCTCAGCGCCGCCGCCGGGTTCCCCGTCACCGGCCCCGCGCCCGATCGGCTCCTGCACGACGCCGACACCCTCGATCTGCTCGGGGAGACCTGGGAGGTCCGTCACACGCCGGGCCACTCGCCCGGAAGCGTCAGCCTCATCCACCACGCCTCGAAACAGGCGCTCGTCGGCGATGCCCTCTTCAACGGATCCATCGGCCGCACCGACTTCCCCGGCTGCGACTTCAAGACCCTCGCCAACTCGATCCGCACGCGCCTCTACGACCTGCCCGACGACACCAGGGTCTTTCCCGGGCACGGACCCGGAACGACGATCGGCCACGAAAAGAAAACCAACCCCTTCGTCCCCGCCTGAGCCGGCCTCACATCGCCGAGCCGAGCCCCATCATCCGGCGCCACGCGCTCACCTGCCCCAGGTGCATCATCACGTGGCTCGTCAGCAGGAAGTTCGTCACGATGCCCAGCGAGGGGAACATGTTCTGGTACGCCTCCCCCAGCTCGTGTCGCCCCGCGAGCTTCTCCTCGTCCCACCCCGCGACGAGCTGCAACGCCGCGCTGTACCCACGCTGGAAGTTCTTCACAACCTCCTCCATCGCCGGGTAGATCGTCCCCTCCGGGTCGTCGTGACAGACCGACCCGATCTTGAACAGCTCCTCGTGCGCCTCCGGGATGCGCACCGTCGAGGGGTCCTCCCCCCCCGCCATGAAGATCCGCGAGGGGTAGATGCTCAAGTGCCCGAACACGAACGCGGCGTGGTTCGTCTGCACCCGCGACCCGCCCTGCTCGGGCAATCGCGCGAACATCTCCGGGGTCACCCCCTGGAGCATCATCCCCGCCAGCCCCAGCCCGCGCGCCGCCGTCGCGTTGATCGTCTCCGCCGTCACTTGCATCGCCGTCTCCCGATCAGGTCATCGTCCGGAACGCGTTCGCCGTCCACTCCGCGCTCCCGAGCCCGATGCACCGTCGCCAGGCGCTCACCTGCCCCAGGTGGAACATCGGGTGGTTGTTAAGAAGATAGTCCGCCGCGGCCCCCAGCGACAGGATCGTCGATCCAAGCTCCGGCCCCAGCGTGTGCGTCTCCATCAACCGATCGTCCTCCAGCGACCGGATCCGGTCCGCCGTGTTCCGCATCGCCGCGCCGAACTGCTGGAGCAGCTGCTCCTTCTCCGGGTAGATGTCCGCGAACGGGTCGTCCCGGCAGATCGCCCCCGGCGCAAAGAGCTCATCGAACCAGTACGGCGACGCCGCCTCCTTCGGGTCGAACCCCGCCATCTTCAGCACCCGGGCCGGGTACAGCGACAGATGCCCGTACACGAACGCCGGGTGGTTCATGAACACCGGCTGCCCGTCCACCAGGGGCAGCCTCGAAAACTGTTCGGGCGGGATGTCCCGGGCCAGGGCCAGCCCGATCTCCCTCGTCCGGACCGCGTTGGCCCAGAGCATCTCGGCAACTTCACCCATCAGAAACTCCACGCAGCTCGGGTCCCCCGGTCACCCGCCGATGTAGCGAGCGTACACGCCACGGGCACGCGTCGGGTCGGTCGTCCCGCCCACGATCGCACGCCCGTCCGAGAACACGGTCAGGCGCACCCGACCCCCGTCCTCGCCCGGCTCGGCGTGAAGTTCACCACGGACAACCCCCTCTTCGAGCGAAAACGTCCCGTGGTTCTGCAAACTCGACGCGAGCGCCGCCAAATCCACGCTCCCCCTCCCCTCCCCAGGGCGCACCTGCACCGACCCCTGTCCGCACATCGCCACCGTCCGCGAGGCGCGCGAGCTGTCGAGGAACTCGAACACCCCGCCCCCGCAACAGACGCACGACGCGTCCCGCGCCTCGCAAAGATCCACCCGCGAACGCTCCATCGTCCACAGGTCGAACGAGAGCGCCGATCGACTCAGCCGCTCCTCCATCCCGAGCAACGCCTTGACCGCCTCACTCGCCTGGTACGCCCCGATCATCGTCGCCACCGGCCCGAGCACCCCGACCGTGTCGCAGGTCTCCCCCGGCGTCCGCCCGGGCGCCTCGAACAGACACCGCAGACACGCCGTCCGCCCCGGGCGCACCGTCAGGCTCACCCCCCGCGTCGCGATCGCCCCCCCGTACACCAGCGGGATCCCGTGCTTCACCGCCAGATCGTTGAGCAGGAAGCGCGTCTCGAAGTTGTCCACGCAGTCGAGCAGCACGCCCGGACGCCCCTGCGGACCGTCGAGCACCAGCGCCTCCGCCGTCCGCGGCTCCACATCCGCAATCACGGCCTCCACCTTGACCGAAGCGTTCACCCCCGCCAGTCGCCGACGCGCCGCCTCCGCCTTCGGACGCTCCGCCGCGGCGTCCTCCTCGGTGTAGAGCGTCTGACGCTGCAGGTTGGTCAGCTCCACCACGTCCCGGTCGATGAGCGTCAGGCGCCCCACCCCCGCCCGGGCGAGCAGATCCGCCGCGGGACACCCCAACGCCCCGAGCCCGACGACGACCGCGTGCGCCTCCGCCAGCCGGCGCTGCCCCTCAACCCCCACGCCGGGCAGGAGCGTCTGTCGGTGATACCGGTACAGTGGGTCGGACGGATCCACGCCCGGATCGTAGGAGTGCCCCGATGACACGTTGCTTCCGAGAGCCCGAGTCCCCCGCCGAGGGATTTGCCTGGAAAGAGCCCAGCCTGCTCGACCTCCGCGTGGAATCGGCGCGTCTCCTTCTCCGCCCTTACGAACTCGAAGACGCCCCCCTCCTCTTCGACGCCGTCAACCAGGACCGCGACGCCCTTCTCCCCTGGCTCCCCTGGGCCCGCACCGAGCACCGCGAGATGGCCTCCACGCTCAACTTCATCTCGGGCCAGATCCTGCGCCTGCGCAAGCCCCTCCCCGCCGAGGGCGTCGCCCTCGGCGTCTTCGACAAATCCTCCGGGCAACTCCTCGGCGGCGCCGGCTTCCACGACCTCCGGCGCGACACCGCCAGCGTCGAGGTCGGCTACTGGGTCCGCGGCGACCGCCACCGCCAGGGCATCTGCACCGAGTCCACCGCCCACTGGCTCTCCCGACTGCTCGCCCCGCAGGACGCCGGGGGGCTCGGCCTCCGACGCGTCCGCATCTACTGCTCCGCCGACAACAGGGCCTCCAGCCGTGTCCCCGAGAAGCTCGGACTCCGCCCCGAGGTCATGCAGCGCCAGGACTACTTCGTCCCCCACCACGGCGTCACCGACCGCCTCGGCTGGGGTGTCATGCACGACGAGTGGGACTGCGAGAACCACCGCATCCGCCAATGACAAAGGCGGGCCCCCGAGGGAGCCCGCCCGATCGATTCGTTGCGTTTGAACGGCTCAGCGGGCGAAGTGCGCGAACGCCTTGTTCGCCTCGGCCATGCGGTGCGTCTGCTCACGCGTCGTCATCGCCTTGCCCTCCCCGCGGCTGGCCGCGAACAGCTCGTCCGCCAGCTTCAGGTGCGTCGGGCGCCCCTTCTCGCTCCGGACCGCCTGGATGATCCAGCGGAACGCCAGCGACTGCTGACGGTTCGACTTCACGGGCAGGGGGACCTGGTAGTTGGCGCCACCGATGCGCTTCGAGCGAACCTCGACGTACGGCTTGACGTTCTCCACCGCGCGACGGAAGACCTCGATGCCGCTCTTGGGCTTGTCCTCGACCTCGCCGACCGCGTCGAGCTTCTTCTCGATCTCGTCGAGCGCGTTGTACACCACCCGCTCCGCGGACGTCTTCTTGCCGTCCTGCATGAGGCAGTTGATGAACTTGGCCAGGACCTTGTCGTTGAACTTCGGGTCCGGGCGGAGCTGCTGCTCCGAGTAGGTGATGCGTCCAGCCATCGATGTGCTCCTTCGGCTCATCCGCCGCCCTCAGGCGGCCGTCTGTTCACCCCATGACCCGGCTGAGAGCCAAGGGATTACTTGCCAGGCGACGGGCACACTGCCCGTGGCCCCGGTATCCGTTTACTTGCCGCGCTTCGCGCCGTACTTCGAGCGACCCTGCTTCCGGTCGTCCACACCCAGCGTGTCCAGCGAGCCACGCACGATGTGGTAGCGAACACCCGGAAGGTCACGCACACGACCCCCACGCACGAGCACGATCGAGTGCTCCTGCAGGTTGTGCCCCTCGCCACCGATGTACGCCGTGACCTCCTTGCCGTTCGAAAGACGCACACGCGCGATCTTCCGCAACGCCGAGTTCGGCTTTTTGGGCGTGGTCGTCTTGACGTTCAGGCACACGCCGCGCCGCTGCGGGCACTGGTCCAGGTCACGGACCTTCGACTTCACCTTCGGTGACTTGCGCGGCTTGCGGATGAGCTGGTTGATCGTCGGCATGGGTCTTCCGGATTCTCAGTGCGGTCCATCCCCACGGCTCCTCCGAGGGGCCCCAATACTAGCCCCTTCCCACGCCCGGACAAGCCCCGTCCTCGCCCCCCCCCCCCCCCCCCCCCCCCCCCCCCCCCCCCCCCCCCCCCGGCGGCCCCCCCGCCCCCCCCCCCCTGCCCGCCCCCCCCGCGCCCGCCCCCCCCCCCCCCCCCCCCCCCCCCCCCCCCCCCCCCCCCACCCCCCCCGCGGCCACCCACCCCCCCCCCCGCCCCCGGGGCGCACCCCCGCCCCCCCCCCCCCCACACACCCCCAACG
>JBITAG010000136.1:0-11829 GCA_044439985.1 Phycisphaerales bacterium JB059 | reverse complement strand
AACGCGCGCAGGCGTTCGTCCAGCGTCGCCATCGGAAGGCCCATGACGGAGGTCGGATCCCCGACGCACTCGAGGGGCCAGCCGGCCCGCTGACGCTCGGCCAGGTTGTAGGCCCCCGCCTTTCCCCGCCACCGCCCGGTGGCGAGGTACTCGTCGATGTGGGCGTCCTCGATGACCCCCACCCGGACCACGCTCCGCTCGACGTAGATCTCGCGACGGAGCGTGCCGGGACAGATCAACGCGACCCCGGTGAGCACCTCGTGCTCACCATCGGCGAGCAGACGCACCATGCGTCGGGCGTGCGCCTCATCCTCCGGCTGACCGATGATCTGGCCGTCCCTGACGCAGACGGTGTCGGCGCCGAGCACGACCATCCGCCCGGATGAGGCCAGCGGGTCCCCCACCGCTGCGGACGCTTTCAGTAACGCGAGCGACATGACCCACGCGCGGGGGTCGGAGGCGTTGCCGGGGCGCAGGGCGCCGTCGTCGACGCTGCACGAGGCCAGCTCAAACTCGAAGCCGTGCTCCCTGAGCAGGTCGCGTCGTCTGGGCGAACGGCTCGCCAGCAGGATCCGGGGCCGACCGCGCGGCGTTGAGCCCTCTTCCTCGTCCCGCCCGCCGGGCGTGATGACCATGGCACTCCAACCTTTCCGACACCCCGCCGGGCGCTGATACCCGCCCTGAAACGGACGGTTGCAATACTCCCCCCCGGCCCCGCAGGCCGGCGAGCACTACTCTACGTTCTATGCGCGCGCACCTCGTCCAGTTTGCCATCGTCTGGGAAGATCCCGACAAGAACTTCGCCCGGGTCCGGGACCTGCTCGCCCACGCCCCCGTGGAGCGGGGTGATCTGGTCGTCCTCCCCGAAATGTTCGGCGTCGGCTTCTCCCTGAACGTGCGTCAGACCGCGCAGACAAGCGCCGCGACGGCGGACTTTCTCGCCGCCACGGCGGTGGACCTTGGCGCCATCGTCCAGGGGGGGATCCCCCGGCTTGAACCCGGCCGGTCGCACGGCACAAACCACATGACCGCGTTCGCGCCCGACGGGGCCCTCCTGTGCGACTACGCCAAGATCCACCCGTTTTCTTACGGACGCGAGGGCGAGGCTTTCACCGGGGGCGAGACGATCGCCCTCTACGACTGGCCCGGCGCGGACGCCCCCCCGGTCCGGGTCTGTCCGGCGGTCTGCTATGACCTGCGCTTTCCCGAGCTGTTCCGGATCGGGATGCTCCGGGGCGCCGAGCTTTTCGCCCTGGGCGCCAACTGGCCCGACACGCGGCAGTCGCATTGGCGCACGCTCCTCCTCGCCCGGGCGATCGAGAATCAGGCGGTGGTCCTGGGCGTCAACCGGACCGGGCCGGACCCGTACCTGAACTACATCGGGGGCTCGATCGCCGTCGGGCCCAGGGGCGAAGTGCTCGCCGAGCTGGGCGACGAGGAGGCGGTGCTCAGCGTCGAGATCGATCCGTCGTCGGTGCGCTCGTGGCGGAAGACCTTTCCCGCCTGGCGTGACGTCCGGCTGATCACCGACGACGGGGCGGGGGCCTAGGGCACGGGCGCCGTCACCCGGATCGCCCGCAGCAGGTTGTCGAGATGCTCGATCTGCGCGGAGGCTCGCTCCCGCCAAGGGGTCAGCGCCGCCCGGAGGGCGAGCGCCCGGCGCACGCGGGTCTCGACCTCCTGTCCCTCCGACGCCCGACGCGCCTGGAACGGGCGGGCGTACTCAAGCTCGGAGAAGAGACGCATCGCCTCGGGCGCCTGATCGACCTGAGCCAGCGCCGCGTCCACGCTCCGGCGCGCGTCCGCCCACCGGTCTCGCTCCCGCTTGACCCTCACGGCCAGCTCGATCATCTTCCGGCGCCAGGCCTCCGGATCCTCGCCGGGCGCGGGGGAGGGGTCGTACACGAGAGGGAGCCGGGCGCCCTGTCGGGCGGCGTGATCGCACCGCGCCGCGGCGTCCCCCGCCTGGCCTTCGATCGACGCCAGAGCGTCGAGAATCTCCCGCAGCCGTCGTGCGCGATCCCGCTCGGCGTCGATCATCGCCCGGACCGTCTCCGGCCCCATCGCGTGGTTGGGGCGCCCGACCCGCTTCCAGGGGGCGTCGAGCCCGAGCGGGGCCCAGAGCTGAACCACCCGGGTCGCCTCCCGGGCCAGCCCCAGCTCGATGAGCTGGTCACCCGTCAGCGTCAGCCGGGCGGTGGTTGAGTCGTCGAGCGCTTCCCCGGGTGATTCGCCCGAGAGCGTCGGGTTCTCCCCGAGCCCGTCGCGGGCGTACAGGGTCGCGCCGGGGATCGCCAACGCGCGGGCGAGCGCCTCGGAACGCCCGGTGGCTTTCGCCAAACGGACCAGTTCCTCGGCCCGATCCGCCTCGTTCCCCGAGAGTTCCAGCGTGAGGACCGGGCGCCGGCTTCCCGGCACGACGAACCACTGCTCGCAGGCCATCGCGATGAAGAGGGCCGGTCCGCGGCACTCGCGGATCAGGGCGACCGTCTCGATCTCATCGTTCCGGGCCAGGATCGCGTCGGCGACGAGAATCGCCTCATCCGCGCTCCCACGCCCCCCGCTGAACTCGTAGACCGCGTGCCCGATCCCGGCGCCGACCGCTTCGCGCAACGCCGCCTCCACGCCCTCAACAACGATCGTCGTCGGATCCGGCCGGTCGGGGTCGAACCCGATGTGTCGCCGGACCGGGGCCATCACGTACCGCTCGGGCGCCGCGTCTGCCAGCGGCGCGCCCAGAACCAGCGAACAAGCCATCAGCAACAGCTTCATCGCAAACCCCTTCGATTGTGCGTGCACTGAGTCAGCCCATGCCGGTGACACGCTCGACTTCGTCGATCGACGTCGTGCCGTCGGCGGCGAGACGGTATCCGTACTGCGTCAGCGTGGTGAAAAGTCCCTCGGCGATCACCTTCTTCATCGCCTGAATGCTCGGGTTGGACAGGATCAGATCGCGCAGCTCGTCGTTGACATCCAGCAGCTCGAACAGGGCGCTGCGTCCGCGGTACCCCGTCCCGAGGCACCGCTTGCATCCCACCGACTGGTAGAGCGTCTTGCGGTTGCCCAGGAACCGGCCCATCTTCGTCGAGAGCCCGGGGGGGATCGGGGTCTCCCGCTTGCAGTTGTCGCAGAGGCGACGCACCAGGCGCTGGGCCAGGACCAGGTTCAGGCTGTTGGCGACCAGGTAGGGCTCGACCTTGAGGTCCAGCAGGCGGAAGACCGCGGAGATCGAGTCCTTGGAGTGCACCGTCGAGAAGACCAGGTGACCGGTCATCGCGGCCTGCATCGCGGTGCGGGCCGTCTCCTCGTCTCGGATCTCCCCGAGCAGGATGTCGTCCGGGTCCTGGCGGAGCACGGAGCGCAGGAGCGAGTTGAAGGTGTTGCCCTGGCGTTCGTCGATCGGGATCTGCGTGACGCCGTCGAGCTGGTACTCGACCGGGTCCTCGATCGTGATGACGTTGCGGGTGTCGCGGTCGATCTCGCGCAGGGCGTTGTAGAGGGTGGTCGTCTTGCCCGAGCCGGTGGGTCCGCAGACGAGGATCATGCCCGCGTCCATGTTGCAGACGCTGTCGATGCGCTGCTCCATGTAGTGGATCAGCCCGAGATCGGAGAGGGCCATCGGAACCCCACGCTGATCGAGCACGCGGATGACCAGCTTCTGCCCGTGCACACTGGGCGTGAAGCTGACCCGGTACTCGCAGCGCCGGTCGGGGAAGCGGCAGGAGAAGTGCCCCTCCTGCACCGCGTCGCGCGCGGCGCCCTGCATGTGGCAGGCCGTCTTCACCAGGCCCGCCATCAGCTCCCCCGCCTTCGTGGGCAGCTCCACGATCCAGACCATCTGCCCGTCCACGCGCATCCGCACGTTGAACGCGTCCCCCTTCGGCTCCACGTGGATGTCCGTCGCCCGCGTCCGTGAGGCCGCCCGCAGCAGCAGGCGGAGGGCCTGCGGCCCGTCCGCGGCGCCGGCGAGGGCGCTGGTGTTCTGCCCCCGGGCGTCCACGAGCTGGAGGGTCTCGTCGTCCACGCCCGGGGTGGCCAGGGCGTCGATCACGCTCCGGATCTCCTTGACCCACTCGGCGCTCTCGGGCTGGCCCTTTCGGTCCTTGACGCCCTTCCCGTTCGTGTGTGTCGCCTCAGGCTCGAGGGCGCCGGCGCCGATCGGGGACTCCTTGCCCTCGACGATGAACTCGATCGCCCCGATGCGGATCGTGTCCCCCGGGGAGAGCACGGATTCGGTCACGCGCATGCCGTTGAGCTTGGTCCCGTTCCGGCTGCCCAGGTCCCGCAGGCGGTGCCCCCCCTTCCGGTCCGGCTCGATGACGCAGTGATGGCGTGAGGCCATGTCGTCCTTGAGACGCAGCCGGTTGTCCGGGTGACGCCCGATCGTGATCGGATCGTCCTTGAGGCGAATCGGTCGCCCCCTCCCGTCCGAGAGCCTGATCTGAAGCTTGCTCATCGTTCTCCGGTCCCCGCTTCCACCGCCCGGACCATGGTAGCAAGCGGCCGCGGGCGTCTAGACTCCTCTCCCATGATCGACCTGAAAGCCCTGCGTGACGACCCGGAACGGTTCAAGGACGGCTGCCGGAAGAAGAACACCGAGGTCGATATCGACCGCCTCCTCCAGTTGGACACCCAACGCCGGGAGTTGATGTCTCGGGCTGAGACCCTCCGGGCGGACCAGAAGCGTCTGGCCAAGGAGTCCGGACCCAAGATCGGCCAGCTCTCAGGCCAGCTCAAGAAGGCGGAAGGGAGCGAACGCGAAGCGCTCGAGGCGGAGATCGCCAAGCTCAAGTCCGCCCCCGCTCGCCTGAAGGGGGAGATCCAGGCCCTCGAGGAGCAGATCAACGCGATCGGGCCGGAGCTGGACGCCCTCATCCTCAGCGTCCCCCTCCCCCCCGATCCGGACGTGCCCGTGGGCGCCTCCAGCGAGGACAACGTTGAACTCCGACGCTGGGCGCCCGAGGGCTGGGACTGGGACCGCTCCTTCGAGCAGAACCGCGGCTTCCGCCCGAAGACACACATCGACCTCTGCGACGAACTCGGACTCGTGGATTTCCCCCGCGGGGTCAAGCTCGCGGGGACGCGCTCGTACATCCTCACCGGCATGGGCATGCGCCTCCATCAGGCCATCCTGCGCTACGCCATCGACTTCATGGTCGATCGCAACGGCTTCACCCCGATGAGCGTCCCCGTGCTCGTGCGCGAGGAGGCGATGGTCGGGACCGGGTTCTTCCCCGGCGGGCGGGAGCAGGCGTACCACGTCGAGGAAACCTCTCGGGGCGGTGGGCACGACATGTTCCTCACCGGCACGGGCGAGGTCGGGCTCATGGGCCTGCACCAGAACGAGATCCTCGACGAGGCGGACCTCCCTCTCAAGTACGTCACCGTCTCGACCTGCTTCAGGCGCGAGGCGGGCGCCGCGGGGAAGGACACCGCCGGCCTCTACCGCATCCACCAGTTCGACAAGGTGGAGCAGGTCGTGATCTGCAAGGCGGACGAGCAGGAGTCGCGGCGGTGGCACCAGGAGATGCTCGGCTTCGTCGAGTCGTTCCTGCAGTCTCTCGGGCTCCCCTACCGCCTGCTCCAGTGCTGCACCGGTGATCTGGGCGTGAAGAACGCGGACATGATCGACGTCGAGTGCTGGATGCCCGGGCGGGGCGAGCCCTCGGACCCCAAGGACGAGTCCTCCGCCCCGACGGGCGAGTTCGGGGAGACCCACTCGGCCAGCCGCCTCTACGACTTCCAGTGCCGCCGGCTCAACATGCGTTCGCGGGCGGGGGGCGCCGGGGGCAAGGGGGAGACGGTCTTCTGCCACTCGCTGAACAACACGGTCGCCGCCAGCCCGCGGATCCTGATCCCGATCCTGGAGATGTTCCAGAACGAGGACGGGAGCGTGACGGTGCCGGAGGCGCTGCGCCCGTACATGGGGGGCGCCGAGCGGATCACGCGCACTCCGGATTGACCGAGAATCAGCCCGCGGGCTGGGGGAATCGGCCGCCCTCAATCGCCCCCCGGATCTGACCGATAACCGGTCCGTGCGACGCCGGATCCGATCCTGGACCCACCCTCGCCTGGCCCACCTGCGGATTCCCCTGCTGGTGCTCACCCTCGTCGCGTGCGTGGGCACGTTCGGGTACATGCGCCTCGAGGGGTGGAGCGCCTGGGACGCGTTCTACTTCACGCTCGTGACGATCACCACCGTGGGGTACGGGGACTACGGCATCTCGGAGGCCGGGGAACGTCTCGCCGTGGTGCTCATGCTCACCGGCATCGGGTGCCTGGCCTACACCGCCGCCCAGATCGTGCAGACCAGCATCGAGATGTCCCTCAACACGGAGCGCAGGATGTTTGACCAGATCGAACGCGTCAAGGATCACGTCATCGTCTGCGGGCTCGGACGCATCGGGCGGATTGTCTGCCGCGAGCTGTCCCACTCGGGCGTCCCCTTTGTTGTCATCGAGCGGGAGGAGGAACTCGTCGAGCAGGCGCGTGAGTCGGGGTGGCTCGTCCTCCGGGGGGACATGACCGAGGACCGCACCCTCGAGCACGCGGGCCTGCACCGGGCCCGCACCGTCGTGTGCGCCGCGAGCAGCGACAACATCAACATCATCACGACGCTCACCGCTCGCGACCTCTGTCCCAAGGTGCGCATCATCAGCCGCGCCGACTGCCCGAGCGCCGTGCGCAAGATCCAGCGTGCCGGGGCCACCGAGGTCATCTCTCCGGTCTGGGTCGGCGCCCAGCGGATCTCCGACGTCCTGCTGGACAAGGACCCGAGCAAGCCGGACGCCGCCCACGCCGGCGTCGTCACCCGGTCCCTGCGCATCACCCGCGACTCACACCTTCTCGGGCGCCAGGTCCGGGACGCGGGGATCGACCACCCCGCCGTCGCGTTCGTGCGCGTCAGCCCGGAGGGGGGGCTCCCCGTCGAGCACCCCATCGCCGGCCACCGGTTCGGGGTGGGGGACACCCTGGTGATCGCCGGGGAGGCCGACGCGGTCGGGGCGTTCGAGATCGCCGAGAGCGCCCAGGTCGCGGCGTAGCCGGGCGCAAAGAAACACCCCCGGGCGGTGGTGGACGCACCCGGGGGCTGGGAGGCGCAGAGCCGGAAGCAAGTGGGAGGCAGGGATGGGAGCCTCCGGCTCTGGCAGTGGTCTGCCGCTTTCACGGACAGACGAGGGCCCGGACGAATCCGAGCCCCGGGTTGTGTGCCTGTTGCACCGTGAGGACCGGGGGAGGCGGGCGGCCCGTCGGGGCCGACCGGGCGAGAGTGCGGACGACGCGCAGACTCGGGCGCTCCTTGCCCACGGGGGGCGTTCGCCTCGTCCACGCGGAGCGAAGGGCGGGGACACCACCGTGCGTGCCCCGTCCCGGCGATGGTTCAATCCATCGCCGGCCCTTTTCGCCCGCTCTCTCGCAGGGTCCGCCGGGCGATCGAACCGCCCGCCGCGTCCCTCCGGTTCTTCCTCGTTGATTCACCTCCTGCGCCGCTCGGGGCGCCATCACTGGCCAAGGCGCCGTTTCAACGCCTGGATGCTCTCGCGTACCGGTTCAGCTGCACCCCATCGACGCGCCGCAGTTGAGGCACTTGTAGCAGGTGCCCGACCGCACCGTGATCGTGCCGCAGACATCGCACGGCGGCGCATCGCCCGCCGACTCGAGCGCGATCGAGAGGGTCGAGTGCTGCGAGACGACGGTCTGCGTAACGATCACCTGGTCGCCCTGGGGCGTTGCCTCGTCGGATTCCCCGTCCGGCCGAGCGTGCGTCGTCCCCGGGGCGCCGACGGCGCCGATATCCCTTGCTTTTTTCCACCGTGACACTCCGTGCGATGCCGCGTCCTCCCCGGCCGGCAGCCGGGCGGGCGCGTCGTCCTTGCTGTCGCTGGGGCGCTGCGGGGCGTTCGCCTCGCGGAAACCCGGGATGAACTCCATCCCGAGCCAGCGGAAGATGTAATCCACCAGACTCTTGGCGAAGGGGATCTCCCGGTTCGCCGTCATCCCCGCGGGCTCGAATCGCTGGTGGGTGAACTTGCGGACGAGCGACTCGAGCGGCACGCCGTACTGCAGCGACACCGACGTGGACGTGCCCAGCGAGTCCATGAGCCCGCCGATCGTCGAGCCCTCCTTCGCCATCGTGATAAACAGCTCGCCCGGCTTCCCGTCGTCGAACAGCCCGACGGTCAGGTACCCCTCGTGCCCGGCGACGTTGAACTTGTGCGTCAGCGAGCGACGCGTGTCGCTCAGACGCCGGCGGACCGCCTGCGGACGCCCCGGCTTGGCCTCAACCACACCCGCGGCACTCCGGTCGCCATCCCGGCCCGCCGAGTCCGCCGGCTCGGCGACCGGCTCCCCCGGCGCGTCCTCCTCGCTGTCCGACTTCGTCGAGAGCGGCTGCGAGAGCTTGCACCCGTCGCGGTAGAGGGCGTTCGCCTTCAGACCCAGCTCCCAGCTCAGGCGGTAGCACTCGCCGATCGACTCCACGCCCGCGCTGTTGGGCAGGTTGATCGTCTTGGAGATTGCCCCGGAGATGAACGGCTGCGCCGCCGCCATCATCCGGATGTGCCCCTCCCCGGAGATGAGCCGCGTCCCGCGCGAGCCGCACGTGCTGGCGCAGTCGAAGACGGGCAGGTGCTCGCTCTTGAAGTGCGGCGCCCCCTCGATGGTCTGCGTCCCGCACACCAGCTCGTTCAGAGCCGCGATCTCGTCCCCGCTGAGCCCGAGACGACGCAGCAGGTTGAACTTCTTGTCCGCCTTGGCCTGCGCCGGGTCCACGCCGACACGCTCGAGCGCCTCGTCCCCCAGCGTCCAGGCGTTGAAGGCGAACCCAAGCTCGAAGACGCCCGGGAGCGCGTCCTTCACCTTCGCCAGGTCGTCCCCCGTGAACCCCTTGTCCAGGAGCCACTCGGCGAACGAGACGCCGTCGCGCTCCGGCATCGGCACGTCCAGGTCGAGCGTGCCCAGCAGGTACCGCATGATGTCGTCCGACTCCTCCTTGGAGTACCCCAGGGCCTTGAGGGCCGGGCGCACCGAGGCGTTGGCGATCTTGAAGTACCCTCCGCCGGCGAGCTTCTTGAACTTCACCAGGGCGAAGTCCGGCTCCACGCCCGTCGTGTCGCAGTCCATCAGCAGGCCGATGGTGCCCGTCGGAGCGATGACGGTGGTCTGGGCGTTGCGGAACCCGTGGCGTTCGCCGAGCGAGAGCGCATCGTCCCACGCCGTCGTCGCGTGGTGCAGCAGGTCCTCGCAGTTCTTCACGTTGACCCGTCCCCCCCGGATCAGCCCGTGATCGATCGGGACCGGACGGATGCGCAGGCCCTCGTACTCGCTGCTCTCCCGGCTGACACCCTGCGCCGCGCGCCGGTGGTTGCGGATCACGCGGAGCATGTTCTCCTTGTCATCGGCGTACCCCGGGAAGGGGCCGTGCTCCTTGGCCATCATCGCCGACTGGCGGTAGGCCCGCCCGGTCAGGATCGCCGTCAGGCAGGCGCACACGGCCCGCCCCTCTTCCGAGTCGTACGGGATGCCCGCCTGCATCAGCATCGCGCCCAGGTTGGCGTACCCGAGCCCGAGCGTCCGGAACCGGTAGCTCAGCTCCGCGATCTCCTTGCTCGGGAAGGAGGCCATCAGGACGCTGATCTCCAGCACCATCGTCCACAGGTCCACGCCGTGCTCGAACGCCTCCACGTCGAACGTGCGCGTCTCGCTGTTGTAGAACTTGATCACGTTGAGCGAGGCGAGGTTGCACGCCGTGTTGTCAAGGAACATGTACTCGCTGCACGGGTTGCTCGCGTTGATCCGGCCCGCGTTCGGGCAGGTGTGCCACGCGTTGATCGTGGAGTCGAACTGCACGCCCGGGTCCGCGCACCGCCACGCCGCGTAGCAGAGGTCGTCCCACAGCTTCTTCGCGTCAAAGACCGACGCCCCGTCACCCGTCACCCGGTAGCGGGTCCGCCACTGGCCCCCCGAGTCCACCGCGTCGAAGAACGAGTCGGGGATCCGGACCGAGTTGTTGCTGTTCTGGCCCGAGACCGTCGCGTACGCCTCCCCGTTGAAGTCGTAGTCCAGCTTCAGGCCCAGACGCTCGGCCGTCTCCCCGATCGTCTCCGGGTCGTTGGCGCTCGCCTTCTCGCCCGCGATCCGACGCAGGCCCTCGACCATCGCGGCGACCTTGATCTCCTCCCGGACCTTCCAGTTGATGAAGCTCTCGATGTCCGGGTGGTCCATGTCCAGGCAGACCATCTTCGCCGCCCGACGCGTCGTCCCGCCCGACTTGATGGCGCCCGCGGCCCGGTCCCCGATCTTCAGCCAGCTCATCAGCCCCGAACTCTTCCCCCCGCCCGAGAGCTGCTCGTTCGCGGCTCGCAGGTTCGAGAAGTTCGTCCCCGTCCCCGAACCGTACTTGAACAGACGCGCCTCACGCGTCCACAGGTCCATGATCCCGCTCTCATTAACCAGATCGTCCTCCACGCTCTGGATGAAGCAGGCGTGCGGCTGCGGGTGGGTGTACGCGTCCGGCGCCAGCTCCGCCTGCCCCGTCTTCGGGTTGACGATCCAGTGCCCCTGCGCCGGGCCGGAGATCCCGTACGCGAAGTTCAGCCCCGTGTTGAACCACTGCGGGCTGTTCGGGGCGCACATCTGGTGCACCATCATGTAGACCAGCTCGTCGTAGAACACCTGCGCGTCCTGCGCACTGTCGAAGTACCGGTGCTCCTCCCCCCACTTCCGCCAGCACCCGGCCAGCCGGTGGATCACCTGACGGGCGCTGCGCTCCGGACCGGTGACGATCTCCCCCGACTCGTCGCGGATCGGCTGACCGCCCTCGTCCATCTGCGGCACGCCCGCCTTGCGGAAGTACTTGGAGACCATAATGTCCGTCGCGAGCTGCGACCAGGTCTCGGGAACCTCGGCGTCGTTCATCTCAAAGACGATCGAGCCGTCGGGGTTGGTGATTCGGGAGGCCCGCTTCGTCCAGCTGACGGTCGCGAAGGGGTCCTGTCCGTCCTTGGTGAATCGCCGTTCAATCTTCATCGGGTGGGAGTCATCCAGGGCTGCCACCCTCGTCATGGGGCTCAGCCGCAAATGGGGACCAGGGTTTGTTGTTCACGAGAACATCATGCTCAGGCCAGGCGTCAACAGTCACCCGGCCAGAATCTGAATCTCGTTTCCGCGTTTGCGTAATACTGTGACGCCTATCCGTCTTACGAATCGATGCGACAACACGCAGAGTGAATTCGATGAGCCAACAAAAGAGTCTCATATTTACATCGCCTCAACTTCAGCAGCACAATTGCTGCCGAGGGTTCATGCAACATGGATATCCCCTTTCATTGGTTTGCCAAAAGGCAAGTGGTACTTGAAATCGGCACTGTTGAAATAGGCCGTGCCTGGAACACCTGTCTTGAATGTGCTACCGCAGCTTTCGCTACGGCAGCACTGAGTGCTTACTTCCGCTTGCTGCAGCTCTTTCGAGTCTGCGACAGCGCGGAACCGGCAGCAGACTTGGCTGCCTTGCTGGATCTTGGATCCCGCAAGACCTTTGACGCCTTACGGGCTGTCTTGCACGTCGTCTGCTTTCTGTTGCGACCTGCCATGGCTCTCCTCCTTTCTTGCTTACTTGGGTGCGTGAGAACCGACCACAACGTTTTCTCAACTCCCTCATGTAGTCCATGACTACTTCGTGGACGGCACTTGAACTGGCTTGGTCTCTGTTTCCTTCACCGGCTTGGTCTGGGGTTGCTCACTCATTTGATCTCCTTAGAAAAGGGTTAAAGAAACGATTCAGTTAATCGACGCGTGGCAGCGTCAGCCCGCTCTGATCCTGGTACTTCC
>JBITAG010000135.1:0-4029 GCA_044439985.1 Phycisphaerales bacterium JB059 | reverse complement strand
CAGGTGATGGTCGGGATCGTTCTCGATCTGCTTGAGGTAGCCCTGGCGGACGCGTTTGTGGTACGCGCGTCCCTTGGATTCCATGCGGTCGAGGAGGGGATTGAGGCGGGAGGCGGCGGTGTCTTCATCGACGTCGAAGATGACGACGAGGTCGGGGGTGGTGTGCCCGCAGGCGATCTGGGCGGCGGCCTGGATCTCGCGTTCGGGGAGGCCGCCGGCGGCGCCCTGGTAGGCGAGGGTGGAGCTGACGAAGCGGTCGGCGACGACGAGGCGGTTGGCCTTGAGCGCGGGGCGGATGGTCTGCTCGACGAGCTGGGCGCGGCTGGCCATGTAGAGGAGCATCTCGCAGCGCAGGGTCATCTCTTCTTCGAGGTGGTCGAGGAGGGCGGCGCGGATTTTCTCGCCGATCTGGGTGCCTCCCGGCTCGCGGACCTCGCAGGGGTCGAGCCCGGCGGCGCGTGCGGCCTCGATGAAGCGGCGGAGCTGGGTGGACTTGCCGGAGCCGTCGGGGCCGTCGAAGACGACGAACTTTGAGCGGAGGGCCTCGGCGAGGGCGGGTGGGATGGCGCGTTGGGGCGTCGCGTCCTCACTTGGGCTGGGGCTCGGGCTCACGGGTTGGGTCGCTTGGAGGGGAACGGATGTGGTCACGGGGCGGAGTCTAGCTGACGGGCGGCGGCCTCGATGCGGGAGCGCCAGGGCTCGGCGCCGAGCACGGGATCGAGGAGGCGGAGGCGCGCGATGTTGGAGCGTGCCGCGTCGGCGTCGGCGGCCTCGCCCTCGGAGGCGCGCTGCGCGAGGATCTCGAGCATGAGCGTCCAGGCGTGCCAGAAGGTATCGGTCCGGTCGCCCCGGGCGTCGAGCGCGCTGGCGAGATCGCGCAGCAGGGCGAAGGCCTCGGCGGACTGATCGACGGCGAGGTGGGCGCGGGCGCGGGCGAGGTCGAGGCGGGCCTGTCCGCCGGGGATGGGCTCGGCGAGGGCGGCGGCGCGCACGAGCAGGGGCATGGCGCGCCCGGGGTCACCCGCGTTGAGTTCCGCCTCGCCGAGTTCGACGAGCAGTTCGGCGCGGGGACGGGCGTCGTGTCGTTCCGCGTAGCGCACGACGCGGCGCAGGAGCTTGACCCGGTCGAGCCCGGGGTCGCGGAAGTCGGTCTCGAGCAGCTCGCGGGCCGTCGGGAGATAGAGCTGGGCGGCGGCGGCGCCCTCGGGCGTGCCCGCCTTGACGGGTTCGAGCACGTCGAGGATGTCCAGACCGGTCAGACGCTGGGCGTACTTGTATCGCCAGATGTCGGCCTGCGGGTGGTCGGGGTATTTCTCGACCGCGAGGCGGAGGACACCGAGTTCGTAGGACTCGGGGAGGCCCTCACCGGCGGCGGCGGCGTCGGCGACGGCGGCGGCGAGGGCGTCGTCGGCGCGGGGGGAGTCGGGGAAGTCGCGGGCGATGCGTTCGAGGTGCTGCGTGGCGCGCGCGCGGGACTCGGGGGTGTTGCGCACGCGGTGGACGATCGCGGCTTCCCAGAGGGCGTCGGGGGCCAGCTCGCCCGCGTTGGCGCGGTCGGCGACCTGCTCGAAGAGGCGGGCGGCCTCGTCCCAGCCGGTCGCGCGTCGCGAGAGCACGACGGCGCGGGCGAAGGCCGCCTCGGCCGGGAAGGCGCTCCAGTCGAGCGAGCGGGCGAGGGGATCGGTGGCGGCGGCGAGCTTGGCGTAGACGAGGGCGGTGCGCTGACGGGGGTCGTTGATGAGGGCGGGGTCGTGGGCCATCGCCAGCAGATCGTCGAGCGCGCCGGGGGCGAGGGTGGGCTCGGGGAGGAGCGTGCGCGCGGTGGACTCGGCGGCGGCGAGCATCCAGAGGGGGTCGGGGAGGCGCTCCACGACGAAGGGGGGGTTGGCGGTCGCGTCGCGCAGGGCGGCGACGCCGAGCGCCCGGTCGCGGTCGCTCTCGACGGTGAGGAGCAGCCCGAGCATCGCCTCGGCGACGATGGAGGGCTGGGCCTGGAGCATGGCGGACTCCTGGATGAGCGAGCGGAGGACGCGTCGGGACTCGGCGGTGTCGTCGAGGAAGTGGAGGGCGACGCCGAGGGCGACGCGTCGGGCGGCCTCCGCGTTGGGGTCGACGAGGGAGAGCTGTTCGATGTTGGCGATGGCGGTGGTGGCGAGCTGGCGACGCCAGGCGTCGTCATCGGTGATGGAGGCGAGGAGGATCGCGGCGCGCGCGCGCAGGAGGGGGAGTCTTGCGTCGGGGGGGTTGCGCGGGTCGTAGTCGGGGGAGGAGGAGGCCTCGGGGAAGGAGGCGAGGACGGCCAGGACGAACTCGGCGGCGCGGGAGACGTTGTCGCGTTGCTCCGGGAGGGGGACGCCGTAGAGCACGGAGATGGCCGAGCCGTCCTTCTCGATGGAGGCGAGGCGTTGGGCGGCGCGTTCGAGCTTGGCGTTGTCGTCTTCGGAGAGCGCCTGTGCGAGGGCGACCTGTTCGGCCTGGTCGGGGTGGTTGTCGGCGAGGTCTTCCCAGCGGACGAGTCGGTGTGAGCCCTCGCCGTCGCCGTGGGCGAGCGCGATGGCCTTCATGGTGCCCGTGGGGTCTTCGTCGAGGAACTGGATGGTTTTGATGACGACCTTGCGACGGGCGGTGTGCTTGGAGAGGGGGTTGAGGCGGTCGAGGTCGGCGAGGATGGCGTCCTTGCCGCGTCCCCAGGTGGCGTTGGGGCCGGAGCGTTGGATGGAGCGTGAGAGCATGAAGATGAGGTCGGGCTTGAACTCGAAGGCGGCGCGCAGGCCGTCGGCGGGGTTGGAGCGCCCGCCGGGGAGGGCGGCGTCGATCCAGTCGGCGACGGCCTGCTGGTTGGCGGGCGTGGCGCGGACGAGTTGTGGCTTGCCGGACCTTGGGGTGAGGACGCGGTAGGGGGGGGCGCCCTCGGGGCGGTCCTTGTTGTCGCCGAAGAGGACGATCTGGAAGTGCTGGGTGGGGCCGAGGCGATCGATGGAGCGTTTGAGCTGGTCCTTGACGAAGGAGAAGGAGGAGGCCATGGCGCCGGAGGCGTCCACGACGTAGACGATGCGGGAGGCGGCCTGGGCGCGCAGGCCGGCGAAGGAGGCGAAGGAGTCGGAGGAGGAGGCGGCGCCGGCGATGGCGTCGATCGCGCCGGTGGCGTTGGTGGAGCCGATGGCGGAGATGAGGTCGGGGGAGGAGACGTCAAGGGAGTTGGACATGCCGACCAGCTCGGTGACGCGGGGGGGCTGGGGTGACGGGGTGGGGTCGGCGGGGGGGGGCGTGTCGACGGGCTGGGGGTTGGTGGCCGGGGTGGGCGGACGTTCGAGGGGCTTGACGATGGGGCGTGCGGTCTCGACGGCGGGGATGAGGTCGATCTCGCCGAGCGAGACGCGATCGTCGTCGAGCGACGGGGTGGTCGCGCTGCTGTAGAGGATGGCGCCGAGGAGGGAGACGTGGATGGAGAGGGAGACGGCGGTGGGGAGGACGTTGCGCACCCAGGCGGGTGTGGTCGGATCGGGGGCGCCGGGGAGTGGGTCGAAGGGGGTCGGGAGATCGGGGTCGAGCCGTCCGGTGGGGTCAGGGTTGGATCGGGTCGGGGAGGGCATCGTGTTCTCTACGGCGCCCGGTCGAAGGAGGATCGGTCGCGGTGGGCTTCGTCATCATCGTCGTCCCAGTCGTTGGCGCTTGAGGGAGCAAAGATGGCGCGGTCGAGGGCGAGGGCGCCGGGGCCGGAGAAGAAGACCGCGAGGGAGGCCATGAGGCAGAGGAGCTGCCAGAAGGGGTCTTTCCAGAAGAAGGAGAGGAAGGGTTCGTTGGGGAGGAAGCCGAGGAAGGGGTCGGTGGACTGGATGGCGGGGGTGAGGGTGGCGAGCCAGATCGCGCCGAGCATGACACCGACGAGGGAGAGGGCGGAGAGGCGGGTGATGAGTCCGATGAGGAGGAAGAAGCCGGCGAAGAGTTCGGTCAGCGCGACCGCCCAGGCGAGGATCTTCGTCCAGGGCTTCTTGGCGAGGGCCGGGGGCCAGGTGGAGGGGGGGATGG
>JBITAG010000134.1:0-3290 GCA_044439985.1 Phycisphaerales bacterium JB059 | reverse complement strand
GTTGAATCGGTCAGCTTCGCGCCCATCGATGAGAGCGCCTTCCAGCCCCCCCCGTCGGTGCAGGCCCTCATCGAGTCTGAGCGTGAGAACGGGTCGGATCAGGCGGACGAAGACGCCCCCTGAACTCAGACGATCGCGACGATCTCGAACTCCTTGACGCCGCGCGGCGCCCGGACCCGCACCACCTCTCCCACGCGCGCCTTCATGAGCGCCTCGCCCATCGGGCTCGTCGTGGTCACCTCGATGATGTCGTCGTCGTCGCTCCCCGAGGACTCACCCACCAGCCGGTAGGTCTCGATCTCGTCGTCCCCCACTTCCTTGAGCTGGACGGTCGATCCGATGAAGACCACCCCCTCGGCCTGCTTGTCCTCGCTGACCACCTGCGCGGTCGCCAGACGCTGCTCGATCCGCCGGATCTCGGCCTCCTCGAGCCCCTGCTGCTCCCGCGCCGCGTGATACTCCGCGTTCTCCTTCAGATCGCCCAACGCCCGGGCGTCGGCGATCCGCTGCGAGATGACGGCCCGGTTCGCGAGCAACTCGTTCAACCTGGCGTTGAGCTTCTCTTTGTCGCTCTGGGTGATCACGTCCATGGGTCCGGTCTCCAACTGGGCGCGTCTCCCGCGCCAGACCAACAATCTAGGCCGACTCCCCGCGCCGGGCGAGCGTCCAGACCCACCCCATCGCCAGCAGCACGCCCCCGAGGCCCGTCACCCACGCCAACGCCCGCCAGTGCCCCGCCCCCACCCACGCCGAATGCCCCGACCACGCCCGGTCCCGCGTAATTTCCATCACCGACGTCAGCGGGCTCAGCATCCACCCCACCCGCGTCTCCCCGCCCACGCCACCGCCCAGCTCCCCGCGCAGCAGCAGCCACAGGGGCGCCCCCCCAATCAACACCACGAAGACCCCCATCCACGCCGCACGCGCCACGCCCCTCCCCTCCCGCTCCATCGTCCCCAGCGCGATCGTCAGCGTCCCCCCCACGATCAAGGCCCACGCCCCGATCGAGGCCGACATCGCCGCCACCACCCCCAGGGGCCAGTCCGAGAGCACCCCCATCGCGTGCGGCCACACCAACGCCTGCACCGGCAGCAGCACCACCACCAGGTCCTTGAGCACCCCCGAGACGATCCCCCCGTGCGGGGAGACCTGACTCAGCCGCGTCAGCGGCCACGGCAGCGTCACCCCCACCATCTCCCGCAGCAGCAGCGTCCGCGCCGCCGGGCGATACACCTCGGGCGTTACCGAGGGAGACGCGCTGAGCGACGCGAACATCACCAGCGTCGCCAGCATCAGGTAGAGCGTCCAGAGCAGCGCGAACACCCGGGGTTCACCCCGACGGTGCGACCAGTCCCGGCGCCCCTTCGGGACGCGCCCGAACAGATCACGCTCCTTCTCCCCCGCGCCACCCTCGGGCGTCGAGGCGTGCTCCGATGGCGTCTCCGCGCTCACGCCCGATCGTACGCGATCAGCCCGAGGTCCGATCCAGGAGCACCTTCGGCCCGAAGATCTCGATCCGGGCCTTCCCCGCGTCGATCTGCCCCGTTCGGGCGCGCAGCGTGCGCAGGCGTTCGAGCTTGATCTCGTCGGACACCTCGCCGGGCGTGAACGTCCCCACCCCGCTCCCCCAGGCAACCCGCCCGCCCCGGAAGGTCACCAGCTCCAGGGTCCGGTCGCGTCGGAAGCCCGAGACATCGACCGCCTGCACCTGCTCGTCGAGTCCCTGCTCGCGCAGCATCGCAAGCAGTTCGAGCCCCTCCAGCACGTCCTCGCTCGGCCAACGCCCCTCCGCGTCCGCCCGCCACACCCCACGGCGCGCCGGCTCGTACTGCCCCCCCACGATCAGGCGTTGCCCGCTCTCGCCTCGGCCATAGATCAATGCCAGGGGCGCCCCGTCCCACGAAATCAGGCGGTCCCCGTCAGTCGTGCGCACCGCCGCCGCCGGCAGGCGCCACGTCCCGCGCACCTCCACCCGCTGGTCCGCCAGGCGGCGCACGGTCGGCGCTCCTCGGAACCACCCCGTCGCCATGAGCGCCTCCCCCGCGTCCCGGATCGGGTCGGGCGAGAGCGGGTCGGTGTCGCGCAGGATCTCCTCGATCATCAGGCGCAGGCGCTCGCGCTCACTCCGGGGCATCCAGGTCGTCTCCCCGTCGGGGGTCTGCGCCTCGAGCGCCGGCCAGACGATCTCGATCGCCCCCTCCGGAGCGCGCAGCTCCCGCGCCGCCCGTTCGTCGAGCGCCCCCACCCCGAACATCGCCCCCGCGCCGATCCCGAGGACCACCACCGCCGCGACCCCCGCCCTCACGCCTCGCCGACGCGCCTCCCGGTCAGCCGCGGCTTGTTTCTTGGTCTTCTTCTTCGCCATCGTCTACACGCTCCTCACGCCCGCTCGCTCGCCCAGGGCCCGCTCCACGAGCCCGGCGCACAGCGCATCCATCCCCAGCCCACGTGCCCCCGCCGCCATCGGCAGCAGGCTGTGGGCCGTGAACCCGGGCATCGTGTTGATCTCCAGAAACCACGCCACACCCGCGCCATCGAGCAGGTAGTCCACCCGCGCCAGGTGCCGCACCCCGAGCCGACGCGCAACCTCCACGGACCACGCCCCGATCGCCTCGCCCACCCCCGAGGGAAGCGCCGGATCGACCGTGTACCGCGTGTCGTCTCGCCGGTACTTCGCTTCGTAGTCGTACGACCCGCCCGCGGCCTCGATCTCGACCACCCCCACCGACTCGAGCCCCGCCCCCCGGTCGAGCAGGCCCACCGTCACCTCACGCCCCTCCACCAGACGCTCGACCATCCAGACACGCTCGGGACGCGTGGCCCGATCGGCGCGCACGCCCGCGAGCGCGACCTCCCACGCGTCCGCGTCGCGACAGATCGAGAGCCCCACGCTCGATCCCTCGTGAACCGGCTTGACCACGCAGGGCAGCCCGATCGGGCTCGCGTCGTCCTCCACGTTCAGGCAGGCGCCGATCGGCGTCGGCGCCCCCGCGCCAGCCGCCGCGATCTTGCTCCCCAGCTTGTCCATCGCCAGACGCGCCGCCCCCGGCCCGGAGCCGACGTACGCCCGACCGTCCAGCTCGAGCAGGTCCTGGAGCCTTCCCCCCTCCCCGAAGGCGCCGTGCAGCACCGGGAAGACCACATCCCCCGGCAGCGCCCGCAGCTCCCCCGCCCCGATCCGGTCGATCACCTCGTAGACGACCTCGAACCCACCGCCACGCTCGAGCGCGTCCGCCACGGCGCGCGAACTCTCGAGCGAGACCTCTCGCTCGGCGTCCGGCCCCCCGCCC
>JBITAG010000133.1:0-2592 GCA_044439985.1 Phycisphaerales bacterium JB059 | reverse complement strand
GTTGGCCAGCTCCACCGAGCCGACCCATTCGATGCCGTTGGCGCGGGCCGCGGCGAGCCCGGCGAGCATCATGTCACCCGCGCCCGTCACGTCGTAGACGGCGCGGGCCACGGTGGGCACGGGGATCGGCGTCGGGTCCTCGCGTGTGAGCAGGAGCGCCCCGTGCCGGTCGAGCGTGAGCACCACCGCGTCCAGGTCCAGTCGCTCGAGCATCGTCCGGGCCAGCTTGACGTTGTGTTCCGGCGAGGCGTCCGCGTGGGTGGGCATCCCCGTGGCCCGCTCGGCCTCGGTCCGGTTGGGCGTGATCGCCGTCGCCCCGCGGTACTTGGCGTAGTCTGTGATCGAGGCGGGATCGACGAAGACGGGCACGCCCGCGGCCTTCGCCCTCTCGATCAGCGCGGCGCAGAGGGCGGGCGAGCAGACGCCCTTGTGGTAGTCCTCAAGACACACCACGTCGGCGCCGGGCAGGGCCGCCTCGAACGCCGCGAGCATCCTCGCCTCGGTCTGCTCGTCGGGCGCCTCGGTGGACTCCACATCCACGCGGAACATCTTCTGGGGGTGGCGGGCCTGTGCGAGCCCGATCAGATTCTGCTTGCTCGTGGTCGGACGCGAGGCGTCCTCGAGCAGCCCGTGCGTCTCGACCCCTCGGTCCTCGAGCAGGCGTCGGAGAATCCCGCCCTCGGCGTCCTCGCCGACGAGCCCGATCGCCACCACCTCCCCCTTCATCGCCCGGAGATTCATGCACAGGTTTGCGGCGCCTCCCGCCTGATCCTCTCGGCGCTCCACGCGGAGCACGGGAACCGGGGCGTCCGCAGATAGACGCGAGGCCTCCCCATGCACCAGCCGGTCGAGCATGAAGTCCCCCACCACGATCGCGCGGAAGGGCTTCCAGTGGTTGAGAGCGTCGAGGAGCAGGCGCATGGCGAGCCCCATTCTAGGAACCGACGCCCCCGAGAACGAGGGTCCGCAGGGCCTCGCACCCTGCGTCAAACTCCAGCTCGAGCCGCGGCCGGGCGACCGGGCAGGGCCAGACGTCCACCGGCGCGCGTGCCAGCTTCACCCAGTCCTTCTCGGTGGTCAGGATGACGTCCGCCCGCGCCTGCTCCGTCCGCCGGCGGAGGCGACGAACCGCGGAGACGCCGTAGGAGTCGTGGTCGCGCATCACGATCGAGTCCACCAGACGGTCGCCCAGCAGGCGGCGCGCCTCGGCCAGAAACGCGTCCGGGTTCCCGATCGCACAGACGGCGAGCACCCGCTGCCCGTCGAGCCAGTCGAGTTCGTGACGTTCCTCTCCCGAACGGCGCTGCACGTCCAGCCCCGTCCAGGCGTGACGCGTCACCGCGACCGGCGCCGGTCCCCCGGATTCCACCACGCGACGTGAGATCCGTTCGATGGCCGCCGCGTTCGCCAGCTCCGCGTGCGTGAGCACGACTCCCCCGGCACGGGCGAGCGATCCGGGCGGCTCGCGCAGCCAGCCCGCGGGAAGCAGGCGGTCCTCGAAGGGGGAACGCGAAGCGTCGAGCAGGACGATGTCCAGGTCGCGGGCGATCTTCCGATGCTGGAACCCGTCGTCGAGCACGACGCAGTCGACCTCGCGCCCCGGCCGCGTCGCGAAGAGGTCGCGCAGCCCCGCGCCCCGGTCAGGCTGGGCGACGATCGGGAGGTCCAGGAAGAGGCGCTGATAGATCGCCGCCTCGTCCGAGATGCCCCCCTTCGCGCGGTACCCGCGCATGGCGACGCATGGGCGTCTGCCCGCGTCCATCAGCGTGCGCACAATCCAAGCGACCATCGGCGTCTTGCCCGTCCCCCCGACGCTCAGGTTGCCCACCGAGATGACGGGGCGGTCGAGTCGGGTGACCCCCTCCCCCCGGTCATAGAGCGCGTTGCGCCGCCCGATCTCCCGCGCGTACAGCGTCGCGAGCCCCCGCCCGAGCGGTCCGGGCACGGGTCCGCGCCGTCGGCGCGGCGGGGCTTCGGTCTGGGCAGGGGGAGACGCCGGATCGTCAGCGATCGGCGCTCTCGCCGGGCTCGTCATGGCCCAAGCGTAGCCGGTCCGCGGATCGCGCACGCGCCAGGGAAACCGCCTGCTCCAGCAGTGCCCGGCGGGCCTGGCGGATCTGACGCAGGTCGTGCTGACGCTGACGGCGCAAGAGCCGCCAGGTGTTGAGCATGTCCATCGAGGCGAGCAGCAGGACAATCCCAAGCAGCCCCGTCACGCTGGTCCAGGCGAGCATGAACGCGCCCGGGCGGGCCGGGGTGGCGACGCCGAAGGCGTAGGCCGCGAGCGGAACGGTCAGGAGCATGACCATGCCGTTGCAGGAGCGGATGCGCCACCGGCTGGCGGGGACATCACCGCGTCGGGTCGCCTCGCGCAGGTCCATCAGGTGCCCGGCGATGGTGACCGCCGCGAGCAGCCCCAGCGGGAGGACGATCCAGGCGGGCGCGATGGGTGAGGCGTGGAGCACACCACAGCCTACCCCACGATCGGGCGGTCAACGAGCGGGTTTGCGGATGATCGCATCGGTTCTCGGACGCCTCACGCCGCCTGGTCGCCCAGTCGCTCGCAGAACGCGCGCAGGCGTTCATCCAGCG
>JBITAG010000132.1:0-12406 GCA_044439985.1 Phycisphaerales bacterium JB059 | reverse complement strand
CACCATCCCTGGCGCCAGCTCCGCGTGCAGCAGGAACGAACTGACGAACGTGGTCGGCAGATCGATGCCGTTGAACCGCACCACGGAATCGGCGTTGAAGTTGCCATACTTGGGCTCCTCGTAGCCCTCGAAGTAGGGGACATGCGCCGGCCCTGTCACCCGCAGCACGATCGGCTGGGCGATGGGCGTGTCGTCGGGGTCGAAATAGTCCTCGTCGTACTCGATGTCCAGTGGCGACATCCCCGCGGGCTCAACACCGCTGGCTACCGGCACGGGCGCCGCGATCGTCAGCTCGAGCTCGTTGCTCATCCCGCCGCCCGGGCCCGGGTTGCAGATCACCACGGGGACCACCTGCGGGCGATCGTACTGGTGCTCCCCGATGCGGACATTGTGGATCCCGTTGTCCACCGGCTGCGCGAAGCGGGGGAGGGGCGTTCCCCCCGACGCCCCGCCCCACAGCACCGCCGGGAAGCCCGGCATCTGGTTGAAGTCGAACCCCGGGAAGTACTCCGCGGCCCCCCCGGCAAAGCCGCCATCGGTCGCGTCGCTCCAGAGATCGTCACGCATCTTGATGTAGTAGTCACGCCGTGCGATGAACGTGCCGTTCCCCGCAAACGACCGCCCATCGATCACCGCGACGGGCAGCGCCGCCAGGTCCGGGTCCGCCGCCCAGAGGTTGGGGTTGACCGCGTCCAGCCGCGGCGTGGGGTATGTCACCGCAAGATCGATGCTGTCCGAGTCCAGCCCGGACGCGACCACATAGATCTTCGCGACCCCCGGCACCAGGCGGAACCGGTTCGGGACCTCGATCAGCAGCGTGCTGTCGTTGATGTGCGTGGTCGGGACCGCCTCTTCTCGGCCCCAGTGCTCGATGAACGCCTGCGCATCCGCCCCGAGACGCTGCCCGTAGAGCAGCATCTTCGTGACCCCCCCGGTCGTCACGTTGAACGACGCCGTACTGGGCGAGGTCTGGTCGTAGATCAGCATGCTCACCGAATCACGGCTCGCCGCATACAGATCCGGGCGATTGGTCATCGATCCCAGCACCCGCATGCAGGGCAGCGGTGTCTCGTTCATCGCGACATTCCACTCGCCGTCGAACACCGGGAGATTGATGTTCACCAATCCCGGGTTGGGCGCCCCGAGCGCTTGCAGGATCTCCGAGAGATCCCAGTCATAACAGAGAATGCAGTACGGGCCGAACGAGAGCAGGTCATACCCGAACGCCCACACCGCGGCCGCCGCATCCAGCGTGATCCACTCGATGCCGGGGATGATCTGGATGTCGGTCGTGTTCGAGAACCCCGCGCTGCCCATCAGCGTGGCGCGGATCTCCACCTGCCCGTCAAACCCATCGTTCTTCGTCGGCAGCGTGAACACCAAGTCCTGCGTGATCGGGATCGTCTGCGATTCGATGCCGTCAGAGAACTCGTATCGAATCTTCGGCACGAGATCAACATCGATCTGCTGTGTCGCGCCAAGGTCAACGCCCGCGATCAGCTGAAGCGCCCGGCCCTCTCCGGTCACGCCGAAATCATCAGCACCCTCGTAGGGAAAGTTAAACTCGAGCGTTGCGGTCAGCCCGAACGGCCGAAGAATCGCCTCGGTCACGCTCATGTCGAACATGAAGAAGCGATCCGACGCCACCGTCTGGAAGGACTGCGTCGCGGGGTTGTACCCGCCCATCGCCATCATCTGCGGCGTGCGGAACGTCGCCGTGAACAGGCCCTTCGGCTCGAACTGGATCGAGGACCACTCCCCCGGCACGGGAAACCCCGAATCCGCCAGGATGTCCAGCAGGTTCATGTCGGGAACGTAATCCGACGGGAACGTATCGCTCTCGTTGATGAACACCGTGCTGAAAACGTCCTCGGAGAACGCCTCGGCGTACACGTCCGCGTACACCGAGTAGTTCCCGCCCGCGGTCAGCCCCGCGTTGAAGTACGGCAGGAACCTGCTCGTCAGCCGCGCCGCGGGATCAGGGGTCCAATCCACCCCGACCGTCACCGTCGACCCGGGCCCCAACGCCTTCATCGGAGGAATCGTGAACTCCACATTCAGCGGCAGGTGCACGTCCGCGGTGCCGCCATCGATCTCCGCGCGGACACCGGCGTTGAGCGTTCCATCTGTGGAGAACTCAAAGCCTGCCCCGAAGTCGCCCAGCAGCGGGATGAAGAAGCCAAAGCCCTCGTCGATTCTCTCGTTCCAGCTGACCGAGAACAGGTGCTCCTCCGCGACCAGGTACCCCGTGCCGGGCGCCCAGAGGCTCTGGCCCTCGAACATGAGCTCCGCGCTGGCCGTCTGAACGGTTGGCTCGTCAAGGAACGGCTGCGAGTACTTCGAGACCTCGTTGCAGCTGAACCCCGAAGTGGTGTCGGTCGTCGTCGAGTTCAGGTAGACGTTCCCCCCGCCATCGACCCGAAGCCCGAGCGGGAGCGTGAAGCCCTGCCCGCTGCTCGGGTCGGGGACATGCTCCAGCCAGATCTCCGACCCTGTTTCCCGGTCGAGCTTGATGATCCGCGCGCGGTCCACACTCGGGCCCGGATCAACTACGGTCGCGTAAACATTGCCAAGCCGGTCCAGCGAGATGTCGCCAACGGTGTGCAGACGATCGGGCAGCACGCTCCCGGGCAACGCATCGCCGTACGCGACTGTCCAGACTTGATTCCCCGCATCGTCATACTTGACCACAGCGGCATCGTCGGAGCCGTCTCCCACAAAGGAGAGATTCCCTCCGACGTAGACCGCGCCATCCCGCCCGGCGGTCACCACCTCGTACTGTGTGGAGGTTGGGCCGATCTCCTCGACAAAGTACCGCGTCGTCCCGTCGGGGTTGATCGCCGCAACGTGCCCGATGGCGGGTCTGTTCGGATTCTCGTCCAGCGTCGCGCCAACGATGTAGACTCTACCGTGGATGTCCACATCGACGGCCCGCACCGCCCTAGACAGGTTCGACGTAGGCAGCTGAAGCCCGAACTCCCGACACCAGATCGCGTCCCCAAGAACCGGATCAATCCTGGCCGCGAGCGTGGCGCTCTCCACGAACCCGGGCATCACCGCGTACAGATACTCTCCGCTCAGCACCATCTCCGGATTGGCGCCCACCTTCGATGCACAGGTCAGCTCGTCAGTCCTCGTGACCCAAGCCAGGTATCCCGTGGTCGGGTCGATGCGGAACAGGAACCCGAAGACGCCGTTGCTCGATGAAGCGAACGGGGCGTTGTCCTCGCCAATCGCAATGTTCTGGACCGCCGATGCCTGCAGCTCATTCCCGTACGCACGGCGCCAGAGAATGTCCCCCGAGGGCGACAACTTGACGACCCCCGCCTCGGCCCCCGCCGAGAGATCGAGTTGCCCGCCCACGTAGATGTTCCCGTCGAGATCGACGGCGCAATCGTTCACGGTCTCCAGGTATGTGCTCTCCGTCGTCCAGATCGTCGTCGGTGTCGAGTTGACGGCGCCGTCGATCTTGGCCACCGCGAACCGGAGCGGGAAGTCGTACGACTGGTAGACGACGATCGCGTTGCCCTCGACATCGAACTCCATGTCGATGACCGCGCCCTCACCGGCGCCGTGAGCGTTGTACTCGTACCGCCACTCCAGGTTGGTCGACCCGCGCGGGTCCGCGTCGCCCCGTTCGATCAGCTCGCGCAGACGCGCCCGGACATCACGCCGGGCTTCCTCGTCCGTCCGCGAGGCGGAGCCGTTGCCCTGCGGCTGCGCGGAAGCTACAGGAGTGATGAGGGCGAGCACCCCGATGAAGAGGACAAATGCGAGAGTTTGAACGAGCGAACGCATCAGCGCACTCCTTGTGAGTTGTGCCTTACCACATCGATCCGCGATGACCAGGAGTCCCCGGGCGCAGCCTGAGCCGTTACCGAGACCCGCCCGAGGCGTGGATCCCCATCTCCTCGGGCATGCCGTACAGCCCGGGCGTCAGGTACAGACCCCGCTCCGCACCGACCTTCTCGATCTCCACCGGCGCCCCGCGCTGCCGCACGAACGCGTCGTCGCGGACCGCGATCACCTCCCACGAGACCTTCTGCCCCGGGAGGCCCCCCGCGATCACGAACGTCGCGCCGACGATCTCACGCGCGATGTGCAGGTTCGGCGCCGCACCCCCGATCGGGGTCAGCGTGTACCGGAAGTCACGGTTGATCGCGTGGAAGTACTCGGGCAACGCCACGACGCCCACGCCCCGGGCGTCCAACCGGACGTTGCCGTTGTACCGGTTCTGGGGCTCGGGCGACTCGCTCGAATAGTGCAGCAGGTAATGACCCGTCGGGTCCAGCGGGTGGTCGATGATGAAGCTCTTGGTCCCCGAGGCCCCGAGCCGCCCGTTCGAGAACACGCCCCACCCGCTCAGGCTCGCGGCCTGCCCGTACACCCCGAACGTATTCCCGCTCGCGGCGTTCGCCTCGCCCCGAACCCCGGTCCCCGAGCCGACGATGCTGTGCACCCCGATGCCGGTCGAGCCGGTGTCGGTGTCCGTCACCTCGATCCCGTTGCCGCTCGAAAACCTGACGTCCAGACGCGAGAGCGGGCTGGACGTCCCGACGCCGAGGTTGCCGTCGAACCCCCACCTCCCGAGGTACTCGAAACCCGAGCCCTCGGCCAGCCGTTTCCCGAAGGACAGCCCGTCGCCGCCGACGGCGAGATTGATCCCCTCCGCCTGACCGGCCCCGACAAGGAACACGCCCGCAGACCCGGAGTGCGGTTCGATGTGCAGGCTCGAGAGCGGCGACCGGGTGCCGATCCCGACACGCCCATCGCTGAGCCACGCCATCGTCGAGGACGGGTTTGACGCTGCGCCCACGAGGGAGAGCGCGTTGTCTCCGCCCTCAGGAGCGAACCCGCTCTCGAACCAGAACCCAGGGTTTGGGCCCTCGCCGAACGAGAGCATGTTGACGCCATCGACCGAGCCAACGTTCGCGATGTCAAGCAGACCCTGCGGCGCGGTGGTGCCGATCCCGACCCGCCCGGCCGCATCAACGCTGATCCCCCGCGTGTTCAGCGCGTACGGCGTCGCCGTCAGCTTCTGACGCCCGACCAGCTCGTACGACTGCGACATGTCCGCCGGCCCGACCTCGATCTCGAGCCAGTACTGCTGATTTGTCGCCCAGGTCTCAAAACCGAAGTCGATCTCCGCCGCGAACACGCCCTCGCTCACGTCGAGGCCGAACACTTCGGCCGTTGAGACCGCCGTTCCCCCGGTCTCCACGTCGAAGACGCTGAACCGGAAGTCCCGGGGCCCGTCCACGCTCGAGCCGTCCTGCGTCAGCGTGCCCTGGTACGTGAACGACGAACCGGGAGGCGCCGCGCTCACCGCGGTCCCCGCGCACAGGAAGGCCGACAACACCGCGGCACAAACGATCGATCGGGTCCGATTCAGCATCTCACGCCTCATTACTTTCTGAACGGTTCTTACTCTTGGAACGCGGAGAATCCGCGCCAACCCACTGTCACGGACACCCAGCCCCGTACTCGCCGAGGAACACGATGATGTCGGAAAAATCAAGCACCCCCGATGGTTCAGCGAAATCCACGCTCAGATCGCCAATCCCGTACGCGGTCAGAAACGCGACCACGTCAGAAAAGTCGAGCGTGCCCTGCGGCGCCGCCAGGTCTGCGACGCACGCCGTCTCCCCGCCCCCGGGCCAGAACCCACCGACAACGCAATAGACCGGGCCCTGCAGGGGCCCTCCCGCGTCCGGCTGCCCGACCGATCCCGAGAGCTGGTACGTCGCCCCGGCGAGCGTTCCCCCGCCCCCGTCCACGGTGTACGCCCCAAGCTCGTACGCCCCGGGCCCCATGGCGATACTCAACGGAGCGACACCCCCGACAAAAGCTGCAATGACCGTGTGCATCGTTCTCTCCTCAGGAACCAGAGCAAGACCAGCCACGCTCCGGGACTCCCCTACAAGCCAAAGCGAAAGACAGCCTGCGCTTTGATCATGCTCACCAAGAATTTCTCGCACGTGGGCGGCGGCGCGAACGCCCGCATACCCTCGGGTCCGAGAACGTCGCGTGGCGCCACCACAGATCGCCTTCTTGACGCAATCGCGGCACGCCGAATCAGTTCGGTCAGCTGATGCTCACCCGCTGGCCACGATGACAGCGGGCAGTCGCGGCGGGACCGAGCAAGAACCCCGCGCAACACCCGTCCCGATGTGGACCCCATGACACGACCGCTGTCGAAACCGTCGTGCTGCAATTACCCGGGCAAGCCGACGGCTGGCCGCTTGCCACGCCCCGCAAGCCCCGCCAGGGCCAGGCACGCCCAGCACCCCACCAGGCCCACCCCCAAAAACACCCACGCCCGGTCCCAAAGGACTGTGCGTGCTCGGCTTACCGTCAAGAGCGGGGACAGGATGTGAACCTGCAACCTCCGTATTGCGAGACTGTGCAGGATCGGGCGCCTCATTCCTAATCCGCATCTGGTTGAAAAAGATAGGGCTCATCAGGAGCGAGGCAGAATGCGGCAATACGCGAGAAGTCAAGGCGCGCCGGCAAGCCCAGCCTCCAGGGCGTTCCCTCTTTCCAGGCCCTGGTCGAACTGGCCATCGGACGCTGGCTCCAGTCACTCGACTGCCTGCTCCACCCACTCGGTTAGGGACGACTTCCCTCGGGACCCTGCCACGTTGCTGCGGACCGCGGGGACGCGTTCGGGTGGATCTGGACGACATTCCCCCCGCACGTAATGAGCGTGCCGTCCGATGCGATATCGAGATCGTTCGTGTGATATCCGGTGGAAGGACCCGGGATCGCCAGCAGGTTCAGCCCGCTGTCGGCGTCCCATACGATCGCCTTACTGATATGACCAGTCCCGATGACGCGTTGTCCGTCAGGAGTGAACGCGATCGTCGCGACTCGTTCTTTGCCCATACCAACGAGATCCGTGCGCTGTTTGGTCTCAAGGTCGTAGATCCAGCACTCGCCCCCGAAGCCGCCGACGACGAATCGACTCCGTTGAGGATCGAACTCCACAGCGGTCAGCCCCATGTTCGAGTCCATCCTGAGCAGTTCCCGGAGCGAATCGTGGTCCCATGCAACGACGCCACCACCCGCCCCGTCGTCCGTACGCTTCCATGCGGCAACAAGCGTTTCTGAATCAGGACTGAACACCGCCTGGTATACCGACGCGTCGTCGATGAAAAACTCTCCGGCAAGATCGAGCCCCGGAACGCTCCAGGTACGAACACGCCCTGTGGTATCCGGAACGGCAAGCCAGCGCCCGTCCGCGCTGAAGTCTGCACGGAGTGTGTAGCTGGTGCTCGCCCGCTCGTCCTCGCAGATTGTCCGAACCAGTTCGCCCCTCGGAACAGACCGAACCTCGACCCGGCCGCGGCTGTACATCACGCACGCCAACGCAGCGTCCGCGCTGAACGCCAGCGAGCTGACGTAGCCGGCGGAGCTTGCAAGATCCCAAAGCGCCGTCTCGCCCCCCGTCGCGAGATCAAGCAGCAGGACCCGATTGTCATTGCGTCCGCAGATTGCGAGGAGTTTCCCGTTCGGGTCAGACGTCACGTCAGACAGAAAAGCGTCTTTGAGCCGAACAAATGAACTCCCCTCGGCCCGCTCCGGATCCCAGAGGCGAACAATCCCCTTGGAATCACCGGACACCGCGAGCCCCCCCGGCGCCTGCACGACGCACGTGACGTATTCCTCGTCGTGAGCGCCGACGATGTGGGACGCTCCCCCACGTGTGAGATCGATGGCGCCGACCAGTCGTGAGTACGTCGGCGTGAACACACCCAGCCGTCCACCCTCGGTGAGTGCGAGTTCGCCGGCGACGTTCTTGCTGAAACTCATCCGCCGAAGAACCTCACCCGACTCCGCGTCCACCATATCAGCCCCGACCGTGTCGAGTTCGCGATCGTGATTGGACGCGATGACCCGAGATCCACCGGGCACGCCCGCGATGGAGCCCGCATAAAGGCCATCGGTCGCAGATTGGGCGCCCTCAACGAGATTCACAAAGACGAGTTCCCGCGGGGAGCCAGCGATGATTGCAGCGGTGCGCCCGTCGTTGACGAGCGCCATGTCGTGATACCCCGGATCAAGCGTTCCCATATCGTTCGGAGTCGCATCACCCGCTGCGATGCTCAAGAGACGCCCGTCACGCAGCAGCAGGACGAACGCGTTGATTGCGTCGCTGTACTTGATGCGTTCCACTGCGGCGCCGAGGTCCCATTCGCGCCCTGACTCCAATTAAGGCAGCGAGAGCTCAACGACTCGTCCGTTCATGTTCCCCGCGAGGAGTCTGCTTCCCTTTGAGTCAACAGCGAGCCCGGCCGGCGATTGAAACCAGTGGGGCTGCTCCTCGAACACATCGCGCCTCGCGAGCGTCGATCCGTCTTCAACACTGAGCAGGTAGAGGCCGCCCGACTGGGTGAGAAGCGCGATCACCTGTCCGTCTGGCGTCGCCGCCAAGGCGCCGACGGCGCTCCCATCGGGATCGACGCTCCAGATCCACGGGCTCATCCTGGCGTCGAAGTACCCGCGTTCCCAGGGTCGGAGCTGCTTGTCAAGCTGCGTTCGCAGCGCAATCGCCAACGTCCGGTTTCCCGCGTTGAGAGCGTTGCCCAGCAGACTGACGCGTGCGGCATACGACTCAGCGTTGGCCTCGTCACGGGCTAGATTCGCCGCGCGCGCGTTTCGCTCCGCGATCACGGCCGCCGTCCCCGTTCCGATCACACCCGCGCCCAATGCGAGCGAGGCCGCGAGCACCCCTGCGACGGGCCAGCGGTGCCGCGCGACGAACTTGCGGACGCGGTAGGTCGCGGTTTCTGGACCGACGGAGATCGGACGCCCGTCCAGCCACGCACGCAGGTCCGCCGCCCTGGCGGACACGGAGGTGTACCGCTCGTCCCGATTGTGCTGGAGCGCCCTGGCCAGGATCCACGAGAGCTCGCCCCGAAGCGTTCGCCGGAGCGACGCCGCGTCCGTCGAGCGTGCCAGGGCGATGGAAGCGAGGTCATGATCCCCGGTCCGGAGCTGTTGGCTCGGGCTCGGGGCCTGGGCATCTACGCCCCTCCCAAGCGGATCGCGTCCGCGATCCACCGGCAGCGTGCCCGTAAGCAGCTCGTAGAGCACCACACCGAGGGAGTACACGTCCGCACGGATGTCCGGCGTGCTCGTGGTTGGACGCAACTGCTCGGGGCTCATGTAGTCCGGCGTGCCCAGCACGTGGGCGCCCATGGTCTCGTCGGCGCCGGCGCCGGGGTCCACCACCTTCGCGACACCAAAGTCGATGACGCGCGGGATCGGATCCGTGTCGCCAGCCGGGACGAGGATGTTGGAGGGCTTGAGGTCCCGGTGAATGACGCCGCGCTGGTGTGCGTGGTGGACCGCGTCGCACACGCGAGCGACCAGGGCGACTCGCTCTCGGATGCCCAGACGCCCGTGATCGCAGTACCGCGTGATGCTCTTGCCATCGACAAGCTCCATCGCGAAGTACAGGCGACCGCAACGCGTCATTCCGGCGTCGTAGATTGACGCGATCCCCGGCGAGTCCAAGGACGCCAGCACCTGTCGCTCCACCCTGAACCTGTCCGCCGCCACCTCCGATTCGATACCCAGCGACAGCACCTTGAGCGCCACCCGCCGCGTGAGCGGCGCTCGCTGCTCTGCCAGGTACACGATCGCAAAGCCACCCCGCCCGATCTCCTCGATGATCGTGTAGCGCCCGATCTGCCGCCCGGGCTCGAACGCCGATGCCCTCCAGAGATCCGCCTGGGCGCGGACAGCCTCCAGCAAATCACCTGTCCCGGTCAGGTCGGCCTCGATGTCGTCGGCAACACGGAGCAGCGACATCGCCTCGTCGCGCACGCCGGGATCATCCGCGGAAGATTCGGCAACATACTGCGCACGCTCTTTCGGCTCGAGTTCGATCGCCTCAGTGAGAATGGTCCGGACGCGTGATCGCTGCTCGCGGGTGAGTGTGGGCGTTCGCGCGCTCACGACGCTTCGCTCCTGAGCTCCCGCAGCAGCCACGCGCGTGCGAACCGCCAGTCTGCCTTGACGCTCGTCACCCCCAGCCCCAGGATCAGTGCGGTCTCCTCGATTGTGCGAGCGGCGTAGAAACGCAGCATAACGACACGGTACCAGCGCTCGTCGTACGAGCGAAGCCGCTCGATCGCCTCGTCCAGCTCCAGGTACTCGATCTGCCCGAACGGGCTCCCATCGTCGCGGGCGGGCGGATCGTGCTCAAGCGGGGCCGTCGACGCTCCGCCGCCGCGCTTCAGCGCGCCGGCGGCCCGCCACTGATCGCGGAGAATGGTGCGCCTGGCCATGGCGACCGTGCCAAAGAACTCTTTGCGAGACTCGGCGCCCAGGCGCTCCGGGCACTGATCAAGGCGCCTGAGGAGCTCGAGCACAGTCTCGTTGACAAGGGCGGTCGCCTGGAGCGTGTCCCCGGGTCGCCCGACGCCGAACCGGTTCTGCGCGACCCTCCGGAGGTCGTCGTAGATTGCCGTAAACAGGCGTTCACGGTCAGTATCCCCGCCCTCAGCGATGGCAGTGATCAGGCGTGTAAGTTCGGTGTCTGGGTGGGGGCTCATGGGCGTCCTGATTGTCCCGCGGGGGCGTCGCGCCCGTCAAGGTCGTGCTTCCCAAGGTGCGGCTCTTGCCTCGCAGAACCGCTGGAACGGTACGTTTCTCTGATTTCTGCGCCCGAGCCGACGCCCCCTTCCCAGAGTGGACGTCGAGGGGACGCCCCCGCCGAACCACACCTCGCAGAGACGAGACGCCGCCATGTTCCGCCGCAGTTCATATCCGATGACGAAGCTCGCGTTGCTTGCTGTTTGGGCGCCGATGGCGTCTGCCCAGATTGAAGATCTCGCCCCCGGGCGGTTCCCGCTGGACATGGAGATCGCCAACGGCGAGATCTTCTTCGTGGAGGAGGCCGCGGAGGCGCAGGTCAGGCGGCGAGAATCCTGGCGGCTTCCCCTGGGCGGGGGAACGCCCGAGCTGGTGGACCCGGGAAGCGCGGGCGCGCCAACCGTCCCGGGAACATCCCTGCTCGACGTGGAGGGCGCGTACCTGTACGGAACCTGGGCGGACCGGCTGCAGCGTCAGGCGACGTTCGGCGCCGGTGTGATCACCTCGGACTTTGACATCGTCACGGACTTCACGAACGTCGTCGTGGACTTTGACACGATCTGGTCGAGTGTTGATGGGACGCTCCGGCGGCGTCCTCGCTCGGGCGCCGGCTCGCTGGTCACCGTGCCGTTCGGGCGGATCGGGTTCAACACGATGGTCGAGGACGACGCCGGCGGGGTCTACTTCGTCGGTCAGAGCAGCACGATTGTCGAGTTCAACGACGTATTCCGCTGGGATGGGTCTGGGGCGCCCGAGGTGGCGGAGACGACCGCCATCGACGCGAAAGAGGTCGCGGTCGATGACACGCACCTCTGGTGGATCGCCAAGAACGTCGGCCAGGGACCGCGGGTGTACCGGACACCAAGAGGGGGTGGGGCGGACGTCCTGCGAGCCAGTGTCTCAAACACCGAGGCCGAGTTCTCCTCGCTCGCGATGGACGACGACAGCGTCTACCTGCTGATGACAGCGGCGGGTCAGACGCTGATCCGGCGGTTCGCGAAGGATGGAAGTACGGGCCTTGAGCTGGTCGCGACGATCGGGAACAGCGCAGGGCATCTGCGCGTGGACGAAGACTTCCTGTATTGGAGGGACGAGATCGGAATCCGGCGGATCCGCAAGGACACGTCGGCGCCGCTGCGCGATCTGCGGTGGGGGCTGGGCGACGAGTTCGACGTCGTGCAATCTGTCCAGGGTGACTTTGACGCCGGCAACGACGAATCGGTCGAGCTGATTCAGGGTCGCCCAACACTCGTGCGAGCGTTCCCCGTCGCCGATGTCGGGGCGGTGCTTGACGCGCGGGCCGTCCTTCACGCGTTCATGCCCGACGGCACACCCCTGGGCGACGTCGAGTCCACCGTCCCCTTCGCGACAGTGCTTACAAACCCGATCAACCGAGCCGTGCTGAGCCGGAGCTTCAACTTCCTTTTGCCTGAGAGCTGGACGCGGATGGAGGAGATCCAGGTTGAGATCGAGCTGGACCCGTCGGACGACATCGCGGAATCGGACGAGTCGAACAACCGGACGAACCGGCGGAGCCTGTCCTTCCGCGATCCCACACACATCCGACTGTTCTTCGTGCCCGTGCGCACGCACGCGCCGCTGTACCGGTTCGGGGACGACAGCTTCTTCCGGATCCTGGAGCGGGCGAAGTCGTTGCTGCCCATGACAGACATCACACCGGTGGCGGTCTCGGGCGTGGCCCCCGAAAGTGGCAAGCGCTGGCCTCTGGTGATTTCCGCGGCCTTCACCCAGACGCTCAGTCCGGAGCGCTGGAAAGAGTTGCGCTGGCGGTTCTTTCGGCTGC
>JBITAG010000131.1:0-4497 GCA_044439985.1 Phycisphaerales bacterium JB059 | reverse complement strand
GGACGAGTCCCCGCCCGACGCGGGGAACCCCGAGCAGGCCCCCCACCCCTCCCCCCTCGAGGCCCTCACCACCCTCCTCGCCCACCCGAACATCGCCAGCAAGCACTGGATCGTTCGCCAATACGACCACGAGGTGCAGGGCGCCACCACCCTCCGCCCCCTCGTCGGTCCCCTGGGGCGCGGCCCCGGGGACGCCTCCGTCGTCGAGCCCGTCCCCGGATCCGACCGCGCCCTCGCCATCGGGTGCGGCCTGGCCACCGGCGTGGGCGACCCCGACGCCGCCGGCGACCCCTACCTCATGGCCCTCGGCGCCATCGACGAGTGCGTCCGCAACCTCGTCTGCGTCGGCGCCGACCCGGACCGCATCGCGATCCTCGACAACTTCTGCTGGCCCAGCTGCCAGCGCGAGGACAACCTCGCGACCCTCGTCCGCGCCGCCGAGGGGTGCTACGACGCCGCCAAGGCGTACCGCACCCCCTTCGTCTCCGGCAAGGACTCGCTCAACAACCAGTTCACCACCGAGTCCGGGCGCACCATCCAGATCCCCCCCACCCTGCTCATCACGGGCATCGGCATCGTGCCCGACCTGAACCGGTGCGTCACGATGGACGCCAAGCAGACCGACAGCGACCTCTTCCTTGTCGAACCCTGGCAGGGCGACGCGATGTACAACCCGTCGCGCCTCGGCGGCTCCCATTACCAACGCCTCTTCGGGCTCCCCGCCGACGCCCGGCCCAACCCGGACTGCGGCTTCGACCCCGCCCAGATCCCCGCCGTTGACCTCAACCAGTGCCCCCGCGTGGCCCGCGCCGTCGCCGAGGCCATCGCGTGCGGCGCCGTCGCCGCCTGCCACGACATCTCGGACGGCGGTCCCCTCGTCGCCCTCGCCGAGATGCTCATCGCCGGGTCCACGCGCCAACGCCCCATCGGCGCCACCTTCGCCCAGCGGATCGCGACCCCGGCGCTCTTCTCCGAACGTCCCGGGTGCTACCTCCTCGAGGTCCCCCGCCCCCACGTCTCCCGGTTCAAGGACCTCATGGCCCGCCTGGAGGCGGGCGCCACCTGGGTCGGGCGCACCACGGACTCCGGGCGCCTCGAGAGCCGTGGCACGCGCGACGATTCGATCGACGTCGAAGAACTCGCCACCGCCTGGCGAGGCACGCTCGACTGGTAGGGATCAGGCCGCCGCGTTGGACGGGTTGCGCGCCGTGGCGAGCAGTTTGTCCACCCACTTGGGCAGCTCGGAGCAGAGGTCCACCTTCCGGATGAACGCCGTCGCCCCCGCCTCGGTGCACTCGATCTGATCCTCCGCCTCCATCGAGGCGGTCATGATGACGAACGGCGTCTCCCGGAGCGCCTCCGTCCCGCGCGCAATCCGCAGGAGGTCCACGCCCTTCGATCCCGGCAGGCCCAGGTCCGCGACGATGAGGTCCGGCGCCGGCGAAGAGCCTTCCGCGACGCTCCGCAGCCGGGCCGCGGCGCGGGTGCCCGTCGAAACCCAGTCCACGCGCGCCCGCCCCCCCTTCCCGAGAATCGTCTTGAGCAGCGTCGCCGCGAGGGCGTCGTCCTCGCACAGCAGGATCAGCGGCGCCGCGCCGTCCACCGGGCCGGCCGACGCCTTCTCGCCCCCCGCCCCGCGCGCCTCACCCGAGCCGGCGGCGACCGAATCGATCTCCCGCAGACGCCCGAAGACCTTGACCCGGTTGCGTCCCGACTTCTTCGCCGCGTAGACCGCCTCGTCCGCCTCGAGCACGAGCTTGTCCGCCGACCGGACCCGCGCCGGGTCCGCCGCGTCGGTCGCCGAGACGCCGACGCTCACCGTGACGGGAAGCTCGTCGGGGGTGTCCTCCACATCGCGCAGGTCGAACGGGGTGGCCTCGACGCTCGCGCGGATGCGCTCCCCGATCTCCGCGCCCCGTTCCACCCCCAGCCCCGGCAGGATCACCGCAAACTCCTCCCCCCCGTACCGACACGCGACCCCCTCCGACCCGACCGCCTCGCGCACGCGACGGGCCAGCTCCACCAGCACCGCGTCTCCCGCGGCGTGCCCGTGGGTGTCGTTCACGCTCTTGAACCGGTCCGCGTCGAGAAAGATCACCCCCATCGGCGTCCCGTCGCGCCCCACCGCCGCGAACGCCTCTTCCAGCCGCTTGTCGAACTCGGAGCGGTTGTGAATCCCCGTGAGCGCGTCGGTCGTGGCACGCTCGGTCATTTCCTGCGCCTGACGCTGCGCCTGAAGCTGGATCTCGATCGCCCGATCGCTCGCCTCACTCATCAGCCGCCTGACGTTCGCCGTCTCACCCATCTCGACGTTGAAGAGCTTGGCCAGCGTCTTCGCGTCCGCCGCGAGCCCCTCGAGCAGCGCCTCAACATCGGTGGTGATCTTGAACCACGCGTAGAGCTTGTCCCCGAACTCGCGGGCGCGGATCGCCGAACCCGAGCCCGCCATCGCCTCCGCCGCGAGGTTCCCGAGCGCCACCACCCGAGCCAGCGATGCCTCGCGCCCCACCGCGCGGTCCCCGTCGTGGTGCATCCGCACCGCGAAGGCGATGTCCGCGGGAAGATTCCACTTCTCCACCAGCGCCGCGCCCGCCTCGGCGTGGTCGATCCCCAGCCGCTGCTTCTCCACCAGACACAGGTTGTCCCGGCGGGGGCCCGACTCACGCAGCACGTCCGCGTACTCCGCCTCGATCGCCACGTTCATCGCGAGCATGCCCACGTTCTGGAACAGCCCCGCCGTGAACGCGTCGTCCCGCTCCGCGGCCAGTGTCCGCAGCGCCAGCTCACGCGCCGCCACGGCGCCATGGATCGACGACTGCCAGTGCGCATTGAGATCGAACTCCGCGTCGTCACCCACCGTCCCGGTCGTCTCGACGAGACTGAACCCGAGCACGAGCGACTTGACCGTGTTCAGCCCCAGGTACATCAGTGCCCGCTCGATCGAGCCACACGGCTTGGAGAGCCCGTAAAAGCTCGAGTTGACCGTCTTGAGGACCTTCGCCGCCAAACCCTGGTCCTGCTGGACCAGCACGGAGATGTCCGACACCTTCGCGTCCGGGTCCTTGGTCAGGTCGAGCAGCTGCACCGCGACCGAGGGCAAGGAAGGAAGCGAGGGACAATCCAGGATCTGGCTGAGGACCTCTTTCGACATCGAATGACCGCTCCCCGGCGCAGAACCGCGCCTCGAGTGACCCCGCGGGCATGAACGAATCCCACAAGCTCATGCATACATCGGGGGATTCACCCCTCCACTGCAGAGGGGAAGGGACGCGATCGGAGCGGGCGGACGCATAAACCGCCTCCCCGGATCAGAGGGGGAGTTCCCGGCACGCGACATCCCCTTTCGCTACCGCAGATTGAACTCTTTGAGCTTCCGATAAAGCGTCCGCTCACCGATCCCGAGCAGTTTCGCCGCCTGCTCCCGGTTGCCCCCGGTCAGACGCAGCGTCTCCCGGATCGCCCGCTTCTCGAGCTGCTCCAGGCTGGCCCCGGCCAGCGAGCCCCCCCCGGGCTCGGGCGCGTCCTCCTGCTCGGCCCGGATGTCGTCGGGAATGTGCCGGGCCTCGAGCGTCGGGAGCGTTCCCCCCTCGCTCTCCCCCAACGCCGTCACCACCATGTTCTGCACGATGTTGAGCAACTGACGCACGTTCCCCGGCCACGAGTAGCTCGTCAGCCGCATCAGCGCCGCGTCCGAGATCCCCGGCGCCGGACGCCCGGGGGCGACCTCCTCGCTGAACTTCGAGACCGCGTGACGCACGATCCGCGGGATGTCGTCGCGCCGGTCGCGCAACGGGGGCAGGTGCACATGACTCGCGTTGATCCGGAAGTACAGGTCCTCCCGGAACGTCCCCTCGTCCACCATCGCCTTCAGGTCCCGGTTCGTCGCGCTCACGAACCGGACATCCGTCGTCCGCGCCTCGTTCGACCCCAGACGGACCACCTCGCCCGACTCGAGCACACGCAGCAGCTTCGCCTGCATCGTCAGGGGCATGTCCCCGATCTCGTCAAGGAAGAGCGTCCCACCGTTGGCGTACTCGAACACACCCTCCCGGTCCTTGTCCGCCCCGGTGAACGCGCCGCGCACGTGTCCGAAGAGCTGATCCTCAAGCAGGCTCTCGCTCTGCCCGGCGCAGTTGAACGCGACGAATCGCTTCCCCGCCCGGGGCGACGCCTTGTGGATCGCCTCGGCGATCAGCTCCTTCCCCGTCCCGCTCTCTCCGGTGATGAGCACGCTGATCGTGCTCGGCGCGACCGTGGTCACCGTCTTGAGGATCTTGCGCATTGGCTCCGAGCCCGCGACGATCCCCTCGAACCCGTCGTGCTGCACCAGCTCGTCCAGCCCCCCCGACTCGTGACGCAGCGTCACCGCCTCCGCCGCCCGGTTCACCAGCGAGCGGAACAGCTCCAGGTCCAGCGGCTTCTCGATGAAGTCGAACGCCCCGTGCTTGAACGCCGCCCGCGCCGTCGGCACGTCACCGTGGGCCGTCACCATGATCG
>JBITAG010000130.1:0-10070 GCA_044439985.1 Phycisphaerales bacterium JB059 | reverse complement strand
GAGCAGAGCGCTCTGCCCGGGGCGGAGCGTCTCGGGGGAGGCGACCTCGAAGCCGAAGCGCACGCCGACGCCTTGCGCGTCGTCCACGATGCCCTCGATCTCGACGCCGAGGTCGTTCTCGTGGGCGAGCACCCAGGCGCTGTGCTCCCCCGCCCCCCAGAGGTGGAGGGAGGTGACGCCGCGCTCGCGCAGCTCAGCGCCGACCTCCCGCAGGCGCGCGCGCCGGCAGGCGTCGTGCGCCGCCCGGGGCATCGATGGGCTGGTGTGCTGCGCCAGCAGCCAGGCGGTGAGTCCCTCGCGGGTGGGACGCTCACGCAGGAGCGCCTCGAGCGCCCCCACGCTCTGACGCTGCCCGTTCCGGGTGAGCACACTCGCCAACAGCGTCGGCACGCGCTCGTCCTCCCCGTCGAGCGCCCGCCAGGCCTCGAGGAGGGAGGCGCTCGCGTGGGTTCCCTGCTCCGGGGTGGAGGCGAAGGCGTCCGCCTCTTCGGCGCGCCGGAGGGTGTAGAGCGTCTCGGGGAGCGCCGCCAGGCAGGGCGACCCCCGACCCAGACGCAGCCAGAGGTCATAGTCCTGCGCCCGCCGCTTGTCGGGGTTGTACCCCCCCGCCCCGAGCACGCGCGATCGGCGGAGCATCATCGATCCGTGCGCAAAGACGTTGCCCAGCAGCAGGCGCCATCGGGCCTCGCGCTCGTCCGTCGGCGGGCGCACCACGCCCAGGCGCCGCCCCTCGGGGGTCTGCACCTCGTAGGCGCACCCGATCGCGCTCAGTTCCGGGCGCCGGGTCATCGTGTCGGCCTGTCGCTCGAGGCGCGTCGCCCAGGACCGGTCGTCCGCGTCCATGCGGGCCACGAGTTCCGTGCGCGCCTCCTCGAGCCCCCGGTTGAGGGCCGCGGCGAGGTTCGCCTCGGGCAGCTCGATGATCCGGACCGGCTCGCTCTCCTGCGCCAGCGCGTGGGCCCGGTCGCGGGTTGGCTTGTCGCTCCCGTTGAGGACCAGGAGGACCTCGCGCGGGGGCAGGGTCTGGCGGGTCACGCTCTCGAGCGCCCCCTCCAGCTCGGGCCCCGCCCGCGACACCGGGAGCAGTATGGTCACGCCGTCCATCCTTCCCAGATCGGCCCGAGCCCGCTCCGGGCTGGAAATCCTGCCTGAATCCGGGCCCTTGGGTCGATATCCCGCCCATGACGCTCGCCCCATGCTGGCCCGCGGCCGACTTCGCCTACACCGACCGTCCCTCAAAGGCGGCGTACATCGCCCGCGTCTACGCCCCCGCCTTGCGGGGGAGCGTGCTGGATGTCGGGTGCGGGGATCGCCTGCTCGCCGAGCATCTCCCCGGGATTGCCTACACCGGGGTGGATCTGGGGCCACGGGCGGATGTGCGCCTCGATCTGGACCGGGAGGATCTTCCCTTCGGGACGGGGCAGTTTCAGACCGTCGTCGCGACCGATGTGCTGGAGCACCTCGATCGGCTCCACGAGGTCTTTGACGCGTGCTGCCGGATCGCCGCGCGCTATCTGCTCGTGAGCCTGCCGAACCCGGCCGGGGAGTTTCTCCTGAGCGTGGCGCAGGGGAGCGCGGACCGGCTGAAGTACTACGGCCTGCCGCTGGATGCGCCCGAGGACCGGCACCGCTGGTTCTTCACGAGTCAGCAGGCCGCGCAGTTTTTGCGCGAGCGGGGGGCGCGGAACGGCTTCGGCGTCGAACGCCTCGATGTCGCCCCGGGGGCCCGGCTCACGTGGACGGGGGGGGAGGGGCGCAACCGACTGGCCGATCCCGCGTTCAGCGCCAGCACGACCTGGTGCCTGCTCGCCCGACGCCACCCCATTGCTCCGCAAGATCCGACCCCGGATCACGCCGCCCTCGCCGACGACCGATAGCCACGCGGGGAATTGCCCTACACGGGAGTGACGCATGTCCGAGCGAATCGCTGACACGCTGGTCCTGATCCTGACACGGGGGGTCTCGCTGCGCGAATGGGAGCGCTCCGGACTCCTCTCGCGGGAGTGGGCGATGCTCGAACGCCTCACCCCGCACTACAAGCGCCTGATCCTCGTCACCCACGGGGACGGCACGGACGAGGCGCTGGGGGCGTCTCTCCCGGGCGGGCCTCGGATCGTCTGCAACGACCGGGGGCACGACCCGGTCCTGTACGCCGGGGACGCGGTCAAGCGGGTGAGCGCGCTGGTCCGGGAGGAGGAGGGTGACCAGGCCTCCTGTGTGATCAAGACCAACCAGATGGACGACGCGGGCATCGCCGACGCGCTTCTCTTTGACCTGCGCGCTTCGGGTGTGCAGGCGGCGCTGATTGCGCGGGGCGGCTACCTGCGGTCCCGGTTCGAGGCGAAGCTGCACGGGTCCGCGTCGCGCGAGGCGATCGACGCCGGGCGGGACGAGCGACGGCTCTGCGCCGCGGCGGACCTGGTCGTCGGCACCACGGGCGTGATGATCGACGAGCTGGCCTGGCGCTGCGAGATCGCCTCGCAGCACACGCGCGTGATCCCGAACTACGTCCTGACCCCGTCCTCCTCGACCAAGGCGGAGGAACGCGACGAGAAGCACATCCTGTGCGCCGGTCGGCTGATCGCCCGCAAGCAGTTCGACCTGATCATCCAGGGCGTCTCCGCCCTGCCCCCGTCGATGCGCGAGGGGCTGCGTCTCGAGATCGTTGGCGACGGGCCCGAACGGCGCAACCTCGCCAAGCTCGCCGACTCGCTCGGTGTGACGCTCGACATGCCCGGCGCCCTCCCGCACGAGCAGCTGCTCCAGCGCATGAGCGCCTGCGGCGTCTTCTGCCAGGCCAGCGCCTTCGAGGGGCACCCCAAGACGGTCATCGAGGCCATGGCCACCGGCGCCCCGTGCGTCGTCGCCAGCACCCCGGGGCTGGGCGGGGTGATCCAGAACGGCATCACGGGGCTGGTCGTCCCCCCGAAGCCGGAGTCCTTCACGTTTGCGATCTCGGGCCTGCTCGAGGACCCCTTCCTGCGCACGACCCTCGGCTCGGCGGCGCGCGACACCGCGCGCGACCGCTTCAGCATCAAGCGGATCGCCCAGCTCGAGATCCAGGCCCACCGGGACGCGGTGGAGCTGAGCGAGCGCCGGGGCGATGATCGCGCCCGCGGGCACGAGGTCCGCTGGGAGGCCCCGATGCTCCTTATCAGCCCGGAGGCGCAGGCCCAGGCGTGGGAGCGTTCGCTGCGCGCCTTCGCGTCGCGTCTGGGCGCCCGCCCGCGGGCGCAGTTCCTCGCCGGGCTCGACGCCCCTCTCTACGAGATGCAGGGGCTGGCGGCGGTGGAGGCCGAGGGGGGGCTGCACCCGAAGCACCGCCTCATGGACTACCACCGGTTCTTCACCGAGCGCGTCGCGCCGGGGGAGCGCGTGATCGATCTGGGCTCGGGTTCGGGCGCGCTGGCCTGCTCGCTCGCCAGGGCGGGCGCGCGTGTGGTCGGCGTCGATCGCTCCGACGCGAGCGTGAACGAGGCGGAGAGCCGCGCCCGCGAGCTTGGCGAGCACGCGCCGAGCTTCGAGCTGGGGGACATCACCGAGCACCGCGCCGAGGGCACGTTCGACACGATCGTCCTGTCGAACGTGCTCGAGCACATCGACCGGCGTGAAGAGCGCCTGCGCGACTGGATGGACTGGTACGCGCCCAAGCGCGTGCTGATCCGGGTCCCCGCCTTCGACCGCGAGTGGCGGGTGCCGTGGAAGCGTGAGCTGGGCGTGGAGTGGCGCCTCGATCTGACCCACGAGACGGAGTACACGCTCGACCAGCTCGAGCGCGAACTCGACGGCGCGGGGCTGACCATCACCGACCGCGTGATCCGCTGGGGGGAGTACTGGGTCGAGGCCCGGGCGCGGGCGGACGAGCTGGCCGCCTGACCCGCCCCGGGAGATCCACGCCCCGTGTGCGGCATCCTCGCCATCGCCTCACCCACCCCGCTCGCCCCCGACCTTGACCGCTCGCCGGCGTGGCGCGGCGCGATGGAGCGCCTCGGGCCACGCGGTCCGGACGGCGCCGGCGTGTGGCGATCGCCGGAGGGCGACGCCCTCTTCGGGCACACGCGGCTGGCGATCCAGGACCTCTCCGACGCGGGCGCCCAGCCGATGACGGACCCCAGCGGGCGCGTCGCCATCGTCTTCAACGGGGAGATCTACAACGCCCCCGCCCTGCGCCGGGAGCTGGCCCACGCGGGCGCCGCCTTCCGGGGCACGAGCGACACCGAGGTTCTGCTGCACGCCTTTCTCGCCTGGGGTCTGGATCGAACGCTTGAGCGCGTCGAGGGGATGTTCGCCCTGCTGATCCGGGACGGTCGGACGGGGGAACTGCACGGCGCGGTGGACCCGACCGGGCAGAAGCCGCTGTACCTCGCCGAGGCGGCGGGGTCGATCGCGATCGCCTCCGACGCGATCGCGCTGCGCCGCGCCGTCCTGGCGAACGCTCCCCTCTCGTACACCGGCCTCTGTCACGTCCTGCGCCTCGGGTACTGTCCCGCGCCGGCTACGGCGTGGGCGGGGATCCGGAAGCTCGCGCCCGGGACGCGGGTGCGATGGAGCGCGCCGGGGGGCCTGACGACCCGGCGGTACTGGGAGGCGCCCGAGGCGATCGACCGGGCCCGGTCGGCGGAACCCTTCGCCGAGTTGCTCACGCGCGTCGTCAGCGAACACCTGCTCAGCGATGTCCCCGTGGCGCTGCTGCTCTCCGCGGGGATCGACTCGGGCGCTCTGGCGCTCGCCCTGCGTGACGCGGGCGCCACGCCCGGGTGCGTCACCCTCGCGATGGCGGGGGAGCACGACGAGTCCGCCGACGCCCGCGCGCTGGCGGACCATCTCGGGCTGCCCCACACGCGCGTTGAGTTCACCGATTCCCCGCTCGACGACCTGGTGGACGAGGCGGCCCGGGCGTTCGACGAGCCGCAGGTCTTCGGCGCGCTGCTGACGCAAACGCGCGTCGCGAGCGCGGCCCGCGCCCAGGCCAAGGTCGTCCTCACGGGGGACGGGGGGGACGAGGCCTTCGCGGGGTACGCCTGGCACGCCCCACCCCCCCGCGCCACCGACCAGCACGGGGCGTTGAGCGAGCACGCGACGCGGGTGATGCCCTGGTTCAGCGCAGAGGAGGCGGCCCGCCTGCTCGAGCCTCTGCGCCGGACGGGGGAGCCGGTCTACACGGAAGAGGCCGCCGTCGAGACGCTCCGGCCCCACGACCGTCCGGGGCTTCCCTGGCCCCGGCGGGCGCAGCGTCTGGATCTGGGCGGGTTCTGCGCCGGGTCGATCCTGCCAAAGGTGGATCGCGCCTCGATGCGCGTGGGGCTGGAGATGCGCGCCCCCTTGCTCGACCGTCGGATCCTCGAGTGGGCGATCTCCCGACCCGTCGAGCCGGGCGAAGGCCCCAAGGCGCCCCTGCGCGCGTTGCTCAACGGGCGGGTCCCCGAACGCACGCTGACGCGCCCGAAACAGGGCTTCAGCCTCCGGATCGCGGACCCGACGCGTTGGCACGACCACGTCGATCGCCTCGGCGGAAGCCCGTTCATGAAACACGCGCTCGATCCGTCGTGGACGAGCGCGTGTGAGCGCGGCGCCCCGTACGCTCACTCGCGGGCGTACGCGTTGACCTTCCTGGCCCGATGGGCCGAGGCGCACGGGGCATGCTGATCACCGTCATCTCTGAGATCGAGCTGGGCAGCCCGCGCGCGCACGCGATCAACGTCGTCAAGACCGCCGGCGGGTTCCAGCGCCTCGGGCACGAGGTGATCGTGATCTGTCGTCGCCCGGCGGACGGGCGGAGCGCGGAGGAGGCCGCGGCGGACTACGCCGAGCCGGACCTGCGATTCGTCTTCGCCCCCGAGGGGCTCGAGCGGGCGGAGGATCCGGGGGAGGCGTTCGGGATCTGGGCGTCGCGCGCGGTCAGCTCGATCCGCCCGGACCTGATCTACGCCCGGACGTTCTGGGCGCCCCTGATCTGCGCCGAGCGCGGGCTGCCGACGATCCTCGAGACGCACGCGTACGCCGGGGACACCAACCCCCTGCTGCTCGCCTGCCTCAAGGCGGCGGTCGGGCCGCCGGTCGCGACGCTGCGCGTGGTCACGATCTCGGCGCGCCTGCGTGACTACTACCTCTCCTGCGGCGCCAGCCCGAACCGGGTTCACATCGTTCCCGACGGGGTGGACCTGGACCTGTTCGCGCCCCCGGATGGAACGCCGGCGGGGGACGGACCGGTGACGTACGCGGGACACCTCTACGACTACAAGGGCGTGCCGACGATCCTCGGCGCGGCCCGCGAGGCGCCGCACATCCCCTTCGACCTGGTCGGGGGATTGCCCGAGGACATCGCGCGCAATGCGCGCCGGATCCGCAAGATGCGTCTGGACAACGTGACGGTGCGCGGGCGTCTGCCCCACGCCAAGGTTCCCCCGCTGCTCTGGAACGCCTCGGCGCTTCTTCTGCCCCCGTCGGCCCGCGAGCCGAGCAAGGACTGGACGAGCCCGGTGAAGCTGGGTGAGTACCTCGCCGCGGGCCCGCCGATCGTCGCATCCGACATCCCGGCGCTGCGCGACTGGGTGGACGAGCCGGTCGTCCGGTGGTTCACGCCCGACAACCCCCGCTCCCTCATCGACGCGGTCGAGGGCGCGCTGGGGGAGAGCGCGATCCAGCGCGGCGCCCGGCGCGAGCGGGCCGAACGGCTGGCCCGGCGTTTCAGCTACCCGGAGCGCGCCCGCGCGATCCTCGAGGCCGCCCGCATCGACGGCGAACTGGCGCAATCGGCCTGACGTCAGGACGGCGCGGGCATGGCCAAGGGGAATCTCGACGCGTTCCCCGCGACCGGACCGCCCCCTTCAGCCCCTCTCCTCCCCCGCCGCCGACAGATCTCCCGCGCCGACGCCCCGGAGACGCTCGGGCGGGTGTGCACCGCTCCGGTACCGATGCATCGGGCCATCCTCGTCGCCAGTGCCCAGCAGCTCATCGCGTACCGATCGCTGCGTCGCGGTCAGATCGCGCTGCGCTCCCCGGCTGACGCGCTTCGCGACCTGGTCGAGCCAGTCTGCCGACGCCTCAAGCCCGAGCCACGCCACAATGCGTTCGATGATCGGCCTCGGGTCATCGCACAGCTCTTCGTACCACACGCACATGGCCCGGTTTCCAAGCCGGCGTCCGAGTTCCCAGGAGGCGGTCGTGCGCGTCACGACCTGTTCGCACGCGGCGTCGAATGACTCGATGCCCAGGTGCTTGACCCCCGACACCGCCGCCCGCGCCGGATCGCGGACGAGTTGGAGCATCACCAGCCGGGGGTCGCGGGCGAAGAGGTCCTCGACCCAGGCGGGGTGGTCGAGGAGGGCCTGCGCGTTGGCGCCCGCCTTCTTGTCCCCGACGACGCGGATCCCCCGCTTGGCGTACGCGGGGTCGCGCGCGATCTCGTGGAACGAGCGCCAGCGGGGCTGGAGCCCGCCGCCGACGGTCGGCGCGAACCGCTCGGTGTTCTCGAGCCCCTCCTCGAACTGGCGCCGGGCCTCCCCCGCGGCCTTCGCGACCAGCTCGTCCAGAGTCCCCTCCCCCGCGAGCAGGCGGTGCACGAGGCGCGACTCGGTCGCGATCAGGCAGTTGGGATGGTGGTTGAGGATCTGCCCGAGCATCGTCGAGCCCGTGCGCCCGCTCCCGAAAAACAGGAGGATCTTCTCCGGGCTGACCCGCTCGGGGACGCTCATGCCGACACCGACCCCGCGGGCGCACGACGCTCGGCGAGCAGACGCTCGAAGAGGGCGAGGTAGTCGTCCACCATGCGTTCGGCGGTGAAGCGTCGTCGGACCATCTCGACGGCGCGTCGTGACATCTCCTGCTTGTGCTCGAGCAGCACGTGCAGGGGGTAGACCGGGTTCTCCGGCATCATCGGGACGCCCGCGATCGTCACGTCGTCGCGCACCAGCTCCGGCGTGCCCCCCGAGTCGTGGTACCAGACCGGCAGCCCGCACGACATCGCCTCGAGCACCGTGTTCGGGCAGTAGTCCCCGTAGGAGGGGAAGAAGAGCAGATCGCACGAGCGCATGATCGCGGCCAGACGCTGACGATCGACGATCACGCCCAGGTGCGTGACGTTCGGCAGGTTGGCCAGCAACGGCCCGTGCGTCAGGTCGAGGTTCTGGCGCCCGATCGTGTAGAACCGGATGGCGGGGTTGTGCTTCAGCAGGTTCGCGGTCTTGTACAGGTCGGGCACGCCCTTGCGCGTTCCCATCGAGAAGGCCACGTGCAGCACGCGGACCTCCCCGGGGAGCGGCTCGATCGGGCCGGTGTCACTGAAGACGCTCCGGTCCACGCCGTTGTAGATCAGGCTGGCGCGCTCCGGGTTCTGCACGATGGGCGCCTCGAGCCCGAAGATCGTGGAGCACTCGTTGACGGTGTGCTCGCGCACGTACCGGGCCTGGAAGACCGTCCAGTCCGCGAGGCGGTTGATCCGCCGGTTGACCTCGTCGTTGTCGTAGACCTTGACCAGGGCGCGGGCGCGCCCGTCCAGGCGGTGGACGATGACTGTCCCCCGCGCCCGCATCCGCGCCACCGTCTGCTCGTCCGTCGCCCACTGCACGAGCAGCGCCACGTCGCACGCCTCCTCGGGGTCGTGCGTCCAGGCGATCCCGCGCCGGTCCAGCTCGTCGATGAAGGTCTTGGCGAAGGGGAAGACGAAGCTCTCGTGCTCGTACCCCGCCCGGATCCCGACAAACACCTTCATCAGACCGTTCTCCCGCGCGACGAAAACCGCCGACAATCGCTCCTGTATCGACGTTTCCCCCATGATCTGTGCACATCCGCCCCGCCCGGCCGATGATCCACCCGTGCCCGCCCCCGCGCTGCTCATCCTCCCCCAGGGCCTGACGGTCACCGGTGTCACCACCTGGGCCCTGCGCCTCGCCGGCGCCCTCGCTGAGGGCGCGCGACCCGTCGGCGTCGTCGTCCACGGCGCCGCCCCCGGGCACCGCGCCCTCGACGCGACCGTGCCCCCCGGCGTCCGCCTGTTCCGCGACGACACCCTCCCCGAGATCGGCGCCACCGGGGGAAACCTCGCCCCCTTCGTCGCCTTCTACCAGCACGCGATCGAACAGATCAGCCCCGAACGCCCCGTCGCCCTCATCCCCACGCGTCACGGGGACTGCTTCGGCGCCTGCGCCGCCCTCACCCGCCAGTGCCCGGACCGCGTCCGCGTCATCGGGTGGCAGCACCTGGACTCGTCGTACGAGAACGCGGTGCTGGCCCGGTACGAGCCGAGCTTCGCCCGGATGACGGGGGTGAGCGAGCACATCGCCGCCCTGCTCCGCGCCCGGTTCCCCGAGCGGGCCGGGCACATCCGAGCGGTCGCCAACGGGATCGGGGCGCCGAACGACCCGCCGCGGCGCGCCCCGATCGAAGGTCGCCCGCTCGAACTGATCTACACCGGTCGTCTGGAGCATGAGCAGAAGCGCGTGCTCGCGCTCGTGGAGATGTCGCGACACCTCGCGACCATGAACATCCCCCACCGCCTCACCCTCGTGGGTGACGGTCCCGCGCTCGGGCGCCTCGAAGCGATCGCCGCGGACTCGCCCGCGCTGCGGGTGATCCCCGGCGTCGGGCCGGACGCGGTCACCCCCCTGCTCGAGCAGAGCGACGTCTTCCTGCTCGCCTCGCGGCGGGAGGGGATGAGCGTCTCCCTGCTGGAGGCGATGGCGCGCGGGTGCGCCCCGGTCATCACCCGCACCGCCTCGGGCGCGGGCGAGGTCATCGACACGCCCGCGTGCGGACGCCTCATCGACTTCGACGAGCGAACGACCGACGCCCGGCTCGCCCGTCGCCTCGCCGAAGGGGTGGCCTCGGTGGCGCGTGACGGCGTGCACGAGATCGGGGGGCGCGCCTGGCGGCGCGTGCGCGACCACTTCTCCCTTGAACGCCAGGCGGCCCGCGCCGGCGCCCTCATCGACGAGGCGATCGAATCCCCGCCCCGATCGTGGCCCGCGCAGCTCGACCCCGCCTTCGCCACCGGCGCCCCGGGGAGCGGGACGGTCCCCGCCGACGACCCAGACCGCATACGGCTCGTGCTCGACGAACTAGCCAGCGCCCCG
>JBITAG010000129.1:0-17576 GCA_044439985.1 Phycisphaerales bacterium JB059 | reverse complement strand
GACCCGGACCGAGGCGTCGAAGAAGAGCAGCGGCATCCGCGCTTCCGGGTCGGCGAAGTAAAGCTCCCCATCGGCAAAGTGGCGATCGACCGTGTCGTTCATGTGAACCTTGGAGGCGGGAAAGGCGACCTCGCTGATGCGCCGGTTCAAGAGGTACCGGTCCGCCCGCCTGAACGTCGAGATCGCCTCGCCGTGCTGGTGCACCGGGGAGCGCTCTCCTCGCTCGACATCGGGTGAGAAGGTGGTCGCCACGGTTTCATAGGTGCTCTCGAACCTGCGCACCTTCGCGGAAGGGCTGAACTCGGAGAGCGGGGTGCGGAACCGCTCGAACTGTTCGGCGTCCTCAGGGCAGACCGCCCCCCACTCGTCGGGCCGCTCCGAAAGGTAGTCGATGAAGACCAGGTGCGTGAACCAGAGATGTGGGTACCAGTTGGGCGAGACGCTGGAAACCGGGATGGTCACGTCCCCGGTGCGCTGGCGGAGAATGTCGAGCGCCTGGTTCTTGACCGATTGGGTATCGGAGCCCGCGGACTGAAGATCCGAGAACGCCGTCGGGAGCGGCCCGTCGCCCCCCTGCCAGGAGAAGCCGGGGATGAAGTCGTTGGCGTCGCTCACGTACCCGCTCGCCGCGATGCCGAGCTGACGCATGTTGGACTGGCAGACCGCCGTCCGCGCGGTGTTCCGCGCCGACGACAGCGCCGGGAGCAGGATCCCGATGAGCAGCGCGATGATCGCGATCACGACCAGCAACTCGATGAGCGTGAAGGCGCCGGCGAGGGGTCGGGGATTGGTCAAAGCGTGCTGATCCATGAGACGCGTCCGGTCCCCCGCCGCTCCATCGCGAGTCTACACGATCCGGGCGGCGCGGCGAAACGATGCTTGCGTCCGAGTCAGGGCACGTCCCCGAGACGCACCGCGTCCATCTCGGTGCGGAGCCGCTCGAGAAGTTCCACCCCTTCCCCGGGCAGTCGGTCGCGCCGCTGGAGTGTCTCCAGCTCCAGCACCGCGGCGCTGAGCGACTCGCTCGACCCATCGGAGATCAGCCGGTACACCCGGTCACGCACCCGATCCCAGCCGGGCTCGGCGTCGAACTCGGCCGGTTCTTCCGTCGCTCCCGCCTCGGGAGCCTGGACCGGCGGTGGGTCCGACTCGATCGCGGACGCCGGCTCGGGCGCGGCGACCGGCGTGGAATCCGGGGAGGGCGCGACGGACGCCGGCGTGGACCGAGAGAGCATGCTCACGATGAAAATACCCAGCAGCAGCAGAGCGCACACGCCCAGCAGCACGCGGTTGGTCAGCCGCTGGCGCGCCACCACACCTTCCAGACGCTTGAGCTTGATCCGATCGGTGTCCGCGCCAGGCGCCGTGCCCGTGTCGGTTGTCGTCGGGGAGGGTGAAGCGGCGGCCCTTGATTCCCAGGACCAGGTCGGGCGCTCCACCGCCGCGTGAGACGCCTGGGTGAACGCGGCGACGCGTTCGGGGGAGCCCTGCCCGGGGAGCAGACGCGCCGGGCCGACGCCCAGGTGCTGCCGATCCCGGTCCACCTCGAAGACGGCGCCGCACGACATGCAGGAATACTGCTCCGGCTCGACCTTCGCCTGGCAGGCGTGACAGAAGCCGAGCAGGTGCGACACGCCGGGGACGCGCTTGGCGAGCATCCAGAACTGACGCGTGGTCGGTCCGCGGACGACGCTCGAGGCGCTGACCTTGCCCTGCCGGACCCGGGCGACCAGGGTGTCGTAGGAGCACCCCGGGAGGGTCGGGTTCTGCTCATCGCGGACGTACCACGGCCCCATCGCGTTCTGGGTCGCCTGACGCGAGAGCGGGTCGAACCGCCCGCCGCAGGCGCTGCACCGGGAGGCGCCTCCCGAGACGACGCCGCAGTAGGGGCAGACCACCGCCCGGGGCTGCGGGGTCGGGGCGGGGCGGTCCGGGCTCCGTCGTTCGGTCTCGTGCTGGGCGGTGTCGGGGGTGTTCATGGTGGCGTCGGCCAGGGCCTGCGGGCGTCCGATGCCGGGCGACCGGCCCTGCCCTCTGCATCGGACGGTACGCCTCCGCACCCCAAGCGGTTGACCCGCACGTGACGCGAGGCTCTGATCCGCCATGAACAGACGCAGAATATGGGACGCCTCGCCCCGCGGATGGACGGTCGCGGCGGTGGGTGTCGGCACGCTCCTGCTGGGCGCCTGCTCGGGCACGCCCGGCGCCGCCGGGGCGCCCCTCGGCGAAGCGCCCCAGCGGGACATCCGGGTGGACGTCGCCCCCACCCCCGCCAGGGCCCCCGCGATCATCAACGGGCAGGCCGTGGCATGGAGCGAGCTGCACGCCCGGCTGGGTGAGCTGGCCGGGCGACAGGCGCTCGAAGAACTGGCGCTCGATCGCGCGCTGGAGCGGGAGCTGCAACGACGCGGCCTCTCGGTCCACGAGGACGATCTGCGTCAGGAGCGTGACCTGCTCAACCGGGAGATCGGCGTGTCGGACGCCGCGAACGTGCTCGGGGAGATCCGGCGCCAGCGTCGGCTCGGGCCGGAGGGCTTCAACGCCCTGATCCGGCGCAACGCCATGCTCCGGGCGCTGACGCGCGAGAGCGTGACCGTCGAGCCGCGCGAGGTGGAGCTGGCCGAACGGGTACGCCATGGGGCGCGCAAGGGCGCCCGGATCCTGGTCACCCCGACCGAGCGGGAGGCCGCGGCCCTCCGCCGCGAGATCCTCGGGGCGCCCGGGGACCGGCTCGAGGCCTTCATCGCCCGCGCCGCGACGCGTTCGATCGACGCTTCGGGCGCGCGCGGGGGAGACATCGGGGCGGTCAGTCCCGTCGACCCCGCCTTCCCCGATTCTTTGCGACGCGCGCTCGACGCGTTGGCCCCGGGACAGGTCTCGAACGTCATCGCGATCGACGGGGGATTCGCGGTCCTGATGGTCGAGCGGGACATCCCCGCCGAGGCCGTCAGCGCGTCGCAGCGGGCGCGCATCGAACGGGAGCTGCGCCTCCGGAAGCAGCGTCTGGCAATGGACCGCCTGGCCGACCAGCTGCTCGACCGATCGAGTGTCAGCGTGCTCGACCCTTCGCTCGCCTGGTCATGGGAGAACGCCGAGGTCGGGGGGTGACCGGACGGGCGCTGGCGACCCTTGACGGGGTTTGGCACGCCGGCCTGGGCGGGGCGGTCTATGCGACCGGGATCGGCGCCGCCTTCCTCCAGCTCTCGGGGCTGTGGTGGCGCCGGGACGGGAGCTTCCTCGCGTCCGCATTGGTTGGGATCTTCTGCGCCGCCTGGGGCATGATGATCGCCGACCGGGCCAAGTGGCGTGACGGCCAGCTCGATCCCGCGGACGAGGCGGCCTGGCCGCTTCGGTCCCGATTCGTTCGTGCTCACCGACGCGCGCTGCGCGTGTCCGGAGTGGGCTTGCTGCTCATCGGCGGCGTGCTCTGCACCATCGCCGGCGGACCCGTCGGGGGCGCGTGCGTGCTCGCCGGGAGCCTCTCGATCCTTCTCTATTCAGGCCGGCCCGCCGGGCGCCCCTCCCCCTGGGGACGCCTGAAAGACATCCCGCTGATCAAGAACGTCTTTGTCGGCGGTGGGCTCCTGACCCTCGCGGCGGGCGTCGGCCTCGGGCGATCCGGAAACCTCTCGGCCTGGACGGGGTACGCCCCGCTGCTCCTTGCGCTCGCCGTGGTGGCCACCGGGGATGCGATGCTCTGTGACCTGCCCGATATCGAGGCGGACCGGGCCTACGGCGTGCGAACGGCGCCGGTGATCTGGGGACGCCTCCCGGGCGCCCTGCTCGCGACCCTGCTCATCGTCGGGGGGAGCGTCTGGGCGGCCTCGCTGGCGGGGAGCAACCGCGTCGGTCCGTTCTGGCTCGCGGGCATGAGCGGCGGCGCCCTGCTCGCCCTCGGCCTCGGTGACCGATGGATCAAGGGCGTGATTGACGCCCGCCCCCTGCTCCCGGCGATCCTCGTCGGCGCGATACTCGCGGGCGGAGGCTCATGACATTGAGGCGAAGGCCTCGATGAAGGCGAGGACGTCGTCGATGTCGAAGCTCCCGTCCGGTGAGAAATCGGCGTCGGGCTCCCCACTGACGTACGCCGCCAGGAACGCGATGATGTCGTCGTAATCGAAGTCACAGTCCCCGTCCAGATCGGCCCGGAAGGACGAGCGGTCCGCGACGTACGCGGCGTGGTGCAGCGTCGCGCCGATCGTCTCCCGGCTGCCGGGGATGATCTGCGAGGCGCCGGGCGCAAAGCTCCCGCCCCGGAGTTCGTAGCTGAACGAAACGGCGTCGGTCTGAGTGTAAAACCAGTCCACCGAGCCACCCGAGACGAGGTAGAGCGTGGTCGAGACCGGGCCGACGCGCCAGTTGCCCCCGTCCGCATCCACGATGAGCTGACGCATCGCGTCCCCAAGCGCCGCGTACTCGGCGTGATCGGGAGCTTCCTCCGTCTGCTGACACCATGGGAAGAGGACGTAGTTCCCGTAGCTGTGCACGTCGTTGTGCGCTCGGATCTGCGGGTTGGCGAGCGCAAAGTCACGCAGCGCCGCGGTCTCCGGCTCGGAGAAAGGAGCCGGCCCCCGATAGGTGCCGCTGTTGGGGTTCGCGGTTGAGCCGGGTCGGCCCCAGCGGTGGGCGTAGTTGCGGTTCGGGTCCACCCCCCAGCTCGTTGGGCGGGATTCGGGTGGCTCTCTTCGGTTCTTGCGCCAGAACCGGTCCGTGGTCCAGGTGTAGTGGTACCCGTCCGGATTGAGGACGGGAATGATGAACCACTCGACGCGTTCGACCAGATCGGTCACGACGGGATCAACGCCCTCGTTCGTGACGAGGTGATCGGCAAGGTAGAGCACGTTCATCACGGTGAGCCACTCTCGGGCGTGGGTGACGCCGTTGAGCAGGAAGGCGGGCTTGCACCCGGACTTCCCGGAGCTGATGCGCATGCCCCAGATGGGTCGGCCCTCATGCGAGTACCCGATGATGAACCGGGAGACGAGATCCGGACGCCGGGCGATCAGGTCGTCGATGAAGGCGTCGATCTCGGGCAGGGGGCGGTAGTCGTCGAAGAAGAGTTCATCCTCGCCACGCTGGCGGTAGCGCTCAAGGCTGGCCCGGATGCGGGTGGCCTCGGCGTCGAGGAGCGCTTGGGCGTCGTTGCAGGTGACCTCCGCGCGGTATCCCGCGTTCCGGAGTTCGGCCAGGGCGCCGACGGACAGAACGAAGTCGCCTCCCTGCGGGGACAGCTCACAGGAAACCATGCGGGCGCCCAACGACTCCAGCAGGGCCAGATCCTCGGGCGTGGTCGCATCGACCCGGGCGATCACATGGGCGTCATAACGCACCGCTGACGCCTGATCGGGGGCCAGGGGTTGCGCGCCGGCCGGCAGACCGAGGAACGCGAAACACCCGATCAGCACGCCGGCCATTTGTTGGAGACTCATCCGCAACCTCCCTTTCGAGTCACTGCCTGGGCGACGAGTCGCGTGCTCGTTTCCGACGGGTCGGATCACCGGCGCGCCTGTCGGCGCCGCGTGGTGATCGCCTCCACGCCCGGGCGGACTTACGCCCCCTCCGAGAAGAGTTCAAGGAACAGAAGAACGTCTCCCGCGTCAAACGCGGTGTCCTGGTTGAAATCAGCCACGGGGTCGCCGGAGGCGAACGCGGCAAGAAACGCGAGGACATCGCCGTAGTCGAAGTCGCAGTCCCCGTCGAGATCCGCGCGGAAGGTCGTGGTCTCGATCACGCGCGAGGCGTGGAGCAGGGTGGCTCGGAAGGTCTCCTCGGCGCCGGGGCGGATCTCGGACGGGTCGGGATCAAAGGAGGATCCCCGCAGTTCGTACATATAGGTCCAGGCGCCGGCGACCTCGTAGAACCAGTCGGTCGATCCGCCCGAGATGGTGTAGAGCGTGTGCTGCACGGGTCCGATCGCGAAGAACGCGCCGCCCTCGTCACGGATCAGGGAGTTCATCTCGAGCCCGAGCTTGTAGTACTCCACGTACTCAAGGATCTTCGCGGGCCGGAAACCCCACGGAAAGAGGATCATCTCTCCGTAGCTGTGGGTGTCGTTGTGCCCTCGGATGTTGGGATGGGCGAGCACGAAGTCACGCAGGGCGCTGGTTTCCAGCTCCGAGAACGGGGCGAGCCCCCGGTAGAGATCGGCATAGGGCGCCGGGCTCGATCCCTCGTCGTGCCCCCAGTCCACGCCGTAGTTGCGGTTGAGGTCGACCCCCCGGCGGGAGGCGATCTGGGGGTGAGGGGCCCGGTTCTTCCGCCACATCCGGTTCGTGGTCCAGGAGAACGCGTACCCGTCCGGGTTGAGCACGGGAATGATGAACCACTCCATCTGATCGACGATCGAGGTGATCTCCGGATCCACGCCGTAGCCGTCCACCAGGCTTTCGGCGAGGTACATCACGTTCATGGGCGTGATCCATTCGCGGGCGTGGGTGAGACCGTTGAGCAGGAACCCGGGCTTGCAGGCGCCGCCTGTCTCGCCGGAGATACGCATGACCCAGATCGGTCGGCCCTCGTGGGTGGTCCCGATCACCGAGCGCGAGACGAGATCGGGCCGTCGAGCGATGAGTTCATCGATGCGGTCGTCGATCGCGTCGAGGGGCTTGTAGTCGGCGTACCAGTCCCCCTCGCCGCGGGCCAGACGGCGCAGGCTCTCGCGGATGCGAGCCGACTCGGCGTCGATCATCGGCTGGATGTCTTCGATGAGTGTCTCGCTGGTGAGCCCCATCGCCTCGAGCACATCGCCGACGCCCGGCGGGACCAGCAGGTCCACCCCGTGCGGGGAGGGCTCGCAGGAGAGCATGCGGATCCCCGCCGATTCGAGCGCCTCCAGATCGCCCGGGGCGTTGAGCACGGCCCGGACGAGGGCGTACCCGTCGTAGCGCACCACCTCGGCGGGATCGGTCGCCAGGGGCTGGGCCAACGCGTGGCCCAGGCCGAGCGCAACGACACCGATCCCCATCATCTGTCGCCATCTGTACCGCATCCGCAACCTCCGGTGAACGCCCCGGTGTGCCTCTCAGCCTACCGGGCCCGGCAAGGTCACGACAAGGGGCTTGCCCCGGTCAGCGGGCGACCTCGATGGCCCTGGTCTCGCGCAGGACCGTCACGCGGATCTCCCCCGGGAAGGTCATCTCGTCGGCGACCCGCTTGGCGATGTTATGGGCGATCAGGTAGGCCTCATCGTCGCTGACGCGGTCGGCGTCGATCATGACCCGGACCTCCCGCCCGGCCTGGATGGCGTAGGCCTCGGTCACGCCGGGCTGACTCATCGCGATGTCCTGCAGCTCGTTGAGGCGCTGTACGTAGCGCTCCATCGACTCACGCCGGGCGCCGGGGCGAGCGGAGCTGACCGCGTCGGCAGCCATGACGATCGGGGTGTACCACGTCGTCGCGGGGATGTCGGCGTGGTGCCCCCCGATGGCGTTGAGCACGGCCTCTTCCTTCTCCCCGTACTGGCGGGCGAACTCCATCCCGATCTTCGGGTGCCCGCCCTCCATCTCGTGGTCCATCGCCTTGCCGATGTCGTGGAGGAACCCGCACCGGCGCGCGAGGCGACCGTCGAGCCCGAGCTGCTCGGCGATGATCTGGCTGAGGAAGGCGACCTCGATCGAGTGACGCAGGACGTTCTGCCCGTAGCTCGTGCGGTAGGACATCTTGCCCATCGCCTCGATGACCTTCGGGTGGAAGCCCTTGAGCTTGACCTCGACCGCGGCGTCCTTGCCCGCCTTGATCACCCGCTCCTCGATCTCGGAGCGGGTCTTCTCCACCACCTCCTCGATGCGCGTCGGATGGAGGCGCCCGTCCGCGATCAGGCGGCTGAGCGCCTCGACCGCGATCGCCTGACGCACCTTGTCGAAGCAGGAGACCACGATGACCCCCGGGGTGTCATCCACGATGATGTCCACGCCCGTCGCCTTCTCGAAGGCCCGGATGTTCCGCCCCTCACGCCCGATGATCCGGCCCTTCATGTCATCGGAGGGGATCTCGACCGTGCGCACCGTGGACTCGCTGGTCGTCTCGCTCGCGTACCGCTGGATCGCCTGCAGCGTGATCTCGCTGGCCTTCTCCCGGGCCCCCTCCTCGGCCTCCTCGATGATCTTGCGGGTGAGCTTGGCCGCCTCGTCGCGGCACTTCTCCTCCACACGCTCCAGAAGCAGCTCCCGGGCCGCCGCGGGCGTCAGGTCCGCCACCTGGTGGAGCTTCTCGGTCTGCTGCTCGATGAGGGCGGTGACCTCCTGCTCCCGGGCGTCCAGACGCTCGGCCCGGGCCTCAAGCTCCTCGGCCCGCGTGCTCACCTGCGATTCCCGCGCGTCGAGGCCCTGCTCCTTCCGGTCGAGCTGGTCCTCCCGTTTGGTCAGGCGACGGTCCCGGTCGCGCAGCTCGTTGCGCGCCTGCTCGGCCTCCTTCTCGAAGGCGGACTTGCGCTCCAGGGCGAGCTTCTCGGCCTCGACCTTGGCCTTCTCGCGGATCGTCTCGCTCTCGTCCCGCGCCTGGGCTCGGATGCGTTCACCCTCGGCCTTGGCGTCGGCCAGCCCCTTGGCGCCGAGGAACTTCGCCCCCAAGGCGCCGAGCGCGACCCCGAGCACGAGTCCGAGGACCGCCCAGAGGACCTGGGCGCCAACGCCGCCGGCCTGTGCGATGATGAGCTGGTTGTGTGCGTCCACCGTTGCCCCCGCGCGCAAAGCGCCGGAAGAGGACCGGGCGCAGGGGCGTCCGGGCCAGAGGAGATGTTCTGGACGGTGGTATGGCGCCGCGCCCGCTTTGAGAGCGGGCCCCCTCACCCGGAGGGGCGAGAACCAGCATGACGCCCAACTTGCCCTAGAACGCGAGAACCACCGAAAGAAGTCCAATCATGCGATGAAACCGTTCAGAGCGCGTTGAGCCCAAATCATGCCGCGTGCACGGCCCGGGGGCGGGGTGACGCGGGTCATCCATTCCGTCCGGGGCGGGGTCGCCGCCCGTCTACGATCCGAACGCTCGCGGTTTTTCTCGAACCCGGAGCGATGAAATACCTTACAGCAGATCCTAGCCCGCCGCATCGCCGGGGCGGGCAGTCCGAGGCGACCTGGATCAAGAACGGGTGACGGAAAGTGGACCCGAGCAGGGAGATCCGGGTGAGGCGAGCCGGGTTCTCGGTCGATAGATTGCAGAGGGCTCCAGGAGCCCTCCCCAAACATTGTCCGCACAAAGACTCTTCAAGACAGGTGGACCGATCCATGAAGAAGCAGACGAAGCCGGGCATCGCCCGGAGAAGCACCCTGGGCCTGCTGGCGTGCGCGATCGCGCTGCCCTGCCTGATGACCCTGAGCGGTTGCCGCAAGGGCGGGGTGCGCAGCCGCCTCGTCTCGATCCAGCGCACCAAGATGATTGAGATCGACGGCCCGCCGGTGACTCGGGGACGCTTCACCGCACTGGATATCGAGAACCAGAACGGCTCGATCACCATCATCGCCAGCGACCGTCTTTCCGAGGCGGAGATCGAGTGGAACATCCCCCGGGGTGACCGCGCCGAGATCGCCTCGTACGGGATCGATCCCTCGGACAAGTCGCTCTGGGTTCAGGCCGAGCACGAAGCCGGCCCCGACCGCTCGATTCTTCGCGTCACCACGCTCAACGCCCCCCTCGAGAGCGGGTTCCACCCCCGGGTGGACCTGACGATCCGTACGCCCGTCTGCGACGGCCTGCTCGTGCGGAACTCGGGCGGCGACGTCGAGATCGTCGGCATCCGCGGGGCGATCACCGTCGAGAACGGGTTCGCCGGCGGGCAGGGCGGGCGCGTCGAGGTCCGCGCGGTGGAGCCGGTCGTCGAGCCGGTGCGCCTGACCTCCTCGGTCGGCCCGGTCTACCTCGTGCTCCCCCCCGAGTCCCGCGGCACGCTGGATATCCAGAGCGCCAGCGGGCGGGCGGACTTCAACACGAAGTTCGGACGCGTCACCCAGGTGCACCCGACCGAGCGTCACTGGACGGGTGTCTGGAACGAGGGCGGGAACCGCATCGAGCTTTACTCGGGCGAGAAGGACGCCCGCGTGATGGTGGTCGAACGCCCCCGCACGCACTCGACCGGGCAGGCCTTCTCCTTCTTCAACTGAGCCCGGATCAACACGCCAAAGCGAGAACGCCCGCTCATCCCGAGCGGGCGTTTTCTTGTGTGCGTCAGGCGGCGGCGCGGCGCTGGGCGGCGGCGAAGAACCGACCGATCTGGTCGATCACAAAGCCCTTGTGGCTGGGGTTGAGCTGGAACTCGAACGCCATGCCCGCATAGAGGTTCTGTGCGCTGTCGATGTGCGTGTGTGCACGCCGCGCCGTGACCGCCAGGGGCGTCGGCACGACCGGTCGCAGATCGATCCGCAGCCAGAAGAGGTGAGCCCCCTCCACCGTCGGTCCCGCATCGCGGGCGATCCGCAGGCCGATCCCGCCCCCGCCGATGTTGGCCAGTTCCGCGGTGAACTTGGGGCCGACCTCCGGCAGGTCGGTCGCGTCAAGCTCGGCGGGACCGATCGAGCCCACGATGTCCGAGTCGAGCTGGTCGAGGATCCGAACGCGGTTGGCGACCTCGCAGGGCACCGCCGTCCGCGGGTCACGCAGCGTCCAGCACTCCACCCGGGGGAGGGTGAGGGCCGCGGTGGAGACTCGATCGAACGACCGGCGCATGCACCGCTCCACCCGCTCGGGCATCTCCAGGCGAATGGCCGGGGTCGGCCCGTCGATGGTCTCGAGCACCCGGGTGTGGAACATCCACCGGTTCTGCCCGACGTTCATGATCCCGACGAGGCGGGCCCCCCGCGCAACCGCGAAGCGTTTGCCCATCGAGCCCGGCGCCTCCACGACCATCTCCGTCTCGCTCAGGTCGAGCAGGCGGACACGCCAGACGAGGTCACCGGCCTCCTGATCAACGCCGGTTTCGGCGGTGAACTCGAGCCCGCCTCCACGCTGATGGATCTTCTGCAACGAATCGCGCCAGCGCTGGGTTCGTGATCTGCTCGCGGGCATGGGTGTGTCTCCGGCTACCAATGACTGAACCGCGCGGCATCGACCGATCGGGCGGGGCGTTCCAGTTCGGGGAGGTGGATCGGACGCCCGGGCGGGCGACCGGCGCCGCCCGTTCTGGACATCGGGGATGGGGCGGGAGGTATTCGGACGCCACCCCGCCTCAGCGTCGTTGGCGCAGCCGGTGGTCGAGCGCGGCGATATCGGACCGCGCGCGCGCGATCTCGGCCCGCTCGAGGCGTCGCCCCCCGAACCGCTCGCGATAGATCGCGTCCACACTGCGCGTGAGGGACTCGGCGGTCTCCGGGTCCGGCCCGTCGGGAAGGTCCGAGGCGACAAGCGCCGCGTGGGCCGCGAGCGGACGCCACGCCGGCTTGGGACGCCCGGCCCGCTCGAGCGCCCGGAGGAGTTGGGCGTGGAGGGACTCGTGCGGGCGGGACGCGGATCGCTTGGGGAGCCACGCGAGCAGGGTGATCAGGGAGAACCGCCTCGCCCCACCCCCCCACTTGCGGGTGAAGAGCCAGCTGCCCAGCAGGCCGAGCCCCATCGAGCAGGCGAAGGCGATGAGCCCCGCGCCCGCCGCCCGGAGCGCCAGGCCCGCCCCGCCGGCGCGGACGCGCTCGCCGAGCCCCTCGGTCCACTCGGTCACAGAGGAATCGAACGAGGCGTTCACCATGCGGGAGCGGCTGCGCCGGTTGAACCCCACCACCGAGTTGATCCAGGCGTACTCGGCCGTGTCGAGCAGGCGCCGAGCTCGGGCGAGCAGGGAGCGGGAGGGCTGGTGGATGGACGTCAGATCGCTCGTGGGGGTGGGGTCCTCGGGGCGCCAGAGATCGGGCTTGAGTTCGACCTCGACCCAGGCGTGCGCGTTGGACTCTCGCACGATGTAGTGCCCGGTGGGCGCGTTCCATTCCGTCGCGACGTACCCCGTGATCACGCGGGCGTTCAGGCCGACGCTCCGGCACATGGCGGCCATCGCCGAGGCGAAGTACTCGCAGTGACCGCGCTTGTCCTCTCCGAAGAGGAACCACTCGATCGGGTCCTCGTCCGGGGGGGCGGTCCGGGTCTCGAGGGAGTAGGCGAAGTTGCTGACCAGGTAGTTGCGGATCGCGCGGACGGCGCTGAGGTTCTCAGAGAACGTCCGCTCGAAAGGATCAATATTGATCGGTTCCGGGGCCTCCTCGAGGACACGCCGGGTCAGCTGTCCGATGCGGGCGGAGGGGAAGCTCGCCGGATTGCGGAACACCCGCTGCTGATCGAAGCTGCTCGGCAGCTCGCGGCATCGGACGACGTACTCGAACTTCCCCCCGGTGGGGCTGACCCGGAGAATGGTCCCGTCGTTGGGGTCGTGCTTGATGCGCGTGGGGGAAAGCGACTCGAACTTGATCGGTCGCCAGGTGGTGAAGAGATGGTGCTCGCCCGGCTTGGTGTTCCGGAGGGTGATGCGCAGCTCGAGATCGGTCTCTGGCTCATGCGGCCCAACGCTGTACGGGCTGTCGGGGCCCACATAGTTCGCGGCGCTGCGCCCGAGCAGATCGCGCCGCCCGGAGCCGCGGGTCCAGCGTCCGTCCTCGTAGCGATCAAGGACGGAGCCGCGCAGGTAGAAGACCTCGCTGGCGGACCCGAGGATGTCGCCTCGCGCGTTGCGGACCTCAAGATCGAGCACGGGGGTGCTGGACTGGCTGATGAGCCCGCCGCGCCCCAGCTCGACCTCATCGGTGAAGGCGGTGGTCTGCCCGAGGGAGGTGGCGCCCCAGGCGCCGAAGGCCTGCATCCCGACGCCGCGAGGCATGAGCACGAAAACGAGGACGCTGATGCAGGCGCAGCTAAGCGATGAGACCCAGACCAGCCGGCGCAGGTCCATCGTCTCGCGCATCGGGGGCGGGCCGGGACGGAGGTCCACGAACGACCGGGCCGCCTCCCCGGCGGCGAAGATCTGGTGCCGGACCACGGCCCGACAGAGCACCGGCACGAAGATCAGGATGATGATCGCGAGCAGGAGCCGATTGCTCGTCAGGATGGCGCCGACCACGAGGAAGACGCTCAGGAGCATGACCTGGGCGTTGTCGCGCGCCGTGCGCCGGTCCAGATGCTTGACCATGATCAGGGCGAGCACGAACTCGCTGAAGACGCCGACCTTGAAGCCCTCGCCGACGAGCCGGATCATGGCGTACCCGACCGCCGCGAGGGTGAAGGTGAGCGTGAGGCTCACCGGGAGGGCCGCGCCCCCGCGGGCTCGAACGACGAACCAACAGACCGCGACCCCGACCAGTCCCACGAGCAGCAGGGCGACGTTCTCGTCGGCGACGCCGTACGCCGCCGTCGCGAGCAGGGAGACCCAGAGCAGCGATCGATCCATGGCGTGCCTCATGCCGACACCCTCGCTCGCTTGGACCGAGTTCGCTCCCGTGCGGGGGCGCTCGCGTCTCGGGCTCGCGCGTCGGAGGCGGAGATCGCCAGCCGGGGGGAGGGGACGCCGGGCTTGAGCCAGCTCGAGGTGTCGGCGATGTTCACCAGCGCGGCGTCACGAGGGGAGGGCGCCTTGCCCGCGCCGTTGGTGATGATCGTCCGCCCGACGGCCCGCGTCACGAGGGGCGTCTCCGGGGCCACCTGGTGCGGGTCGAGTTCCACCGAGGCCAGCTCGATGAGACGCTGACGCAGCAGCCGCGCCCCCCCGCCCAGCGGGCTGCGGTACCCCGCCCAGGCCAGGTCGATCCCCACGCTGTACCCCCGCGCCCCCGCCTCCAACGCGAGGGTGGAGAGCAGGGAGAGCGCCAGCTCGCGGTCCCGCTCATCGGCGTCGGCGAGCTTCGGATCCATCTCGAGCACCAGGCGCGGGGGCATCGGCGCCGCGTTCTGGCGGACGACCAGCTCACCGAGCGCCGCGGACCGCTTCCACGCCATGAACCGGGGGCTGTCCCCGGGGACGTACGCGCGCAGGCCGAAGAACTCCTCGCTCATGCCCGACCGACGCCCGCGCGGGGCGCCGCGCTCGGAACCGAGGGCGACGGTCTCGAGCAGCCCCTCACGCACCGGAAGGCGCGCCGGGGTGATGGCGATCGTCTGCGGCTGACGAAAGACGAGGGTCTTTCGAAAGAGCCCGAAGGGGAACGTGGAGGAGACTTCATAGGCGTCGAGGCGGACCAACCCGCGCCGTCCGGCGAGCACACGGGCCCGCCCCCGCGCTCGGGCGCCCGGGGAGAGATGCCCGACGAACGCCCAGGCGGGCTCGAGCAGGCCGACCCGCCCCTGCTCGGGGGCCATGGACCCTCCACGCTCTCGGATGAGCAGCGCGAAGGCGGGCACGAACCGCCCTCGGTGGGCCAGCTCGTAGGTGATGACCCCTTGCGAACCCGACTCGATCATGCGCGGCGCGATGCGCCGGGCGTGCAGACCCATGAGGGCGGCGCCGCTCGCCAGACCGGAGACCACGATCCCCCCGACGGCCATGCCAAAGAGCCAGAAGAGGAGGTTGTTCTGGCTGTTGATGGCGCCGATCGCGATGAAGAGGGTGATGGCGATGTAGAGCAGACCGCCGGGCCGGATCTCGTAGCGTCGCGAGACGTGCCCCGTCCAGCGAGCGCCGGATCGAAGGCCTGGTGGGAGTCCGGTCGGAGGGTGTCTGGTCATCGCCTGCCGCTAGGGCGCCTTGGGTGGTCGCATGAGCAGGAGCACCTTCTCCCCGGCCCTCGGCCGGAAGATGCTCTGCCTGACTTCATATTCGTCCGGGGCGCTGGCTCGGATCGCCACCCGAGGAGGAACATTCTTGGAGGGTCCCGCGTTGATCTTGAAGGCGCCCGTGTCGTCGGTGATCCCGGTCCCGAGGACCGCGCGACCGCCCCGCCCGCTCACCGGCGTGGAGATCTCGACCTCGATTCCCGCGAGGCCGGGATCGGCCAGACGCGGGTCGGAGTCGGTGACGATGATCGCACGCCCGATCTCGCCCCGCAGGACCTTGCCCCCGATCGTGGTTCCACCGCACCCCGCGAGGAGAGCGGCGCCCGACGCGATGAACGCGAGAGCGGGCTTTCGAAGCGTCCTGCCTGCCGTGGTGCGCACGGGGATTCTCCGTTGCTTGGGGGTTCTCGTTCAGCGGTCGGGATTGTCGATCCCGAACTCCTCGGGCTTGGGCAGGTCCTTGAGGGAAGCGAGCCCGAACACGTCGAGGAAATGTTTGGTGGTGCCGTACAGCATCGGGCGCCCCAGCTCCTCGGCGCGCCCCTTGATCATGATGAGCCGACGCTCAAGCAGGGCACGCAGGATCTCTCCGCAGGCCACCCCACGGATCGCCTCCAGCGAGGCCCTCGTGACGGGCTGGCGATAGGCGATGATCGAGAGCGTCTCGAGGGCGGCGCGGCTGAGCCGCCCGGATGACTTGAGCCGGTGCATGGCGGCGACCGCCGTCGCGTACTCGGGACGCGTCATCACGCGGTATCCGCCGGCGACCTGCTCGATCCGAAAGGCCCGCCCGGTTTCGTCGTACGCCTCGTTGAGCGTCGTGACCAGGGCCTCGATGGCCTCCTCGTCCGGGGGGGGCTGGAGGACGCTGGCGAGCGCCTCGGCAAGGCGTGGCGCCGGGGTGGGTCGGTCGGCGCACATCAGGAGGGCTTCGAGCGCCGCCGCGGGTTCCATGCCTTGCGTCCGAGGGGTTTCACTCACGAGGTCGCGATCCGTCGCTGTGGTCATGGGAAGATGCTATCAGGTCGGTCCAGCCAGTGACGCCGGTCCGCTTATGCTCTGGTGTATGAGCCGCCCCGAGGACCTGCTGCCCAGCGTCCAGCACACGTACTCGAATCGCCGGCGCCTGGGCGAGGCCCAGCTGTACGCCCGCCGGGAAACGGTCTTTCTCATGCTCGCGGGGCTCTTCCTCGGGTCGCTGGCGATGCTCAACCTGCTCGGGGTGACCCGGTTCATCGCGCTCGCCTCGTGGTCCGAGGGGTCCGGGCTGAGCCTCGGAACGTGGGGTGAGATCAGCTTCGTGATCGCCGTGGGCGTGCTGCCCTACCCGATCACCTTCCTGTGCACGGACTTCATCTCCGAGCTGTACGGGCGGATGCGGGCGACGCTGGTGGTCTAGGTCGGGCTGCTGATCAACGGGGGGGTCCTGCTCGTGCTCTGGGTCGGCGCCCGGGCGCCCGTCCCGATCGAGATGATGGAGTACGTCGGGCCCGGGGGCGGCCCCTCCATCACCGCCCCACCCCTGCCCGAGCCCGTCTACGACCAGGCGGGCCAGATCGTGCGGATCGATGACAACTGGACCTTCGCGCGTCTCCAGCAACTAACGTTCGGCGCTGTCTTCGCTTCGATGGTCGCCTACCTGCTGGCGCAGCTCGTGGACGTGCACCTTTTCCATTTCTGGAAGCGGCTGACCAAAGGCAAACACCTCTGGCTTCGCAACAACGCCTCGACCATCGTGAGTCAGCTCGTGGATACCACCGCGGTGATCCTCATCACGCACTACTACGCGCAGGCCCTGCCGATCGACGCGGACCGCGGGCTCGGCCCCCAGCTGCTCCTCTACATCGCGACGGGGTACGTCTTCAAGCTGCTCGCGGCGTTGGTGGACACCCTCCCGTTCATGCTCGGGGCGCCCACGCTGGCCAGGTTTCTCCGTCTCCCCCCGCCCGGACACCCGCCCGCCCTCCCCCCGGGCGCCGCGATCGAGGCCGGGGTGGGCTGAGACGCCACCGGCGCAACGCCCGGGCGATCGCCCCGCAGGTCCGAGAACCCGCCGGTCCGGACGTTCCACCCAGACCCACGTCTGGGGGGAAAGGGTTTCCCGCCGGACCGATGGGGGTGAAGTCCCCCCCCCGCTCGGCCCGAATTCAGGACAGCCACGCACCGCATCCCGCCGAAGGAACCGCATGTCCGAGACGCCCAACGAGTACGCATCCGCCAACCGGGGCGCCCCCCTGATCTTGCTGGCGGACGACGAGCCCCACATCACACTCGTGCTGGCGCGCAAGCTGTGTGCCCACGGGTACGAGGTCGTGACGGCGGAGGACGGCGAGGAGGCGTTCGAGCTGGCGCAGGAGCGCCCACCCGCGCTGGTGATCACCGACCTTCAGATGCCATACGTCACCGGGATCGAGCTGGCCCGCTCGCTCAAGGCCAACGAGGCGACCGGATCGACCCCCGTCATCATGCTCACGGCCCGGGGGTACGTGCTCGACCCGGCGGACCTGGGATCCACGAACATCCGCTACGTCATGAGCAAGCCCTTCAGCGCCCGAGAGATCGTGGAGAAGGTCGTTGACCTGCTGAGCGACGGGTGCGAGGGCTACAGGAAGTCCGCATGATCCCCGAGGCGATCACCCCCGACGCGGTCTGCCCCGTCACACCGCTCATCCAACGCTGCGAGGCGCTGGGCGCCCCGGTCTGGCGGTTCGACGCCACCGGCAGGGTGGTCAAGCCGCCGGCGACGCCCGGCGTGCTCGGGCTCTGGCTCCGGTCGGGGCGGATGACCGAGATGCTGCGCGCCCGCGTCAGCGAATGGCTGGAGACAAAGGAACACGGGTTCACCGAGCTTTTCCCCGGGTGCTGGCTGCTCCCGATCGAGGAGAAGTCCCGCCGGAAGACCGCCG
>JBITAG010000128.1:0-4924 GCA_044439985.1 Phycisphaerales bacterium JB059 | reverse complement strand
CATCGCCCGCTCGACGACGCCTTCGTCGCGCTCCCCGCACTTGTGGAAGCTCTTGCGCGCACTGGCGTAGTCACCCGGGCTGACGCGCAGGTCCGGCTCCTCGCCACGCTGGTGCTGCGCGTGCAGGTGCTTCAGGAACGGCACGCACCATTGGCACCCCGTCCCCGCCCCCAGGCACTCGCTGATCAGCGACGCGACCGGCGGGTCCTCGCGCTTCAGGTACCCCCGGATCTTCCGCAGCGAGACGTGGAAGCAGAGGCAGACGTTCTCGTCGGGGTCCATGCTCAATCCTAGAGGGCACGCCCCGGTTGACCCAGAACGCGGGTGCGAGGTACCCTGCGGGCTCATGCAGCCCACTGCCGCGATTGCCTGATTCGACTCCGCGTGCCCCGCGCGCCGATCCCCCACGGGGATTCCGCGCGCCGGGCAAGACCAGGAATCCCGGCAAACCGCCCCGGGCAGCCCGCCCGAGGGCCCACAGGCTCAACCACATGGCAACCAACACCCGCCGCCACGAGCGCGGCGCCTTCCGCTGTATCCACTGCAAATCCCCCGTCAACCCCGACCCCTACGGCTCGGACCACCGCAACCACTGCCCCCGCTGTCTCTGGTCGCGCCACGTCGATGACGAGATCGGCGACCGACGCTCCCCGTGCGCGCAGGGCATGGAGCCCATCGCCGTCTCGTCACGCGGCGATGGCGAGTGGACCCTCGTTCACAAGTGCACCGGGTGCGGGCAGCTCCGCATCAACCGCATCGCGGGCGACGACGACGAGCTGGCGCTGCTCGCACTGGCGATCCGCCCCATCTCCGATCCCGCCTTCCCGCTGGATCGGCTGCCGGGTCGCTAGGCACTGATCCTCTCGAGGATGTCGAGCACCCCCTCGGCCTCCTCTTTGTTCGACACAAAGTCCGCGTGCGCCTTGAGCTTCTCGTCCGCGTTGGCGGGGCAGGCGAAGTAGGCCACGCGCTCGCGGATCGCCATGTCGCTCATGGTGTCCCCGATGCCCGCGAGGCGCTCTGGCCTCAGGCCCGTGCGCTCGAGCAGGCGGTCGATGCCGCTGGACTTGGAGATGAACTCCAGCTCGATGTTCACGCAGGTCCACGTCATGCTGGCGCGCATCGGCCACCCCTCGTCGTTGATCCGCGTCCAGACCGCGGGCAGAACAACGCTCTCCAGATACTCCGCGCCGCGTTCATGGAAAATCGTCACGGCGCCCGCCTTCCCGATCTCCAAACGGGAGCCCTCGAACTGCGCGAGCGACCAGCGCTCCACCTCACGGATGAGGTCCTGATGCTCGCCCGTGATCCGCGGGTCCATCGACCACCGGTACGGGTCCATCTCCAGCAGCCACACGCCCCCCTCGCAGACGATCGGGAGCTGGAAGGCCCCCACCATCCGCGCCACCGCCTCGGCGAAGGGTTGCGGACGACCCGTGCAGAGCGTCAGGGGAGGGACGTACCCCGCCTCCTTCGCCCGTCGGTTCCAATCCGCGATCTTCGCGATCCGGCCCAGATCGGTCGGCGCCGGGAACTCCGGGGAGAGGCACCCGTCGATGTCGCAGATGATCGCGTCGTACTTCGGTGCGGAATGAGCGTGTGGCACAGATCCTCCTCATCGGGGTGGGTCGCTCGGTGGGAGTATCCTTGCCCCATGCCACCCTTGGACTACCAGACCGCCGGCGAATCTCACGGGCCCGCCCTGATCACCACGATCACGGGCCTGCCCGCGGGCCTCGAGCTTGACATGGACCTGATCAACACCGAGCTGAGCCGGCGCCAGGGCGGCTACGGACGCGGCGGGCGGATGAAGATCGAGACCGACACCATGGAGTTCCTCTGCGGCGTCCGGCGCGGACGCACCACCGGGGCGCCCCTGGTCTTCTCCATCAAAAACAAGGACTCCCGGCTCGACGACCTCGAACGCACGCCCCCGGTCTACCGCCCCCGCCCCGGGCACGCGGACCTCTCCGGCTCGATCAAGTGGCTCACGACCGACTGCCGCGAAACGCTCGAGCGCGCCAGCGCCCGCGAGACCGCCAGCCGCGTGGGCGCCGGCGCCATCGCCCGCTGCCTGCTCCGCCACTTCGGCATCGAGACCTTCGGCTTCACGAGGCAGATCCTCGACGCCCGCACGGACGTGACCGTCCGCGAGGAGAACTGGCGCGAGATCAAGGCCCTGCGCGACGCCTCGGACACCTACTGCCCGGACGAGGCCGTCACCGAGCGTCAGCGTGAGATCATCCGCCAGGCGAAGATCGACAAGGACACCGTGGGGGGCAAGGTCGAGACGCACGTCTTCGGGCTCCCCCCGGGGATCGGGTCTTCGATGGACTGGACGACCAAGCTCGACGCCCGCATCGCCTACGCCGTGATGGGGATCCAGGCCTTCAAAGCCGTGGAAATGGGCATGGGCGTGGACGTCGCGAGCAAGCCGGGCTCCGAGGTCCACGACCCGATCTACTTCGACAGCTCGAAGATGAACGATCCCTGCCTGGGCTTCACCCGCCCGACCAACAACGCGGGGGGGACCGAGGGCGGGATGTCCGACGGCATGCCCATCGTCGTCACCGGGACCATGAAGCCCATCGCGACCCTGCTCCAGGGCATGCCCAGCGTGGACCTGAACACCAAGGAAGCAGACCGGAGCCAGTACGAGCGGTCGGACGTGTGCGCCCTCTCCGCGGCGGGGGTGGTGATGGAGCACGCCGTCGCGTTCGAAGTCGCCCGCTGCTTCTGCGACAAGTTTGCAGGGGACTCGATGACCGAGGTGGAGTCGAACTGGATCGGCTACCTGAAGCTGGCGAGATCGCTGCCGCTGGAGCCGCCGGAGCAGACGATCGCGTAGGGCGCCCTAGCGCTCAGCTTGCTCGTGGCTGGTGAAGGAGGTCGAGAGACTCCCGGTCCGGGCATTGAATGCGTACTGAACAGACGCAACCTGATCGCCGCTCAGCTCTTGTGCCGTACGGATGAACTCGCCCGCTGAGATGGCTGCCTCGCCACCATCGTGCAGGAGCATGCCGAGCGATACCATCGCGTGCTCCAGTTCCCGGGCGAGAACTTCGCTGAGGTCAGCGGAGGACGCCACAAGTTCGAGCAGAACCTCGTCGCGCCGGATATCGACAACCCGAAGCTCGTCGCGGGCCGCATCGAGCGAACGGGATTCGACCAGCAGGAGATCGTGCCCGACCACGAACGCCGAGAAATCGGGGGTGGTGAGGATTCGGCGGTGCTCCGGCGAGGAGGTGGTCGAGATCCGAACCTCGATGGCCGGTGAGGCGCCAGCCCCCGCCGCTCGACCCGCGTCCGTCTCGAGGGTGGCGTGCAGGACCAGGCCCGAGCCATCTCCGGGCCGGACACCCGCGAACCCGGCGAGCGGATACGCCCCGCCGTCCAGAACGGAGGTCACCTCGAACACGCCCTCACCCGGGGACGCCCGGTCCGGCGAGGCCAAGGGTGTCGCAGCGACGGCGGCCACGGTCAACATGGATCCAAAGACGGGCAAGAGCATGGTTCGCATGGCGGGTCCCCCTGAAGCGATTCGGGTGTCTCAGGCAGAGTACTTTCCGATCGACCGGCCGAGCCCACGGTCCCCTGATCAACGTCAGCGACTGCTCCACATTGCAACCGGTGGTCACCGGCGCAGGGTTTGCCAAAAATCTGGAGCAATCCGTGCGCCAGATTCGATACCCCTTGATGTGCAAGGCGTTGCGCGGCCTGGGAGGCGGCGCAGCGTTTGCACGGGATTCGGTGTGGACAGACTGTCGGAAACCCCGGGGCGCCCCCCCGGGGCTCGTACACTCGCACCGGGTCCAGGGCAGGAATTGCGCGGCCGGAGCCGCGCGCGACCCGCACGATTTCTGATCAGGAGGCAGGCAGGATGTCCACCCCCAAACGAGGCTTCTCCATCAAGACGTTCCTCGCTGACGGCGAGCCCGAGGGCTTGCAGATCATCGAGCATTCCCAGTGGATCGGGCGTGGGATGATCATCCCCCGCAGCAAGTTCAACGAGCACGCCCACCGGGCCGAGAACGATGGCACGGGGATCTTCATCCTCGTCGGCCCCTCCACCTCCACCGGCGTCGAGCGCATCTTCGTGGGCCAGACCGTCCACCTGCGCGAGCGGACCGACGAGATCCGCTCCAAGAGCTTCTGGAACAAGATGATCGTCCTCACCGCCGACGGCCAGCGCCTCCACCGCGGGCACGCGGAGTACATCGAGTCGCGCCTCATCCAGATCGCGCGTGACCTGAAGACCTGCGAGGTGGACAACCCGGAGATCAACCGCCAGGCGATGCTCTCCGAGCCCGACGCCGCCGACGCGGACTTCTTCTGCGATCAGCTCGTGCTGCTCATGCCCGTCCTCGGCGTCAAGGCCTTCAAGAGCGTGCCCGCGCTGGGCGACCAGCCCGAGCTGCGCCTCTCCGGCAAGGGCGTCGTCGCGACGGGCTTCTCCTCCGGCGGCCAGTTCATCGTCGAGGAAGGCTCCACCGCCACCCGCCAGGACGCCGAGAGCTGCCCCGGCTACATCCTCGACCTGCGCCGCTCCATGCTCGACCGCGGCGTGCTCAGCGAGGACGGCAAGCTCTTCCGCTTCACCCAGGACTTCGCCTTCGATTCCGCGGCACAGGCGGCCACGCTCGTCCTCGCCGAGATGTCCAAGGGCAGCGCCTGGAAGGATCCCAAGGGTGACCGCGCCCCCGCCGGCGTCATCGATGACATCGACGAGGAGCACGAGGGTGAGGACCGCCCCGGACGCGCCCGCCCCCTCAGCCGCGCGACCGAACTCAAGCCCACCCGCGTCGCGGCCCGCTGATCCGGCCCGACGCTTGTCCCTGCCTTCTTGCGGGTGGCAAGCGGAACCGAAGGATCGGTCAACTGCTTCGCCCACGCCGGCGGCGTCTTCACGACGCCGTCGGCGTTT
>JBITAG010000127.1:0-31493 GCA_044439985.1 Phycisphaerales bacterium JB059 | reverse complement strand
CAGCAGAGCGACCTCGATAAGGAGACACGACACGCGGAGGACAGAAGGGGACGGCGCTCTCTATACCGAGCCCACCCGTAAGAGGGCTCGACACTGCGCTCGTCACCTGGTGGGTCACCGACCGGAGTTACGACCCGAACTCCGGGGACCTCGCCGCCGAGATCTCCATGGTGATCGACGGGATCAGCGTGAACGATCTGTCCCAAGTCACCGAGGGCATATTCGGTGTTGAATCCCTCCCCCCCGCCACAACCCAGGTGGTCAACGGTGAGATCCAACCATGAAATGTCTGGCCCAGCTCCTGATCGCGGCGGCGCTGGCCTCAAGCGGCTGCCAGAGTCTCAAGACCACGGACGCCCAGCACCCCTCGGCGCCAGTCGAGGAGGCGACCCCGGGCGAACTTGAACACGCCATGCAGTTGTGGCGTTCGGGCAACACCGATGAGGCCATGCAGATGTACGTCACCGTCGCCTCGGACGAACGTACACCAGAACACGATCTCCTCGTCATCCACATGAGCGAGGATGAGTACCGCGACCTCCCCGCATCAGAACAGACGCGCGTGCTGGAGGACTGGCTGGGGATCTCACGGGATCTTCGAATCATGACCCGCGCCGTGCTGGACACCCAGGCCGCGTCTCCCGAGGGGGACCGCGCCGCCCGCGCGGTCGCGCGCGTCGGCGCGGTTCACGCGAAGCCGGAACGGGCCCTGATCGCCCAGAAGACCGGGGAGGCGATTCTGCGTGAGTTGAAAGACCGAGAGCTGCTGAGCAGCGCGGAGTAGCCAAGAACTCGCCCAAGCCCGGCCGGGGTCTCAGGGCGCCGCCTCAAGCCCCAGACGCGCCAGAGGAACGGTTCCCTGCACATGAACCCCATCCACGCCGGGGGTGCGCAGCGCGTCGACCAACGCCCGCAGATCCTCCGGCGGGGGCGCCGTAAAGACCATCGGCTCGCCCGTGGCGGGGTGCTCGAAAGCGAGCAACGCCGCGTGCAGCATCTGGCGAGCGATCTTTCGCCCATCGGGCAGTGTGAAGGGACGCCCCCCGTACAGGTCGTCACCCACGATCGGCCATCCCTCGCTGCTCAGGTGAACGCGGATCTGGTGCGTGCGCCCCGTCTTGAGTTCGAGTTCCACGAGGCTGAAAGCCTGGTCCCCCACCGCCCGGTCATGCAGGCGGTAGTGCTCGCGCACGCGGCAGATGGTCACGCTCGGCTTGCCCAGGTCGTCGTGGCGCACCACCACTTTCTCCCGGTACCCCTTCTCACGCGACGGGTGCGGCCCCAGCGGCTTGTCGATCACCTGCGCGTTCGGCTCGACGCGTCCCTGCGTGACGGCGAGGTAGCGTTTGTCCACCGTGCGCTGCTCGAACTGCCTGCCGATTTTCCAGTGCGCCTCGTCCGTCTTCGCGAAGACGATGCACCCGCTGGTGTCCCGGTCGAGCCGGTGGACCACGCCGGGTCGCGCAAACTGCTCGCCGACACTGGAGAGCTCCCCCCCGGTGGGAGAAGCGTGCCGGAAGTGCCACGCGAGCGCGTTGATCATCGTCCCCGCCAGCTCGCTCCGCGCCGGGTGAACGATGATGTCCGGCTGCTTGTTGAGCACGATGATGTGCTCGTCCTCGTGGAGCACCTCGATCGGGATGCGCTCCGCCTTCACGGACGTGTCCGGGGGCGGGGGCAGCGAAACCCGCACCCGGTCCCCCTCGCGCAGCTTCGTCGAGGCCTTCGCCTCCCGCCCGTTGACCCGCACCGCCCCGGACTCGATCAGACGCTGGAGCTGGTTCCGGCTCATGAACGTGATGCGGCTGGTCAGGTACCGGTCCAGACGCGACTTCAGGTCACGCTGCAGCTCGAACGTCACGCTGACGTTGTGCGCCTCGTCCTCCCCCGCCTCCTCGCTCCTGACGCGGGCGGCGACCTCCTCGAACGCGCGGCGCACCGCCTCGGGGTCCACCTTCCCGCCGGGCAGGATCAGCTCGCGCGACGTCGGTTCGGGCATCGGCTCAGGGCGCGTCGGAGGGCTCGGGCTCCCCCGCGTCCTCCGGCGTGGACTCGTCCTCGCCACCCGCGGGAGCCGACGCCTCGTCGGTCATCCCGCCCGCCGGTCCGGCCTCGGACGACTCATCCTCTCCCACCACGGGGATCTGCGTCTCGACCGGGGTCGGCGCCGGGGGCTCGTAGCGCGGCAGCTCGGGAAGCTCCGACGACGCGTACAGCGTCGGACGCGCCGGCACGCCGTCGCTGATCGCGTTGAGACGCTCTTCGGCCAGGCGAGCCAGGATCGGACGCTCGTGCTCCTGCGCGGCCTGCTTCGCCGCCTCGTACCCGCGCCGGGCGATCTCGGCGTCCCCCTTGGACTCACCCGCCGCCCCCAGACCAAACGCCGCGTCGATCGCGAGGATCGACCCCGACGCGCTCGCGCTCTCGTAGACCTGGGCGTAGAGCCCCTGCGCCTGGTCGATGTACCGCCCGATCTCGTCGTCGCCCAGCAGGTCATCCTCGTTCATCAGCTCACCCTCGGGCGTGAACTCCGCGCCGGGGCGCAGGCCCGTCCGGGCCGCGTGCAGGAAGATGTCGGCGCGTCGGAGACGGGCCAGGTCCGGGACGGCGCGCACGCCGTCGTACTCCTCGGCGACCTGCAGCAACGCCTGCGGGTTCGGGTTGGTCGAGCCGGCGGCGCCCTCGTAGGCGGCGAACGCGGCGTTCACCTTGTTCACCCGACGCTCCTCGAGCTTCTGGTACCCCCACATCGCCCCGAAGGCCAGGGCGACGACCACGAGCAGCCACGTCCCCCACTTCTCAAGGAACTCCTTGAAGTCCTCGTTGATCCGGGAGTCCTCAAGCCCGGCGCCGGCCTTGATCTGCTGTTGACGTTCGTCCATCTCGTGGGCCCCGTGGGATGTGGAACAGCGAACCGCCGGGCCGAGGCCCGGGGGCGGGAATCCTAGGAACGCCCCTCGCCACCGGGAGACGCCTCCCAGAATCGCCACGCTCGCGGGTCCGCGAGCGCCCGGTCCGGGACCAACGCCCCCCGGATCGCCCGAGCCAGACCCTCCAGCCCCTCGCGCGCCAGGGCGCTGACCCGCACATCGGCCTCCCAACGCGACTCGCCCAGGTCCGACCGGAGCTGCACCCGACGCGTCAGCCTTCCCCCGATCCCGAGGTCTTCCGGGTCGGGCGGGGGTGTCTCCCCGCTCCCGCAGAGCAGCACCAGGTCCGAGACCCGAAGCACATCGCGGGCCAGCGCCTGCGCCCGCGCGTCCGGTCCGGTCGAGCCCTCCTCCAATCCGGGCAGATCCAGACAGCGCACCGTGAGGCCATCGAGTTCCAGCGTCACCCCCACGTGATCCCGGGTCGTCCCCGACTCATCCGCGACCACCGACACCCGCCGCCCCGAAAGCTCGTTCACCAGCGTGGACTTCCCGATGTTGGGCGCGCCCGCGATCACCACCAGCGGGGGGTGGAGCAGATGCCGGAGCGCCGCGTGCGGCGCCAGACGCTCCTCCCCCACGCCCTCGTCCACCCCCGACCACCGCCGGGGCTGATCGAGCAACAGATCGATCGCCCGCTCGCTCGGCGCCATCGAGAGGGCCGCCAGCGCGCGCGCCTCGATGAGCGACCCGGCTTCCGGGTACGCCTCACGGGGATCGAGCGTCGCCTCGATCACGCCGCGTGCTCGCAGGGCCTCCGCGAGCGTGCGCATCAGACGCACGCCCCCGTGCGGGGTCAGATCGGCCCGGGTCGGGCTCCAGCGGGCGACCAGCCCCCGGTCCACGCCGAGCAGATCGCAGTGGCGGACCCGCCCCACCGGCGTGGAGAGCCCGAGCGACGCCAGGTCCGCGTCAAGGTCCTCGCCGCAGAGCGCGACCACGCCGATGGCCCCCGGGGCCAGGGGCGTCTGGATGGCGAACCGCATCGCCACGCCCTACTCGTCGTCGTCGGCGTCCGCGAGCGTGCCCAGGCAGCAGGTGTGGATCCCGATGAGCTGAAGATCCGGCACGAAGTGCTCGATCGCGTCGTCCTCTTCGAGCACGCCCAGGTCGCCACCGGTCGCCACGACCTGCGGGTACCCCTCGTAGCGGATCGCGAAGGTCTCAACGGCCAGACGCACCAGCCCACGCAGGGCCATCGTCACCCCGAGCTGCATCGCGCTGGCGGTGTCCGACCCGCCCGGGCCGCTCCCCGCCTCGGGCCGCTCATACCGGAGCAGGGGCAGGGCGGCCGTGTGCTCGTGCAGGGACTGAAGCATCATGTTCAGCCCCGGGGCGATCAGCCCGCCACGGAAGACGCCCTCGGCGTCCACATAGTCCACGGTCACCGCGGTGCCGGCGTCCACCACGACACACGCCTGGCGCGCGCGCGCCGAGGCCCCCAACGCGTTGAGCATCCGGTCCTGTCCCAGCGTCGAGGCGTCCGAGAGCGTGTGGACCAGCGGGATCGGGATGTCACGCCCGATCCGCATGGGGGGGGACTCGAGCACCCCGCCGAGCCCCTCCTCCAGCGCGTCGGCCACCTCGTCGTTCACCGAGGCGATCACGACCACCGAGTCCTCGAGCTTGCCCGCCTCCTCGGCGATCGCCCGGATCAGGGCTGCGGGATCGGCGTTCTCCACGGAGCGGGGGGTCCCCAGCTCGCTGCCCGTGAACACCCCGAACCGGGTGCGGGTGTTTCCCACGGCGACGGCGACGAGCGTGTCATTCGATGTCGGGGCCTGGCTCATGCCTGAGGGTAGGGCCCGGCGCGCGTCGACCGGGGTCGGGCCACGCTACCCTCGCCCTGCGATCGGGCGGGTCGCCCGAGGGAGGACCGGACGGGAATGACCGGGTGTCGAGTGGATGAGAGCCTGACGCGGGTGACCCAGGACGGGATGGCCTTCCCGCTGGGGGTCTACCCCGTGGAGCCCATCGAGCCCCGCCAGGGGTACACCATGGAGTTCGAGCCCTCGGACGGGGACAACGAGGGGGGCGACTGGGAAGAGTGGCCCGACCGGTACGTCTTCGACATCGTCGTGACGGCCGAGCGGCTCGAGCCGCTGGTGCGTCAGCTCCTCTCCCTCATGCCGGGGCGGGTCTTCCCGATCCTCGACTACATCGGGCACGACGCCTACCGGGAGATCGACCCCTACATCGCCTACGAGCTGGTGGGCCAGGACCGGCTGCTGGACGCGTTGCGCCGGTTCCGGGCGTTTTTCTTTGAGGACGGGATGGTGGGTTTCGGCGCGATGTGCGACGACCCGTTCATCTACGTTTTCGTGGATGAGAACAAGATCGTGACCGTCCGGGCGACGCCCGAGGACCGCCCCCGCGTGGAGAAGATCCTCGCGGCGTTCGATCTCGAGCCGGTGGACGACCCCCGCGGGGCCGACTCGAGCGCCCACGAGCACCGGACGGTGCTCCTGGCGCCCCCCGACCGCCCGGATCTGCTCACCGGGGAGGAGATCGTCGAGCGGCTCCGGGACGACTGGCGCCTGGTGCTGAACGTGGACGCGGAGCAGAACCTCGACGACGACGGGAACGAGCTGGGGCAGACGGACTGGCGGTGTCTGGTCCGGTGCGCCAGCGAGGCCCAGCCGCAGGAGCGCTACCTGGAGGTCATCCTGCGGGCCTCCTGCCTGAGCGAGGCGGAGGAGATCGCCTCGGAGGTCGCCTCGGGGAAGATCGACCGGGAGAGCGCCGGGGCGTGGGTGGACCTGATCATCGTCGCCGGCGACCGGATGCGACCCGAGCAGACGCAGGAACTGCTCAAGTCGATGGGGGGTGAGAAGGAGGGAAGCCCGGAGCACGGGGTGCTCTCGGCACGATGGCTCTAAGCGGGCGGAACCGGGGGCGTGCGGCCCTCGAACGATGGAGGAGAGGTGATTCTCGGCCCCGCTTCCGAGATCCGAACGAAAGCCGACCACGGAAATCGGCAACGACAAAGGTTTGCGATCCCTAGTTCGCGTCGCTATCTTCTCGGCCCTGGGCCGAAACGGTCCGCGTCGCGTGTGGGAAGGGTCAACGTCGGGAGGCGAGGCCCAGACGCAGACACCGCGGGTTGGGCCGGTCCCGCAACACCGGCCCGTCCGCCGAGCGGACGCCGCTCGGTTCAGGGATGAACCCGCAACGAACCCCCACGGCACATGACCCGTGCCAGCAACACACACCCGTCCTGTGGAGTCCGGGATGACCAACCACGCGTATCGAACTGCCCGTTCGCTTGTTCTTGCCGCCTCAGCGTTCGCGCTCGGTGGCATGGCGAGCACCCTTTCCGCCGCGCCTGACGCAGGCCCGACCGAGGTGAAGCAGGTCAGCGCCGGGGCGAGCGAGATGCTCACCCGCGCCAGCGATCTGATGGTCGAGGGCAAACTCATCCGTGCGCGGGCGATGCTCATCGAGCTGTCCCGGGGCGGGTCGGCGGTCGGTCTGACCGACCGCGAGAGCATGCGTCTGTTCCAGCTGCTCAGCTCCGTGGACGCCCGCCTGCGGGCCGCGGACCCGGTTGACGTGAGCCTCCAGAAGGCCGAGCTGGCGATGACCCGGCAGGACCTGGTGACGGCCGAGCGTCACGCCCGCGAGGTGATCGACGCCCCGGGCGCGACGAGCGAGCAGCGTGAGTCGAGCCAGGCGGTGCTCATGCTCGTCAACGGGCAGCGCCAGTCGATGCGTGGGGCGATGGCCCGCCTGGCGGATCAGGCCGCCCTCGACTTCGAGGGGGGCAAGTACGCCGAGGCGAAGGCCGCGCTCGAACGCGTCACCCGCGTCGGGGCGGACATCGGCGCCCAGCGGGCGGCGAAGGCCGACCGGTACCTCGGGCGGATCGTCGAGCTGGAGCGGATCAACGGGGAGCTGTTCGACACCTCCAGCGTCCGCCTGAGCGTCATGGAGGGGCCGGCGGAGGACGTGGACTGGCTCCTGAGCGAGCAGCCCGACGACGTCGTCGGGCTGCTCGACGCCCAGCCCGCCACCACCCAGCCCGCGCAGGACGCCCCCGCGGCGACCACGCAGCCCGAGCCGGTCACCGCCCCGGCGGTGGACCTGGTCGAGGTGGACGTGCAGCCCTCCGACCCGATCGACCGGGCGGAGAACTACCAGGCGAACGTGCTGCTCGGGGAGGCGGACGCCGCCTTCGCCGAGCGCCGCCTCGTCGAGGCGGGCGACAAGTACCGCCAGGCGTTGAGCGTCTACGGGTCGCAGCTGACCGGCGACCAACGCCAGCACATCCAGAACCGCCTCGACGAGATCTCGATCGAGCTGGGCGCCCAGCCCACCGCGGGGGGGCCGCTGGATGACTTCGGCGAGCGGAACGATCTGATCCGCCAGCGGACCGAGGCCCAGTTCCGCAACCAGATGGAGCAGGCCCGCACGGCGCTTGAGTCGGGCGACGTCTCGGCGGCCCGCAACCTGACCGCCCAGGCCCGCCTGACGGTCAACGAGGCCGCCGGCGCCCTGGACGAGTCCACGCGTGAGTCGTACCTGAGCGAGGTTGACGAACTCAACTCGATCGTCGCCCAGCGTGAGGAGCAGATCCGGATCCAGGAGACGGAGGACCGGGCGGCGCAGATCGAGCGTCAGCGTCAGCAGCTGGAGGCCGAGCGTCAGGCCGCCAACGACAAGCAGATCCTCGACGCGATCGAGCGGATCCGGCAGCTTCAGCTCGAGCTGAAGTACGAGGAAGCGCTGCAGGTCGTGGATCAGATCCTGTTCATCGACCCGCAGAATCCCGCGGGCCTGCTGCTCCGGGACGTGATCCAGGACACGATCATCTACCGCCAGTACATGGACATTCAGCGGGAGAAGAGCCTCTCGTACGCCAAGCAGGCGGTGGAGAACGAGGCGGCGATGGTGCTCCCCGAGCGGATCATCGCCTACCCGGACGATTGGCCCGCGATCAGCTTCCTGCGCGGCGAGCCCTCGCAGTTCGCCGAGAGCGCCGCCAACCGGGCGGCCCTCGCGTCGATCCAGGACAAGACCATGCCGGTCAACTTCCAGGACAACGCGCTGGTGGACGTGCTCGGCTTCATCGAGAGCTACGCGGGCGTCAACATGGACGTCGACTGGCTGAGCCTCGATGACATCGGCATCGACCAGGAGACCCCGGTCAACCTCTCCCTCTCGGCCGTCCCGGTCGAGACGGTCCTCGACCGTGTCCTCGAGAAGGTCTCCGACCCCGACCTGCCCGCGAGCTGGGCGATCACGGACGGCATCCTGACCATCGCCTCCGACGAGGTGCTGCGTCGCAACACGAGCCTCGAGATCTACGACATCCGCGACCTGCTCATCGAGGTCCCCGACTACGACGAGGCGCCCGAGTTCGACCTGCAGTCCATCCTGCAGGCGGGGCAGGGCGGCGGCGGGCAGAGCCCCTTCTCCGGGCAGACCCAGGACCGTGAGCGCGTCCCGCGCGAGGAGCGCGTCGAGCAGATCACCACCATTGTCCAGAACACCATCGACCCCGATGGCTGGACGGACCTTGGCGGTGACACCAGCTCGATCCAGGAACTCAACGGCAACCTGATCATCACCACCACCCCCCGCATCCACCGCGAGATCATCGGGCTGCTCGGCAAGCTCCGCCAGGTCCGCGCGATGCAGATCAACGTCGAGACCCGCTTCCTGCTCGTCGATCAGAACTTCTTCGAGCAGATCGGGTTCGACCTCGACGTCTACTTCAACTCCAACAACGAGTTCGCCATCAACCGGGCGCTCGACCCCTCCCTCCGGCTTTCCGATTACGTGGATCCCAACACCGGTCGTCCGACCGGCAACCTGGGGGACGGCACGGTCGGCGGCGCCAACGGTCTCCCGATCGACACCGACGGCGACACCGTCCCGGACGCCCTGGGCCAGATCGTCCAGCCCATCTTCGCCCCGGGCACCCAGGGCGACGAGTGGTCCGTGATCCCGGCGACGCAGAACTCCTTCGGCATCACCAACTCGCTGGCGACCGCCAGCTCCTTCGCCGCGGGCATCCTCTCCCAGAACCCCGCCCTCTCGGTCGCGGGCACCTTCCTCGACGACATCCAGGTGGACTTCCTCGTGCAGGCGACGCAGGCCGACCAGCGGTCGGTGTCGCTCACCGCGCCCCGCCTGACCTTCACGAACGGGCAGACGGCCAACATCGTCGTCGCGACCCAGACCGCCTTCATCTCCAACCTCACCCCGGTCGTCTCGGACTCGGCGGTCGGCTTCGACCCGAACATCACGCCCCTCAACGAGTGTGTGCGTCTGCTGATCGACGGTGTGGTCAGCGCCGACCGGCGTTACGTCACGCTGAACGTGGACGCCCAGATCGCCGAGCTGGTCGGGTTCGAGGAGCGGACCGTCACCGCCGTCGCGGGCGGCCAGCTCGTCGACTCGGCCGACACCGGCTCGGTCATCCAGCTCCCCTCGGTGACCGTCACGGCGGTGCAGACCACCTCCACGATCCCCGATCAGGGCACCATCCTGCTCGGCGGTCAGCGGATCATCAACGAGCTTGAGGTCGAGTCCGGCGTGCCCGTGCTGAGCAAGATCCCGATCCTCTCCCGGTTCTTCTCCAACCGCGTGGACGTCAAGGAAGAGCAGACCCTGCTCATCCTCCTGAAGCCCACGATCCTCATCCAGAACGAGGAAGAGGAGCGGAACTTCCCGGGCCTGCTCGACTCGCTCCCCTACTGATCCGGGGGACATCATCCAGGTCGCCACCACCGGCGTCGGGGCCCTCCCCGGCGCCGGTTTCTTGTTGGCGCCCGCGCGTCTCGACGCCAGACCCCCGGCGCCTCTATAGTCTCAGCCAGCCCGCGACGTGCCGGGAACCCGCGGACCACCACGCACCGGAGGCGCCCATGGCGGCCGAATCACGACTCCGTGTCCAATCCATCGATGGGGTCACCCAGATCGAGTTCGTCGATCGAAACATCCTCGACGAGGCCAACATCCAGGCCATCGGTGAGGAGATCGCCGAGATCATCGATCAGGCCAGCGTCCCCAACCTGCTGCTGAGCTTCTCGAACGTGGACCACCTCTCGTCAGCGGCCCTGGGCGCCCTGATCACGATCAACAACAAGGTCAAGAGCAAGGGAGGCGCCCTGCGCCTGGCCAACATCGACCCGCAGATCTACGAGGTGTTCATGATCACACGCCTCAACAAGCTCTTCGACATCCACGAGACCACCGACGACGCGCTCAAGGCCTTTGCCTGAGCCCGCACCCGCCGCATGAGTACCCGCAACGGCGCCAACCCGGGACCCGCCGAGACCGTGCGCGTGAGCCTGCCTCACGACCGCGAGCGGATCGACGCGCTCCAGAACGCGCTCATGGAGGCGGTCGAGGAGGCGGGCTACCCCAAGCCGGCCCGGTTCGCGATCAAACTCGCCTTTGAAGAGGCGCTCATGAACGCGTTCCACCACGGGCACAAGGGGCTCGGCGAGGACCTCGAGGTCCGCGTGGAGTACGCGGTGGCCCGGGACGAGGTCTTCATCAGCGTGGAGGACCAGGGCCCCGGGTTCGATCCCCAAGAGGTCCCGGACCCGACACTCGACGAGAACCTCGCCCTCCCCTCGGGGCGGGGCATCATGCTCATGCGGGCCTACATGACCGACGTCTCGCACAACGAGACGGGGAACCGCGTGCTGCTCCGGTACGTCCGCCCGGCGGAGTGAGGGCCCGGCTTGCCCCCACGGTTCGGGCCCTATGATTTGATGGAATGATTCTAAGATAACAGGAGTTTGACCTCCTGAATCGGGGGCGCCTGTGCGCCGACTGGAGACCGAGCGAATGACGCTGAACCTGCCCATCTACATGGATCACGCGGCGACGACCCGGTGCGACCCGCGGGTCGTCGAGGCGATGCTGCCGTATTTCACCGAGAAGTTCGGGAACCCGGGCTCGCGCAATCACAGCTTCGGGTGGGAGGCCGAGGACGCGGTGGACGCCGCCCGTCGCCAGGTGGCGTCGCTGCTCGGCGCCGACCGGAAGGAGATCATCTTCACCTCCGGGGCGACCGAGAGCAACAACATCGCGATCAAGGGCGCCGCCCAGATGTACCAGAAGGCCGGCCCGGGAGAGGGCAAGCCGCGGGGGCACATCATCACCGACATCATCGAGCACAAGGCGGTGCTCGACCCGTGCAAGCGGCTCCAGAAGGAAGGGTTCGAGGTGACGTACCTCGAGCCGGGCCCGGACGGGGTGATCACGAGGCAGATGGTTGAGGACGCGATGCGCGAGGACACGATCCTCGTGACGATCATGTGGGCCAACAACGAGATCGGGACGATCAACGAGATCCCCGAGATCGGCGCTCTCTGCCACGAGAAGAACGTCATCTTCCACACCGACGCGACACAGTGGGTCGGCAAGGCGCCCACGGATGTCAACGCGGACAACGTGGACCTGCTCTCGATGAGCGGGCACAAGATCTACGGGCCCAAGGGGGTGGGCGCGCTCTACGTGCGTCGCCGGCGCCCGCGGGTCCGGCTCGTCCCGCTCCAGGAGGGCGGGGGGCAGGAGCGCGGCTTCCGCTCGGGCACGCTGAACGTGCCGGGCATCGTCGGGCTGGGCAAGGCGTGCGAGCTGTGCGCGCAGGAGATGGACGCCGAACGGGATCGGCTCCTGGCCCTTCGCAAGCGGATCGAGCAGCGCGTGACCGAGGCGCTCGACGTGGTGCAGATCAACGGGCACGCCGAACGGCGCATGCCCCACCTGAGCAACATCTCCTTCGGCTTCGTGGAGGGCGAGAGCCTGATGATGGCGACCAAGGAGATCGCGATGAGTTCGGGCAGCGCCTGCACGAGCGCGAGCCTCGAGCCGAGCTACGTCCTCAAGGGCCTGGGTGTGGGCGACGATCTGGCGCACAGCTCGCTGCGTATCAGCCTCGGGCGTTGGACCACCGAGGAAGAGGTGGACTTCGCCGCCAACAAGATCGTCGAAGCGGTCAACAAGCTGCGCGACCTGAGCCCGCTCTACGACATGCACAAGGAAGGCATCGACGTGTCGAAGATCGAGTGGCAGGCGCACTGAGTCAGAACATTTCACAGGCAAGGAGCCTGACATGGCGTACAGCGAAAAAGTCATCGAGCACTACGAGAAGCCGCGCAACGTCGGCAACTTCGGAACCACCGAGGAAGTCAAGAAGCGCAAGGACGTCGGTGTGGGCGTGGTCGGCGCGCCCGAGTGCGGCGACGTGATGCAACTCCAGATCAAGGTGGACGAGCAGGGCAACATCGAGGACGCGAAGTTCAAGTGCTTCGGGTGCGGCTCGGCGATCGCCTCCTCCTCCCTCGCCACCGAGTGGCTCAAGGGACGCACCGTGGACGAGGGGCTGCAGATCAAGAACACGCAGATCGTCGAGGAGCTGAGCCTCCCCCCGGTCAAGATCCACTGTTCCGTGCTCGCCGAGGACGCGATCCGGGCCGCGATCGCGGACTACAAGAAGAAGAACGGCCTCGACGCCTCGTGAACGGGTCAGCCGCTCATCGTCCGGGCCCGTCCGCGCCGCGGGTCGTCCTGGCGTTGGAGGGGCTGGTGGTTCTGCTCGGGAGCGGGGTGGCGCTCTTCCGACTCGACGCCCCGTGGTGGATCGCGCTGTGCGTCCTGATCGGGCCGGATCTCTCGATGTTCGGGTACGCCTTCGGCCCCCGAATCGGCGCGGCGACCTACAACACCTTCCACACCTATCTGCTCGGGGCGCCCCTCGCCGGCGTCGCCCTGATCGGGGGGCCCGCGTGGCTCACCATGACCGGCCTGGTGATTCTCGGACATACGGGCATGGACCGGATGCTCGGGTTCGGGCTCAAGTACGCGACGGGATTCCGTGATTCCCACCTGGGACGCGTCTAGCGGGGTCGGCTCGAACCCGGGACCCCGCGGGTGCGTAGAATCATTTGAACCGCATCGGAGCAACGAGATGACCAGCCAGACCGACACCGCGACGCAGAGCGACATCATCCTGACCGAGGGCGCCGCCCGCGAGGTGAAGAAGATCGTCGCCGAGCAGGACCTCGACGCCGAGAAGGTTCGCCTGCGCGTGGGCGTCAAGGGGGGCGGCTGCTCCGGCTTCAGCTACATCCTGGACCTGACCGAGACGCAGAAGGACTCGGACGAGGTCTTCGAGCAGCACGGGGTGAAGATCATCTGCGACCCCAAGAGCCTGCTCTACCTGTCGGGGACGACGGTGGACTTCAAGGACGAGATCATGGGGCGCGGCTTCGTGTTCTCCAACCCGAACGCGACCACCTCCTGCGGGTGCGGGTCGAGTTTCGCGGTCTGACCCCCTGACGGACTCGTCTGATTCGCCATGGACACGCCCCCGGGGGCGTGTTTTTTCTTGCTCGGAGGTTGTCCGGGGGTGATTCGCGTTGGTACATTGGGCGTTGGCGCGGAGGAGCATGGACGTCTTCTCGGGGTGGGTGTCCTTCCCGGGGTCTGAGGGGTGAGCGGACGTTTCGGCGGTGTGCCGGGGTCCGTGCCGGCGTGGTTGTCGCAGGGAAGGGAATTGATGAGCAGCGAGGCCGTGTCGCCCGAGACCGCGCGTGGGTTTGCGCCGCCGACCGTGACGCAGTTCAGCGTCTTCCTCTCCAACAAGGTCGGCAAGCTCCTGGACCTGGTCGAGAACTTCGAGGAGTCGCCCTGCCAGATCTGCGCGATCTCGGTGCACGAGGCCTCCGACCACGCCGTCGTCCGCATCATCGCCAACAAAGCCCAGATGGCCAAGAAGCTGCTGCGTGAGGACGGGCTCCCCTTCTCCGAGCACGACGTGCTGGTGGTCGAACTGGGGGAGGGGCACACCCTCTCGAGCATGTGCCTGAGCCTTCTGGGGGCCGAGCTGAACATCCACTTCGCGTATCCCCTGATGGTCAAGCCCAACGGCTCGGCGACCATCGCGCTGGCCGTGGACGACCCCACGCTGGCCGGACAGATCCTCCGGCGCAAGGGTTTCCGATTGTTCGGCGAGGCGGATCTTCCGACAGACACCTAACCCGCCACCCGCCGAAGTGGGCCGGGGCGCCAGAATCCTGCGCCCCCGCAACAAAGCCGGCGTGTAGGCTGTTGGGTGAGGGGAGGCTCGGCGCTGAGCCTGCATCCAGACCCAACGGCGTGGCGACCGGATCGCGACGCCCGCCCCCGATTCGCGGGGCGAACCCATCAAGGAGCATCACATGACCCGACGCGCCACCGCTGTTCCCGCGACCCTGCTCGCGGCCGCCGCCTTCTTCGCGACCCCGGCCCTGGGCGCCGGTCCCGACTGCGGGGAGGACTGTGCCATGGCATGCTGCGCCGAAAGGCAGGCCTGCGGTGAGGACTGCGCCAAGGCGTGCTGCGCGAACCTGGAGGAGCTGCTCCCGAACGTCAAGACCCCGGAGCTGTGGCTCGGCGCCGACGCCCCGAAGCTGGAGCTGGCCCATTTCGTCAAGGGCGAGTCCGTCGCGGAGTTCGAGAAGGGGCACACCTACGTCGTCGAGTTCTGGGCCACCTGGTGCGGGCCCTGCATCAAGGCGTTCCCTCACCTCTCCGAGCTGCAGAAGGAGATGAAGGACGACGTGACGTTCATGGGCGTCAACGTCTGGGACACCAAGAAGGGTGAGTCTCAGGGCGAGCGCATCGAACGCGTGACCGAGTTCGTCAAACGCCAGGGCAAGAAGATGTCCTACACGGTCGCGGTCGAGGACGGCGAGAAGATGTCCAAGACCTGGCTCAAGCCCGCCGGGCAGGACGGCATCCCCGCCGCCTTCATTGTCAACGGGGAGGGCGAGATCGCCTGGGTCGGGCACCCGATGAACATGGACAAGCCCCTCGAGCAGATCGTCGCGGGCGAGTACGACATGGATGCCGCGGCGAAGGAGCTGCGCGAGCAGACGATCGCCCAGGCCGGGTACCGGGCCTTCGCGATGGGGATCATGAACCCGGACGCCGAGGAGGCGAAGAAGGCGTACAAGATCGGCAGCGCCCTGGCCGCCCAGACGTTCGCCGACAACGCGATGTACCTGAACGCCCTGGCCTGGCCCGTGCTCGACAACGAGCGCGTCCAGCACCGCGACTTCGAGTTCGCCAAGCGGCTCGCCCACCGGGCCGCGGAGCTGACCGAGTGGAAGGACGCGGGCATCCTGGACACCTACGCCCTGGCGCAGTTCAAGACGGGCGACGTGGCGGGCGCGATCAAGACCCAGACCAAGGCGCTCGAACTCACCCCCGAGGGCGAGCAGGGACGCGAGGAGATGGCCGAACGCCTGGAGATGTTCAAGGCCGAGGGCTGATCCACTCCCGATCGCGGACATTGAGAAAGGGCGGAGCGTTCAACGCTCCGCCCTCTTTCGTGCGCCCCCGGATTGCCGCGTTCTAGAGCAGCCCGCGCTCACCCAGGTCGTGCTCGGCGTCCAGGGCCGCCTGGCAGCCCATGCCCGCCGCGGTGATCGCCTGGCGATAGGTCGCGTCGGCCACGTCCCCGGCGCCGTACACCCCCGGGATGTTCGTCCGGCTCGACCGCCCCGGGAGGAGCAGGTACCCCGCGTCGTCGAACTTCAGCCCGCTGCCCTGGAGGAACCTGGTGGCGGGCGTGTGCCCGATCGCGATGAACAGACCCTTGACCTCGAGCACGCGCTCCTCGCCCGTCCGGGTGTCCCGCAGGCGGACGCCGGTGAGCTTGTCCGAGCCGAACTGGTCCTTCTCGCTCAGGCACTCCTCCACGACCGCGTTCCAGACCATCTCGACGTTGTCCTTGGAGAGCACGCGGTCCTGCATGGTCTTGCTGGCGCGCAGCTCGTCCCGTCGGTGGATGACGTAGACGGTGCTGGCGAACTTGGTCAGGTGGTGGGCCTCCTCCATCGCGGTGTCCCCGCCCCCCACCACCGCGAGCGGCTGGTCGCGGAACATGGGCAGGGCGCCGTCGCAGACCGCGCAGGCGCTCACGCCCCCGCCCGTGGTGGCCAGGCGCATCTCGCTCTCCAGACCCAGCCAGTTGGCGGTGGCGCCGGTGGCGATGATGACGCTGTGGGCCTTCACCCTCTCCCCGCCGGAGGTGTGCAGCGTGTGGAAGCTCCCCTCGGGGTGGAAGTCGCACTGTTCGATGTCCTCCCCGACGATCCGGGCGCCGAACCGCTCGGCCTGCTTCTGGAACATGCCCATCATCTCGGGGCCGGAGACGCCCTCCGGGAAGCCGGGGTAGTTCTCGACATCCGTCGTGAGCATGAGCTGCCCGCCCGGGAGAACCGGCCCGGGGTCCTGCTTGGGCACGCCCACGTAGACCACGGGCTCGAGCCCGGCCCGGGCCGCGTAGATCGCCGCGGTCCAGCCCGCCGGGCCGGAACCGATGATCACCACTTTCTTCACGTCCGTATCGCTCAACAGGCGTCCTTTCGCTTGGGGACTTCCCGCCCAACCCCCGTCCCCCGGGGCGGTATTCCGGGGCGGGGAGCGATCCTACACCGGGCGCCCGGAGTGCGCAGCGAGCGGGGCGTCCCGAACAGAGACGCCCCGCAGGAGAGAGTCAGGATGAAGCCGGCCCGTCCGGGTCAGCCCGCCGCGGCGGAAGTCCGCCCGACGTCCCCGATCCGGCGCACGGGCGCCGACTCGTTCCGCCGGTCGTCCTGGAGCGGCTCCGGGTCACGCCGGAAGAACCGGCTCGGCTTGTCGTCGGTCAGACGCTCGTGGAGACGCTCGAGCGCCTCCTCGACGATCTGACGCACCCGCTCGCGGGAGATGCCCACCTGGTCGGCGATCTGCTTGAGCGTCAGCGGCTCCTGCCCGTCGAGGCCGAACCGGAGGCGCAGGATCGTCGCCTCCCGGTCGTCGATCGTCTCCATCAGGTTCCGGAGGATGTTGAGTTCCTCGGCGTGGAGCGTCCGATCGTCGGGGGTGCCGACGCGTTCGTCGGCGATCAGCTCGCCCAGCCCCACCAGATCGCCGTCCGAGTTCGTCGGCTCCTGGTTGGGCGTCTTGAACGCCTTGACGGCGCGCTTGATGATCTTGACCTTCTTGACCGGCAGCTCCATGTGCTCGGCCAGCTCTTCGATGGAGGGCGCACGACCCAGCTCAGCCTCGAGCTTGCGCGACGCCTGCTTCCACTTGGCGATCAGTTCGACCATGTAGGCCGGGATGTGGATCGGCTGGGTCGCGTTGATGAGCGCCCGCTTGATGCCCTGTTTGATCCACCACGACCCGTAGGTGCTGAACCTGGCGCCCTGCGCCGGGTCGAAGCCCTCCACGGCGCGCAGCAGCCCGATGTTGCCTTCCTCGATGAGGTCGGTCAACGGCAGCCCTCGCCCCGTGTAGTTCTTCGCGATCGACACCACCAGCCGCAGGTTGGAACGGATCATCCGTTCCCTCGCGACGGGACAGTTGTCGTTGATGATGGCCCAACCGAGTTCGCGCTCCTCCTCTGCAGTGAGAAGCGGCACACGGTTGATTTCACGCAAGTACACCTGCAGATCTGACTGCAGACCCCTTGCCCGGGTCGGCTGACCAAGTGAACGGCTCACGATTTCCTACCCACCTTTCCGCAGTCTTCACCGCGGGATCTATCTCTCCGGGCCAACGCCCGAATTCTCTGTCCTACATCCGCGAGCATAGCCGCTCTGGTTCATCGGTTGCCAGACTTTTCCGCTCAATCTCTGGCCCTTTCACCGGGGTTTTTGGGGCCTTTCGCCGATGGTCTGGGACAACTGGATCGCTTGGCGGGGAATGTCAAAAATCTCGTCGAGATTCTCAGAATTCGGTGGCCAGCCCTCCCAGCCGGTGTACCTTTCCACGTTTTTCCACCCGAGACCGTCTCCGACGCATGGAACGCGACCTTACCGAACTCCTCAACGAATGGCCCTACGAGCCGGGCAAGATCAACGTCCGGCTCATCCGGGGCGCCGACGGCGAGCCCATCATCCAGGTCCGCCTCGATCTGGGCTTCCTCCAGATGCGCTCCGAGGGTCGCCCCGACGGGATCTCCCCCCACGGCTTCGGCTCCCTCCTCGAATACCAGGAGGCTCGCCTCGATCAGATCCTCCAGACGGGCGTCGACTCCCCCCCACCCCCGCCGCCCGGCGCCCCCATGGGCGATCACCTCGAGCCCGACCTCCAGCAGCCCCCCACCCCCACACCGGGGGAGGAGCCCGAAGGACCCGATCCGCTCGAGCTGGACCCCCCACCGGCGGGCTTCGACCCCGATCAGGAGGACGGACCCCGCTTCCTCACCCCGGAGGACTGCCGGGCGCTGCGTGAAGAGGCCCTCCAGTACTACCACCGGTACGTGGCCCTGCTCGTGCTGGAGGACTACGACGGGGTCATCCGCGACACGACCCGGAACATGCGGGTGCTGGACCTCTGCCGCGACCACGCGATCGAGGAGGGGGACCGGAAGGCCCTCGAGCAGTTCCGCCCCTACATCCTCATGATGCGCGCCCGGGCGCTCGCCTCGCAGGCGCTCAAGGACTCTGAGCCGAAGGCGGCGGTCGTGGCGTTGGACGAGGGGATCGAGGCGTTGCGGAGCTACTTCAACGCCGAGGAGGGGGAGCCCGACCTCGAGGCCTCCCGCGAGTATCAGGCCCTCAAGTCCATGCGTGACGCGCTGGTGCCCAAGCTCCCGGTGAGCCAGAAGGCGGAACTGCGGCAGCGCCTCAGCGAGGCCCTCGCCGCGGAGAACTACGAGCTGGCCGCGATCCTGCGCGACGAGCTGCGGATGCTCCCGCACACGGGCGCCTGACTCATTCCCGATCGCTCTCCTGGAGCCGGTCGAGCACCCGCTGGGCCATCAGCTCGGCGCCGGCCAGCTCCTCGACGATCACCTCGTCGGCGCCCAGCTCCCGAGCTTGCATCGACTTGCTCACGACGCCCGCCCGCGCCGCGATGAGCACGTCCGGACGCATCGACCGGATCGTGCGCACGCTGCGCAGCATCGCCTCCTCGTCCGGCATGGTGAGCAGAACCCCGATCGCGTCGAAGATCCCCGCGTGCTCGAGCACGTCGCGGTTCGTCACGTCGCCGTAGTACGCCGCCCGCCCAAGCTCGAGCTGCGTGCGCACCGTCCTGGCGTTGAGCTCGATGATCGCGACGGGAACGCCCGCCCGCTCCAGACGCTCGGCGCACGCCCGCCCGATCGGGCCGAACCCCGCGATAAGGACGCGCGGCACCACGGGGTGGTCCTCGTCCGGATCGTCCGCGTCACGCAGCGCCGGGGTCTCGCGCAGGGACGTCCCCCCCCAGGGCGCCATGGGGATCCCCGAGACCAGCCTCGCCGCGAGCGCCGCCCGACCGATCACCGCCGGCGTGAGCAGGAGCGTGCAGACGATCACGCCGATGGTCAGGCTCTCGGTCTCCGGGGCGAGCACCCCCGCCCCCGCCGCGACCGAGAGCAGCACGAGCGAGAACTCCCCGCCCTGGGCGAGCCAGGCGCCGGCCCGGGCGGCGATCATGGGTGAGGCGCCCGTCGCCCACGCGATCGAGGCGATCACCACGCCCTGGAGCGCCATCACGCCGAGCGTGCCCAGGCCGACCCTCCACCACGCGCTCGCCAGCTCGGGCTGATCGACGCGCAGGCCGACGGTCGTGAAGAAGACCGCCATGAAGAGGTCACGCAGGGGGGAGATCTGCCCGGCGAGCTGGTACCGGAACGGCGTCCCGGCGAGCAGGAACCCGGCGAGAAACGCGCCCAGCTCCGCGCTGAGCCCGCACATCGCCGTCACCACCGCCGCCCCGAGCGCCGCGGCCGCGGCGATCACCAGCATGACCTCGGAGGAACTCGACTTGGCGGCCTCGACCATGATGCGCGGGAGCACGAGCTTCCCGATGAGCACGACCCCCACCACGCCCGCGACCGAGAGCGCCGCGTCCCCGAGGGCGATCATCGCCCCGTCCGGGTCCACGCTCTTGACGTCGGGCATCTCGCCCGAGGCCTGGTTGAGCAGCGGGACCGCCGCGAGCATCGCGATCACCATCAGGTCCTGCACGAGCAGCACGCCCAGGCTGACGCGACCGGCGGCGGTGAACAACTCCCGGCGCTGCTGGAGCACGCGCAGCACCACCGCGGTCGAGGAGAGCGACATCGCCATCCCGATGACGATGCTCTCTCCCGCGGAGACTCCCGACGCCTTCGCCCCCGCGGCGATGAGTGACCCGGTCGCGATGGTCGTCAGCACGCCGATGGTCAGGATCGAGCCGGCGCCGCGCCGCAACACGGAGGCGTCCAGGTGCATCCCGATACCGAACATGAGCAGGACCGTGGCGAGGGAGGCGATGCCCTCGATCTCGTGGGCGTCGCCCACGAGCCCGATCGCGTGCGGACCGATCAGCGCCCCCGCGACGAGGTAACCGGGGATCACCGCGATCCGCAGACGCCCGAAGACAAGGGCCACCAGTCCGGCGCAGGCGAGGATCAGGAGCAGGTCCAGGGCCATCGAGCCGCCCGGGGCGCCCCCGGCGCCAAGCGTCAGCAGATTCGTTGTCGTCATGCCCACCGGTCCATTCTGCACGATCACGGGGATGCCTGCGCCGGGCCTCGCGCCACCAGGACACTCAGCAGATTCAGGTCCGCCGGGGTCACGCCCTCGAGACGCCCCGCCTGCCCGAACGTCTCCGGGCGGAACCGGGCGAGGGCCTCGCTCGCCTCGGCCCGCAGGCCCTCGAACCGGTGGTCGGCCACCCACGCCGGGATGCGGCGCGACTCCAACGCCCGCTGGCGTCGGATCTGCGTTCGCTGACGCTCGACGTACGGGGCGTACATCCGCTCCGCGAACGCCGTCTCCCAGACCCCGCGCGCCACCCCCGCGTCCAGACGCAGGCCCGGGAGCGCGTCGCGCAGGGTCTGCACGTCCGCGCTCGGGCGTCGCAGGGCCAGCTCGAGCGGCTCGCCCCCGACGGTTGCGCCATCGATCGACGCCCGGAGCTGCCCGAGCGCCGCGCCCCGACGCTCGAAGACTTCTTGCCGGCGTCGCCCCAGCTCGGTCGAGTCCAGCAGCCCCAGCCTCTTGGCGACCGGGGTGAGGCGATCGGGCGCGTTGTCGGGACGCAGCAGCAGCCGGTGCTCGGCCCGGCTGGTGAACATGCGGTACGGCTCGACGGGCGTGCGCGTCACCAGGTCGTCCATCAGGACGCCGATGTACGCCTCGTCCCGCCCGAGCGTCCAGTCGCCCTCGGCGCGCGCGCGCCGCGCGGCGTTCACCCCCGCGACCAGCCCCTGCGCCGCCGCCTCCTCGTACCCGCTCGTCCCGTTGATCTGCCCGGCCAGAAACAGCCCCTCAACGAGCTTCGTCTCCCCCGTCGCCCGGATCTGGTGCGGGCGGACGGAGTCGTATTCCACGGCGTACCCGTACTGCAGGATCGCCGCCCGCTCACACCCCGGCATCGTGCGCACGATCACGTCCTGCACATCCGTCGGGAGGCTCGTGCTGATCCCGTTGCAGTAGACCGAGCGACAGGTGAGCGACTCGGGCTCCAAGAAGACCCCGTGCGATTCGCGGTCGGCGAATCGCACAACCTTGTCCTCCAGGCTCGGGCAGTAGCGCGGGCCGCGGGACTCGATCTGTCCGGAGAACATCGGCGCCCGGTGCAGGTTCGCCCGGATCGTCTCGTGCGCCTCCGGGCTGGTCCGGGTCTGGCGGCAGGCGACCTGCTCGATCCGGGGGAACCGTTCGAGCGCGAGCCCCCCCACGCCCCACCCGACCGGGGTCAGATCCGAGAAGGGGGTGGGCGATGCGTCCCCGTGCTGCGGCTCGAGCCCCTCCCAGTCGATGGTTGTCCGGTCGAGCCGGGGGGGCGTGCCCGTCTTCAGGCGACCGAGTTCGAAGCCCATCGCCTCGAGATCCTGCGAGAGCGAGGTGGCGGCCTGCTCACCGACCCGCCCGCCGGGGGTGCGTGTCTCCCCGGTGTGCATCAGGCCCCGCATGAAGGTGCCGGTGGTGAGGACCACGGCGCGGGCGCTGAGCGTCACGGTCCGGCGCGCGTCCTCCTCGGGGGCAAGCTCGACGCCCGTCGCCCGCCGGCGCGTCGAACCCGGGACCGTCTCGGTCAGGACACGCCCGACCATGCCCCGGATGATCTCGATCTCGGGGCGCGACTCGATCAGGGTCCGCACGCCCCGGGCGTAGGCGTGCTTGTCGCTCTGGCATCGCGGGCCGCGCACCGCCGGACCGCGCGACTGGTTGAGGACCTTGAACATGATCCCCGTCGCGTCCGCCACCAGTCCCATGAGCCCCCCGAGGGCGTCGATCTCACGCACGAGCTGCCCCTTGGCCAGGCCCCCGATCGCGGGGTTGCAGCTCATGACGCCGATCTTCGCGGGGTCGGTGGTGATCAGGGCCACCCGCCCCTGTTCGGGCAGGAGGTTGGCCGCGGCCCACGCGGCCTCGGCGCCCGCGTGCCCGCCCCCGATGATGATGACATCGAACCGGCTCATCGGAGAATCGTACCCCTCAGATGAGAAGGGGCGTTCAGCGGTCGTTTGGTCCCCCGGTCGGTCGCCGGTATCCTGCCTCGCAGGAACGCTCGTTCCCCCGACGCCCGGCGTGCCCCCGATCCCCTCTGTCCGGAAGAAGCCAAGGAGTTTCGTGATGACCCGCCAGCGTCCGTCCGGTCCGAGGGCCCATCGTCTGCCCCTGCTCATCGCGCTCTGCGGCCTGCTCGGGGGGGGACTGGCGCACGCCGAGGACGTCATCATCACCACCGCCGGACGTCGGTACGTGGGCACGATCGTCGAGCGGACGGTCTCGAAGATCAGGATCAAGACGACGCTCCACAACATCCCGACGGTGGTCGAGTTGCGGATGGGTGAGGTCGCCCGGATCGAGAAGACCGAGGAGGACGCGCCGGAGGAGGAAAGGCCCTCCGAGCCGGAGAGCGTTGAGCCCGAGCGCCCGGAGACCGACACGCCCACCCCCAGCGAGCTGCCCCGGAAAGCGGCGAAGGTCGAAAGGAGAGCGAAGAAGGACCTCGACGTGGCGCCGAGCGCTGACCCCGCGCCGTCGGAGGTGGAGGAGGACGGCTTTCGCGAGTTCACCAGCTCCGCGAGCGCGGCGCGCACCCGCGGGCTGCACGTCACGCCCGCGCCAACCAAACGCCCGGGCGTCCCGATGTATCTTGAAGTCCCCCTGCGGGGAACGTTCGGGGAGGACATCTACCCGAAGGGCGTCGGCGAGGCGCTGCTCTGGGCGCAGGAGAACGGTGTCACCGACGTCCTCTTCCGCATCGAGTCCCCCGGCGGGGCGGTCTGGTCGGCCGAGCGGATCGTCGAGCTGATGAACGAGTACCGCGGCTCGCTCAAGTTCCATGCGCTGATTGAGCGTTCGATCAGCGCCTCGATCTGGCCGAGCTTCGCGTGCGACACGATCGCGATGGCCCCGCGCAGCGGGTTCGGGGGCGCCGTCGCCTTCCGCATCGACGCGGACACCGGCTCGGCGGAGGTGGACCTGAAGATGAACTCCATCCGCATGGCGGAGCTGGTCTCGCAGGCGGAGGAGAACGGACACTCCGGGCACGTCGTCCGGGCGATGATGATCTCGGACCAGGCCCTCTACGCCGTGCTCCCCGAGGGTGAGCGGGAATGGGAGCTGCGCGGCTCGGCGCCCCCGCCCGCCAGACGCTTCGACGATGTCGTGCCCCTCGACACCCCCGAGAGCATCCTCACGCTCACGGCGATCCAGGCGGAGACGTACGGCATCGCCCCCAGGCTCGAGAGCGACGACGCCGACGCCTATCTGGGCGTGCTCGGATACGACGAGTGGGACAGCGCCGGGCCCGCGGGGTACGAGCTGACCGAGCACTGGAGCCAGGCGTGCAAGGAGATGATGAGCAAGATCGAGGCCCAGTCGGCCATCGTTCTTTCGTCCCTGGCCCGGTACGAGGCCGCCGAGTACGTCCGCCCCGCGATCCGGGCCCTCGAGGAGTTCAAGCGCGATGTCGCCCGCTTCGACCACCTGACGCGCCAGGCGCAGGAGCTGGATCTGGGCGTGCTGATCGCGGAGATGGATCCGACATGGCGGAAGTTCACCTCGACCCAGGTCGAACGCGTCCTCAACGATCTCCGCCGCCAGATCCGCCCGTGAGGCGAGATCCCCTCCACGCGTAAGGTGGGATCCAGCGGAGTTCCGTTGCGGCGTCGGGCGCCCGCGACCGGGCGCCTCGATCAGAGCGTCTGTTCAGGGCCAGAGCGTCTGTTCAGGGCGCTTGTTCAGGGCGCCTCGCGGGGCTGGCCGGTGTTGACCTCGGAGCCGCCGTAGTCCACGCCCCGGAGCCCGCCACGGGTCCACTTGTAGTAGCCCGTCACGGTGTCGTTGAGTTCACCCGAGAGGGTGGGGGGCTCGAAGGTCAGATCGGGGGCGTACTTGTAGGTCATCACGCTCGGCAGGGCCGGTTGGTTGGGGCGGTAGCCCGGGTTGGCTTCCCCGGTCACCCGCGGGGCGACGGAACCGTCGAACATCTGGAGCGAGGCCTTCGCCTCGGGGTAGGCGTGGAAGATGCCCTCACCCGAGACGTGACGGTCGTGGAACTCAAACCAGGCGACCTTCTGCGCGGGGAAGCTGACCTCGGTGAGCTTGCGCCCCCCGAGCGGGACATCCCCCCCCACCGTCATCGAGTTGTGATCCGACGGGGCCTGCTCCACGGTCCGGATGGTCCGCGAGCCCACCTTGTACTTCGCGTCGGGCGCCCAGGCGTACGGGACGACCTGGTACGTCGTGCCGTAGGGCCACATCTGCGTGTACGCCTCGGAGTGCTGGTAGGAGTTGGGGACGGGGTCGATGTTCAACGGGTCGGCGGCCCACCCGATCTGGATGCGGTCCTCGGGGCAGGCCGCGATCGGGTCGGGGAGGGTCGCCCCGTCGTAGTCCATGATGATCAGGTGCGTGAAGCGCCGGTGCGGGTAGCGCTCGCGCAGCACGGGGAAGTTCTCTCGCCCGGTAAGACGCCGGATGATGTCCGTCGCCTGGTACCCGGTCGCCTTGAGGTGGTCCGGGGCGTCGAGCAGATCATTGAACTGGGTGCGGTAGTTGCCCGGCTTCCAGCTGTAGGCGGCGATCCAGTCGTTGAAATCGGCGCCGTAGCTCGCCATCGAGATCGAGTACTGACGCAGGTTGGAGATGCAAACCGACCGGCGGGCCGTGCGCCGGGCCGCCCCGAGCGCGGGGAGAAGAATGCCGATCAGGAGCGCGATGATCGCGATCACCACCAGCAGTTCGATGAGCGTGAAGGCGCGTCGGGAGTTCATGAATCGGTCTCGCGGGGTACGGCGTGCAATCCGGCGTGGCGCCGCCGAACGGGGAGTGTGTTGCGTGCGGGATCAGGGCGTCTCGCGCGGCTGTCCGGTGTTGACCTCGGAACCCCCGTAGTCCACACCCTTCAGACCGCCCCGGGTGAGCAGGTAGCGGGCGGCGTACAGCTCGTCCGGATCGCCGCTGACCTGCGGATCGGTGGAGATCGGGATGTAGCGCTGCATGTAGGGCTCTTCGCTGGTGGGATCGTTGGGGTTGAACCCGAGGTTCGCGTCCTGCGTGGCGCGAGCGCCCGCGGAGGCGTCGAACATCAGCACGCTGCACTTGGCGTCGGGGTAGAGGAAGGAGAGCCCCTTGGAGTCGCTGTGCCGGTCGTGCGCCTCGAAGACGTGGACCTTCTGAGCCGGGAAGGCGACGTCGAGGTAGTCCCGCTGACCCAGCGGGCGGTTGCCCAGCGACCAGACGAAGCCGGTGTCGTCAACCGGGTAGGGCGCGACGCTGTCGCCCCGGGTCATGTCGATCGACCAGGCCGCGGGCACCGTGTTGTACGACGCCGAGTACGTGTACCGCTGGCGGATCGGGATGCGCGTGATGAAGTTGTCGATCGAGGGCTCGTCCGAGCGCGGCGGGTTCTCCTCCACGCCGTTGACCGGATCGGCCTGCCACGCCAGCCGCACCTTGTCCTCCGGGCAGGCCACCAGCGGCGAGGGGAGCTGCGCCCCCATGTAGTCCAGCATCGGCAGGTGGCTGTAGTCGAAGTGCGGGATGATGCTCGACGCGTGCTGGATCCGATCGTCTCCCTCGACGCGTCCGGTGCGCGTCCGCAGGATGTGGGTCATCTGCAGGGTCGCCGCCTGGTTGGCGTTCGGCGGGGTCTGCGGCACGGGGAAGCCCGCCACCTCGTACCGCTCCCGGGCTTTCCACGAGTACGACGCGATCTGGTCGTTCTCTTCCGCGGCGTAGTTCGCCAACGCCACGCCCTGCTGCTGGAGTTGCGTGATGCAGAGGACCCGCCGAGCGGAGCGACGGGCACTGCCCAACGCCGGAAGCAGAATCCCGATCAGCAAGGCGATGATGGCGATGACGACCAGCAGCTCGATGAGCGTGAAGGCACGGCGGTGTGTCATGGCAAAGACCTCAATCAGGCGACCACCCACGAACGGTGACGCCGGCAAGTGAATCCCCGGAGGCAGTTTACAAAGTTTCGCCCCCCCGGTCCCGCCCAAACTGCGGTCCCCGGGGGGTTCGGGGGGCCCGACCGGGCCCTCGGATCGGGTCGGAAGCCGAAAAAGGCCACGCGATCGTGGTGGATCGCGTGGCCTTGGAAGATGCCAAGGGGGATTCCCCTCCCGTTCGGGGGCGGGGTTACGGGCAGTCGCCCGTGGGATCGTTCCGGTTGTTGCCCGTGTTGACCTCCGAGCCGCCGTAGTCCACGCCCCGGAGCCCGGCCCGCGTGAACCGGTACCAGACCTTCAGCTTGCGGTCCGGGTCACCGATCGGATCGGGGTCGCTCGAGAGCGGCGTGTACTCCACGCAGAAGGTGTTCGGGGAGGTCGGGTCGTTCGGATGAAACCCGGGGTTGGACTCGCTGGTCCCGAGCGGACGCACCGATGAATCGAAGAAGAGCTGCGAGCTCTTGGCTTCCTCGTAGGCGTAGAAGAGTCCGCTGCTCGAGGTGTGCCGGTCGTGCAACTCGAACATATGAACCTTCTGCGACGGGAAGGAGACATCGGTGAAACCTCGCCCGCCCAGCGGGGCGTTGCCCGTCGCGTAGAGGTTGGAGGTGCCTGCCGCCGGCGCCACGGTCTCAACCGAGCCGCGGGCCTGATCAAGCGACCACGACGCGGGCACCGCCTGATACGTGGAACTGTAAGGCCAACGCTGGGCGGTTGCGGTCAGCTGTGTGCCGCTCTCAAACTGTGTATCGCCCGGGCGGCTGGGGAAATCGCGTGCATCCTCGAACGCGTACGGATCCTCCGCCCACGTGATGATGTTCTTGTCTTCGGGGCAGGCGGCGATGGGCGTGGGCATCTGCTCACCCGCGTAATCAAGCATCACAAAGTGGGTGTACCGCCGATGGACAAAGATCGGCTGCTGCCCGATGAAGTCCTTGATCTTCCGGTCCCCCGTGCGACGGCCCGTTGCACGCCGGAGAATATCGGTGTTCTGGTACGCGGGCGCCCGCGTGCGGGCGTCCGCGTTATTCGGGAGTACCCGCGTCGCCTCGAACTGGCCCTGCCAGCCCGCCATGTTCACCGTCATCCCCGGCGCCCAGCTGTACGCCGGGATCAAGTCGCGGAAGTCGGACGCGTACCCGGCGCTGGCGATGCCGAACTGCTTCATGTTCGACAGGCAGACGCCGCGCCGAGCCGTGCGCCGGGCGGACCCGAGCGCGGGCAGGAGGATCCCGATGAGCAACGCGATGATCGCGATGACGACCAGGAGTTCGATGAGCGTGAAGCCTTGACGTCGTTGGCGCATGGTCCGCCTCCTTCGATTCCATTCCCACGGCGAGGGAATGCTTGCATCGGCACGCAGAACGCGATGCCGGAAACCGATCACCCTCCCCTTTCGGGGAGGGTGAGGTGGGATCAGAGATTGCGGACGGGCGGCCTGCCCGACCCGTGTCTGCGTTACGGGCACCCGCCCGTGGGATCGTTCCGGTTGTTGCCCGTGTTGACCTCGGAGCCGCCGTAGTCCACGCCCCGAAGACCGGCCCGCGTGAACCGGTACCAGACCTTCAGCTTGCGGGTCGGGTCGCCGACCGGGTCGGGATCCGTGGTGAGCGGGGTGTAGGCAAGGCAGACCGTGTCCGACGAAGTCGGGTCGTTCGGATTAAACCCGGGGTTGGACTCGCTCGTGCCCAAGGGGCGGACGGAGGAGTCGAAGAAGAGCTGCGAGCTCTTGGCTTCCTCGTAGGCGTAGAAGAGCCCGTTGCTCGCGGTGTGCCGGTCGTGCAGCTCCCACATGAAGACCTTCTGCGAGGGGAAGGAGACGTCGTTGAATCCTCGACCGCCGAAGGGAAGGGAGCCCTGGGTGTACAGGTTCGTTGTATCCGGCGCCGGCGCCACGGTCGTCTCCGTCCCGCGGGCCTGGTCCTGCGACCACGCCGCCGGGACGACCTGATAGGTCGAGCTGTACGGCCAACGCTGCACAACGGGGTTGTTGGGGCTGGCGCCCTCGAACTGCGGATCACCCTCGGCCTCGGGGTACGGGCCGTTGTTCTCGAAGTCCTCGGGGTCAGACGCCCAAGTGATGGTGTTCTTGTCCTCGGGGCAAGCCGCGACCGGGGTGGGCACCTGCTCGCCCGCGTAGTCCAGCATCACGAAGTGCGTGTAGCGCCGGTGCACGAAAATCTGGTTGGACCCGAAGTTTCGGATCTTCCGATCGCCCGTCCGCCGACCGGTCGCACGCCGCAGGATGTCCGTGTTCTGGAATCCCGCAGCTTCAACGGCCGCTTGTGCACCGCTGGTCGGGAGGGTGAAGGGCGCCTCGTCCTGGCCGTTGTATCCGGCCATGTTGACCCGCATCCCCGGCTGCCAGCTGTAGGCCGGGATCTTGTCCCGGAAGTCGGACGCATACCCCGCGCTGGCGATGCCGAACTGCTTCATGTTCGAGAGGCAAACGCCGCGCCGCGCCGTGCGCCGTGCCGAGCCGAGCGCGGGCAGCAGGATGCCGATGAGCAACGCGATGATCGCGATGACCACCAGCAACTCGATAAGCGTGAATCCTCTGAGCCGCCTGGTCTGGTCTGTCACAGATATCTCCTTCCAACGAGGCTCCCCGCAGCCCGCCGTTGGTTCGGGTTGTCTTTCGAATCGCCGCGTACTTGCGGCCAATCTCGCCCCCCCTGCCCTTCCGGACAGGGGGGCGGAACTGTTCAGCGTAGGCGTGACCGCCGGGTTGCGGCCACTTGGCCGGGTTACGGGCAGTTGCCCGTGGGATCGTTCCGGTTGTTGCCCGTGTTGACCTCGGAGCCGCCGTAGTCCACGCCCCGGAGCCCGGCCCGGGTGAACCGGTACCAGACCTTCAGCTTGCGGGTCGGCTCGCCGACGGGATCGGGATCCGTCGTCAGCGGCGTGTACTCCACGCAGAACGAGTTCGGGGAGGTCGGGTCGTTGGGGTCAAACCCGGGGTTGGACTCGCTGGTGCCCAGGGGGCGAACCGACGAGTCAAAGAAGAGCTGCGAGCTCTTGGCTTCCTCGTAGGCGTAGAAGAGCCCGTTGCTCGCGGTGTGCCGATCGTGCAGCTCCCACATGTGAACCTTCTGCGAGGGGAACGAGACGTCGTTGAACCCACGCCCACCCAAGGGAAGGCTTCCTCGAATGTACAGGTTGCTCGTGTTGTCGGTCGGCCCGACGGTGGTCTCCGTGCCACGAGCCTGGTCCTGCGACCACGCCGCCGGAACGACCTGGTAGGTCGAGCTGTACGGCCAACGCTGCACGATCGGGTTGTTCGGCGTCGCGCCCGAGAACTGATCGTCGTCGCTCTCGGGGTACGGGCCGTTGTTCTCGAAGTCCTCGGGGTCAGCCGCCCAGGTGATGAGGTTCTTGTCCTCGGGGCAGGCCGCGATCGGCGTGGGCATCTGATCACCCGCGTAGTCCAGCATCACGAAGTGCGTGTAGCGCCGGTGCACAAAGATCCCGTTGCTGCCGAAGTTCCTGATCTTGCGATCACCCGTGCGCCGTCCGGTCGCACGCCGGAGGATGTCGGTGTTCTGGAAACCCGCGGCGGCGGTCGTTGCATCCGCCCCGCTGTTCGGGATCAGGAACGGCGCCTCGTCTTGGCCGTTGTAACCAGCCAGGTTCACTGTCATGCCGGGCGCCCAGCTGTACGCGGGGATCTTGTCCCGGAAGTCGGACGCGTATCCCGCGCTGGCGATGCCGAACTGCTTCATGTTCGAGAGGCAGACGCCGCGTCGAGCGGTCCGTCGCGCTGACCCGAGCGCGGGCAGAAGAATGCCGATGAGCAACGCGATGATCGCGATGACCACCAGCAACTCGATAAGCGTGAATCCCTTGCGTTGCTTCATTTGGACCTCCTCAAACCACGCCGGACCCCGATACTGCCTCGGGACCGGTATTGCGAACCACGATTCCACGGAAGGGAGGGACCGCGAGTGCGGACCTCGACCCCTTCCAAGATTCTCTGTCCATTCGATGAAGATTGCAACCGGGTTCCGCGCGCGCGCAGAAACGTCCCCGGTCACCATGCAAAACCCAATCAACGGGCCTTGCCCGGCCAAAGGCCGGACAAAGCCCCAGAGGAGGCCTGAGGAGAGGCCCAACCCGCCCTCTCGGGCGGATCTCAGTCGCAGGCGGTCGTCGGCTCACCCCTTGGCTGGCCCGTGTTCACGTCCGATCCGCCGTAGTCCACCCCGCGCAGCCCCCCGCGGGTGAACCGGTACCAGACGGGGAGTTTCCGATCCGGATCCCCCACCGGGTCCGGGTCCGTGCTCAGGGGGGTGTATTCCAGACAGACCGTGTCCACGCTCTCGGGGGCGTTGGGGTTGAACCCCAGGTTGGCGTCCGAGGTCCCGAGCGGACGCACCGACGAGTCACAGAAGAGCTGCGAGGCCTTCGCCTGCTCGTAGGCGTAGTAGAGCCCGTCCTTGGATGAGTGGCGGTCGTGGAACTCGAACATGTGCACCTTCTGCGCGGGGAAGGAGACCTCGTTGAACCCCCGCCGTCCGAGGGGGAGATCTCCCCGGGTGAACAGGTTGGAGGTGTCCGGGGCGGGCGCCACGGTGTCCTTGTCCCCCCGACGCTGGTCCGAGGACCATGACGCCGGCACGGTCTGGTAGGTCGAGGAGTACGGCCATCGCTGGGTCACGGGGTTGTTGGGCCCCCCGCTCGTGAACTGGTCGTCCGTGGTCGAAGTGGGGTAGACCCCGTCGTCCTCGAAGGCGATCGGGTCCGCGGCCCAGCTGATCGTGTTCCGGTCCTCCGGGCAGGCCGCGATCGGCGTGGGCATCTGCTCGCCCGCGTAGTCAAGCATCACGAAGTGCGTGTAGCGTCGGTGGACGAAGATGGAGTTCGCCTGGAAGTTGCGGATCTTGCGGTCCCCGGTGCGCCGACCCGTCGCCCGCCGGAGGATGTCGGTGTTCTGAATCGCCGCGGCGTCCACCGGGTCGTCGGGAAGGGTGCGCGGCGCCTCGAACTGGTTCTGGTACCCGGCGAGGTTGACCGTCTGCCCGGGCTGCCAGCTGTAGGCGGGGATCTTGTCGCGGAAGTCCGCGGCGTACCCGGCGCTGGCGACCCCGAACTGCTTGAGGTTGGAGAGACAGACGCCCCGCCTGGCCGAGCGTCTGGCCGTGCCGAGGGCCGGGAGCAGGATCCCGATGAGCAGGGCGATG
>JBITAG010000126.1:0-3921 GCA_044439985.1 Phycisphaerales bacterium JB059 | reverse complement strand
CGTCGAGGCGGTGGTGAGCCACAACTCCCCGCTCGTGCGCCGGACGGTCCGGGAGAGCCAGTTCCGAACGAAGTACAACGCCGCGATCATCGCCGTGCACCGCGGGGGCGTGCGCATCAAGAAGAAGATCGGCGACATCGTGCTGGTCCCGGGGGACACGCTGCTGCTCTCGACGCACGCGGGGTTCGTCCCGGCGTTCCGCAACTCGGACCACTTCTACCTGGTCTCGAACATCGACAACGCGCGCGACGTGCGACACGAGCGCGCCTGGCTTGCCATGGCCATCATGGGCGCCCTGGTCGTGCTCCTGACCGTTCCCATCCCCGGGTACGCCGTCGAACCCGTCGGCGCCGGCCTCATGGCCGCGGTCGCCATGGTCCTCACCCGATGCTGCACCGGCACGGTCGCCCGCTCGAGCATCAACTGGCAGGTGCTCATCGTCATCGCGAGCGCCATCGGCGTGGGACGCGCGATGGACCAGACGGGGACCGCGGCGTGGATCGCCCACGGCATCTTCTCCCTCGTCGGCCCCCTGGGGCCGCACGCGGCCCTCGCCGGGCTCTTCATCTCCACGACCGTCTTCGCCCAGCTGGTCACCAACAAGGCCGCGGCGGTCCTGATGTTCCCTATCACCATGGCCGTCGCCGCCGACATGGGCGTCAGCCCCGAGCCCTTCGTCATCACCCTGATGCTCGCCAGCGCCTGCTCGTTCCTCTCCCCGGTCGGGTTCGTGACGAACCTGATGGTCTACGGCCCCGGGGGGTACCGATTCACGGACTACATCCGCCTGGGGCTCCCCCTGACGATCATGGTGCTGATCCTCACGCTGCTGATCGCCCCGGCGGTCTTCCCCTTCCACCCGCCGATCCCGGACGTCCCCCCGCCCGCCGGGACCCTCCCCCCGGCCTCCCCCTGAACCCGGAGGCGCCGGGCGGGGTACTCACCCTCAAGACCCCGCCCTCCCCGGTCGATTCTGGGACCGGGGCCGTCCCGCCCCCAAGGATCATCCGTGCGCGCGGGAGGCGCCCATCAGAAGGACCCCATGCCCCGAGATCGCCGGACCATCCTGATCATCAGCCAGGTCTACCCCCCGGACGCCGCGGCGGTCGGCCAGCACTTCCACGATGTCGCCGCCGCCCTCGTCAGACGCGGTCGCCCCGTCAAGGTCATCACCAGCGCCCGGGGGTACGACGATGCGACCCAGACCTACCCCGCCCGGGAGACCCGCGACGGGGTCGAGATCCGGCGCCTGCCCCTGTCCAGCTTCGGGAAGGCCTCCATCCCGGTCCGCCTCCTCGCCCAGATGCTCTTCCTGGTCCAGGCGATCGTGCACGGGCTCTTCACACGCAACCTCGGATCGCTCTTCGTCAGCACCTCCCCCCCGATGTGCGCCGCCGGCGCCCTGGTCATTCGCGCCCTGCGGCGCGTGCCGATCACCTACTGGGTCATGGACGTAAACCCCGACCAGGTGATCGAGCTGGGCAAGATGAAGTCAGACGCGCTCCCCTGCCGGGTGATGCGTCTCTTCCAGCGGGCCGTGCTCAAGCGGGCCAAGGACGTCATCGTCCTGGACCGGTTCATGGGCGAGCGGATCAACCGGATGCGCGATGTGAGCGGGAAGCTCTCGGTCATCCCCCCCTGGGCGCACGACGACGTGCTCGAGTCGATCGAGCACGCGAAAAACCCCTTCCGGGACGAGCACGCCCTCCAGGGGAAGTTCGTCGTGATGTACTCGGGCAACCACGGGTTCTCCACCCCGGTCACCACCGTCCTCGAGGCCGCGGTCCGCATGAAGGACCGGGCAGACGTCGTCTTCGCCTTCATCGGGGGCGGAGTGGGCAAGGAGGACGTGCGCCGGACGATCGCCGAGCACAACCCGGGCAACATCATCGACCTGCCGTACCAACCCCTCGAGTCGATCAAGTACTCGCTCTCCGCCGCGGATCTGCACGTGGTCACGGTCGGGCCGGACGTGGTCGGGGTGGTGCACCCCTGCAAGGTCTACGGCGCCATGGCCGTGGCCCGCCCGATCCTGCTCGTCGCCCCCGACCCCTGCCACGCCTCGGATCTGATCGAGGCGCACGACATCGGCTGGCACGTGGCGCACGGGGACACCGAGGCCTGCGTGCGGGCGATCGAGAGCGCGATCGAGGCGGGTGAGCCCCGCCGGCGCGAGATGGGCGCCAGAGCCAAGTCCGCCGTGGACGGCGACCTGCACTCTTCCACGTCGATCGCGCGCGTCTGCGACGTGATCGAGCGGGGCCTTCCCGACACGCCCGAGGCGCCGACCCGTTCAACCCCCGCGCCCGCGCACGAGCACGCCGCCTGAGAGGACGCCCGATGACCGAGACCACCACCATGCCCGAGCCCCAGGCGAGCGAGACGAGCCAGCCCGAGCCCAAGCCGAGCGAGAAACCTCAGCCGGGCCTGCCGGGCTGGAAGAAGGAGACGGTCACCAAGTACGTCTTCATCCAGAACGAGCCCTTCTTCCTCCCCAAGGTGCTCGACAAGTACCTGCGCGAGTTCGCGGACACCACCGCCGGCATCAACGTCCAGTCCGTCGCTCAGGGCAAGCGGACGGTCTTCCAGACCGCGATGGACCTGCTCAGGATGTACGGGCCGTGGTACTTCCAGTGGAAGCTGCGCCACTTCATCTGGCGCAAGCTCAAGGGCAAGCTCGTCAACGACGTCCTCGGCTCGACCAAAAAGTGCTACACCGTTGCCAGCGTCGCCAAGAAGTACGGTGTCCCCCTCCACGACATGCCCGACGTCAACTCTGACGAGTTCCGCCAGATGCTGGCGGACAACGGCGTGGACTTCATCGTCTCCATCTCGGGGACGCAGCTCTACCGCAAGAAGCTCCGGGAGCAGACGCCCCTGGGCATCGTCAACTGTCACGGCGCCATCCTGCCCAAGTACCGGGGCCTGATGCCCAGCTTCTGGACGCTCGCCAACGACGAGCCGCTCGGGGGCGTGAGCGTCCACTTTGTCGATGCGAAGCTCGACAACGGGCCGATCGTCGTGCAGAAGACGTACAAGATCCACAAGCACGACACCCTCGAGGACATCATGGCGCGGTCCAAGGACCTGGCCGCCGAGGCGATCATCGAGTGCGTGAAGAAGGTCGAGGCCGCCGCCCTCCGCGGCCAGCCCGTCGAGACGATCCCCAATCCCGAGGAAGAGCAGTCGCACTTCTCGATGCCGACCAGGGACGACGTCAAGCGGTTCAAGGCCGCGGGGCATAGGTTCTTCTGAGGGTGAGATGGTCAGGTGGTGAGATGGTCAGTCGTGGGATGCAGATGAGCACCGAGCAGCAACAGCGCGTGCAGTCCTATCAAGACCTTGAGGTCTGGCAGGTCGGCATGGACCTGGTGGCTCAGATCTACCGGATCAGCGCGGAGCTTCCCTCGGAGGAGCGGTTCGGGCTTGTCGCTCAGGTTCGACGCGCCGCGGTTTCTGTCCCCGCGAACGTCGCGGAGGGCTACGGTCGCCAATCGACGCGGGATTTCGTGCGGTTTCTGCGGATGGCGCAGGGGAGCCTCAAAGAGGCGGAGACTCATCTTCTGGTGGCGGTCCGGCTCGAGATGCTCAACGCTGAACAGACCGACAGCGCCCTCAGGCTTTCCGATCGGTTGGGGCGCATGATTCGAGGTCTGATCCGCTCACTCGAGGATCGCCCATGACACCCCCCACCCCTCCATCTGACCACTCACCACCTCACCAAGCACCACCTCACCCCCTCACCCACGCCCTCTCCTTCGACATCGAGGACTGGTTTCACATCGTCGAGGACGCCGCGGTCGAGGACCCCGCCAAGTGGCCGGAGCTGCACGCCAGATCCACGCTCGTCGAGCGCTACACCGACCACATCCTCTCCATCTGCGACAAACACGACGCGAAGGCGACGTTCTTCATGCTCGG
>JBITAG010000125.1:0-7193 GCA_044439985.1 Phycisphaerales bacterium JB059 | reverse complement strand
GGCGCCCCCAGCCCCGGGCGCCGCTGCCCCCCCCCCCCCGCCCCGCGCTGCCTGCGCCCGCGCGCCGGCGCGGGCGGCCGGCCCAGATCCTGCGGGGGGGTGTCCTCGGGCGGAACGCTCGGATCGGCGGACCCGGTGCGTTCAAGCCAAGGGCACAACATAATCAGAACGTTGCGGGGACGTCAACGGGAGGGTGGGGGGAGGCATGAAACCGTTTCCAATCCAGACCCGAGCAGGTGGCGAACACGCGGAGCGAGGGGGGTCAGATCGGACCTCAAACGTGAAATCTGGACCTCCTGCGGGTGTGTCTCTGGTGCATCGGGGACGACGACGCTAGGCTGGCGCGTTGGGCCAAAACCGGCCCGGAACAAGAGGAAATGGGCGCGTTCGCGCCTGGAAACCGGTCGCTTCGTGAAAACGTTTGTTTCACGGGGTGTTGAAGACGCAGAGGGAGATTCAAGATGCGAAAGACTGTTGTCTCCGCGGCGAGCCTCGCCGCCCTGGCCGGGTCGGCTCTGGCCCAGCCCGTTGTCGACGGCGTGTACGACCCCGGAACCGAGGGCGCGTTCTACAGCGACGTGCTCTGGTCGCAGAACCAGCCGACCGCGTTCGGGGACAGCGAGGCGGGCGAGTTCACCGGAGGCGACTTCGGCGATCCTCCCGGCGACGTGATGACGGGTGTGGAGATCTGCATCCCGCTGACCGCGATCGGCGGGGCGCTCGAGTCCTCCGGCGGGACCTCCACCTTCCAGCTCGCCGGCTGGGTCAACTCCGGCGATCGCACGTTCATGTCCAACCAGCTCGTCCACGCGGGCGATCTGCCGATCGACACGAACAACCTCGGGGGCGCGCCGGACTTCACGGCGTTGGGCGGCACGCAGCACACGAGCATCACCGCCAACGCGGGCGCCATCGTCGTCGATGGTCAGCTCGACGCCAACTACGGCGCGGCGCAGTTCCTCCAGACCAACTTCACGGGCTTCGGCGACTCGACCGACGGCACGGAGATCGGTGGTGGGGGGTCGGAGATCGACGCGGTCTACGCGGCGACGGACGGCACGAACCTGTACCTGTTCATCGCGGGCAACCTCGAGGCGAACGGGAACGGGCTCGACCTGTACATCGACGCGGACGCGAGCGCCGGTACCGGCTCGACGGTGCTGGGCTCCGGCTCGGGCGCGGGCGGGTTCATCATCGATGGCCAGTCCGGCCTTGCGTTCGACGCGGGCTTCGGGGCGGACTTCCTCGTCTCGGCGGACGCGTGGAACGATGACGGGGACGACGGCACCACGCCGAATGTTCCTCGTCTGCACGCCGGTCCGATCGGCGGGAGCATCGACGACCAGGGCTCGCTGGCGGGGTACGGCGCCTCGAACGCGGGCGCCCTCTCCGGCGGGTACGCGATGGGCGTGGATAACTCGAACATCGCGGGCGTGATCGGGACGGCCTCGCTGGCGTCGCCGATGGCGCCGGACGCGGACTGGGGTTACGGCTCCGAGATCAACAACGTCCGCGCGTACATCGACAGCTCCGAGGGCGTGATGGGGCGTCTGTACGTCTTCGTCGGCGCCAACGCCGAGGCGAACTTCAACAAGATCAACTTCTTCATCGACTGTGCGCCCGGCGGCCAGGGCACGCTCCGCAACGACAACATCGATATCAGCTTCAACGGCCTGAACCGGATGGCGGACCTCGTCTTCGACCCCCCGTTCACCGCCAACTACTGGATCAACGTGAACATGGGCGTGGACGGCGGCACGGGCAACCTGCAGAACTTCGTCGACGCCGCGGTGATCCGCACGGACGGCGTGCTGCTCGATCCGTTCTTCCTGCTCACCGCGGACTACGGCTCGTACTTCGGCGGGTTTGTGACCGACGGGACCGGGGCGCCCGTGATGGACCCGGTCCAGCTCATGGACTTCTCCGGCCCGCAGTTCGACGAGCAGGACGGGTTCCTGGCGAACCTCTACTCGAACTACGCCCCCGCGGCGTCGGTCGATGTCGGGCTCGACATCCTCATGGGCAACCTCCCCTCGGGCTCGCTCCCGCCGGCTGGCCTGCTCGAGGTCAACATCGACAACTCGAACGTGGGTGGCGTGACGGCGTTCGACGCGCCGATGCCGAGCGTGGCCGACGCCCCCAACGTCAACACGGGCATCGAGTTCTCCGTGGACCTGGCCGAGCTTGGCTGGGACGGGAGCCAGGACATCCTCCTCGCCGGCTGGGTGGCCAGCAGCGGGTTCGATTTCCTCTCCAACCAGGTCATCGGCGGTCTGCCCGCGGTGGACAACCTGGGCGAGGTCTCCCTGGTGGACTTCAGCGCCATTGACGGGACGCAGTACGTCAACCTCTCGGCGGTCCCGGGCGGCTGCAACGACGCGGACCTGGCCGAGCCGTATGACGTGCTCGACTTCTCCGACGTCCTGGCGTTCCTGACGGCGTTCGGCTCGATGGACCCGGCGGCGGACCTGGCGGCGCCCTTCGGGACGTACGACTTCTCCGACGTGATCGCCTTCCTCGGGGCCTTCGGGGCCGGCTGCCCGTAAGCCTCTCGGCACACGCAACCATTCGCCGCCCGCGCCTTGCTGCGCGGGCGGCGTTGTTTTTGCCCGGCGCCGGAGACGCGGTTCGCTAGACTCCCGCCATGAAACGATTTGCCACACTCCTCTGCGCGGGCCTCCTGCCGGCCCTGTTCCCCGCGGGCGCCCTGGCCCAGCCGGTTCACCCCGAGTCGCTCGAGCAGGGATTCGTCATCGTCGTCGATGACGTCGCCCGCATGGCGACCAAGGACCGCCCGATGTTTCTCGCGTCCAACTACGGCGGTTGGGATCCGGCCAAGCCCGAGTACGAGCTGACGCCGCGCTCCGATGGACGATGGCAGTACGTTTTCGATGAGCGTCCCGACCGGTCGGGAACCCTGCAGTTCAAATTCACCCTTGGTTCCTGGGACTACGTCGAGACCGACCCGGACGGGAACGACATCGACAACCGGACGCTGCCCAAAGTGGACCCCGCGGAGCTGGCGCCCGGCGAGAAGCCCGTCTTCGAGTTCCGCGTGCCCAAGTTCCGCTCTCCCGCGGACGTCGCCAGCGCGCGACAGTCCACGCAGTACCGGGATCTGGACGTCACGGGGACGGTCCGCCGGCTTCAGGTTTCCGGGGGCGCGGGCGACGCCGCCGGTTCGATGCGCGATCTGCTCGTCTGGCTCCCGCCGAGTTACGACGACCACCCGGAAAGAACCTATCCCGTGCTCTACCTCTTCGACGGGCAGAACCTGTTTGAGGAGGAGGCGACGAGCTGGGGGGACTGGGGCGCCGACGAAACAGCAACGCGTCTCATCGCCGAGGGCGCCATCCGGGAGCTTGTCATTGTCGGCGTGCCGCACGCCGGCGCGGCCCGGTCGCAGGAGTACCTCCCCTTCGACGACGGGCGCGGCGCCCAGCCGCATGGCGAGGCGTTCGGGCGGTGGTTCATGGGCCAGGTCGTGCCCCGAGTCGAGCGAGCTTTCCGCGTCTCATCCCGTCGCGAGGACACGGGGGTCGGCGGGGCGTCCTACGGGAGCGTGATCGCCCTGCACATGGCGACCCGGTACCCGGAGAAGTTCGCCGCCGCCCTGCTCGAGAGCTTTCCCCCGGTCGGGGACGGGGCCGCGTCCGCGGCGTACTTCGACGCGACCGAGAACTGGCCCGACCGGGTCTTCATCGGGGTGGGGGAGCAGGAGTTCGGGGGCGGGGCGGACAACGCGGAACGGAACGCGGCGTACGTGCGCTGGAATGAGGTCCTGCGGGACCGCATGACGGCCTCTGGGCTCGACGAGGAGGCCGTTTGCCTCGTCGTGACCCCCGGGGCGAACCACACCGAGGAGGCCTGGCGAGAGCGCCTGCCCGAGGCGCTGCGGTTCCTGTACCCGGCCCAATAGCCCATTTTGACAGGGGTCAGGGGGGCAATTCCGGGGGCAGAACGCCTTCACCCCCTTCCGATCTGCAAACGTTTTCGCTAGGCTATCCCATCGGAACGAGAGCCCGCCTCCCCCCGCGGGGGGTGATTCGCACAAGTTGTTAGAGGAGAGAGAGATGAAGCGAGCCATTCTCGCAGGGATCGTCGTCGCGGCCGGGGCTTCCCTCGCTGGCGCCGATGTGTACGCCGACAACACCGGCAACCACCTGACCGGTGGCGATCTGCACGACTTCTTCCAGAGCCAGGGCTTCGACCACCTGGACATCGTCCAGGTCGAGGTCACCAACGACAACCAGTTCCTGTACTTCGACATCACGCTCAACGCGGATATCGACGCGACCAACTGGGGCAAGTACATCATCGGCATGGACACCGGCGCCAACGCGGGTGACAACTCTACCGATCCCGGCTCCTGGAACCGGAACGTCGACTGGGGTCGTGGCATCACCCACTTCGTCGGCTCCTGGGCCGATGACGGCGGGTCCGGCGCGGGCGGCGAGCTTCGCGCCTTTGACGGCGCCAACTGGAACCTCACCGACGCGACCTACCTCGGCGGCGGGCTGATCACCGCCAGCGACGCCGGGCACGCCATGGGCGTCCAGAGCATCGCGATCGACTTCGCGGCCCTCGGGCTGAGCATCGGTGACACGCTCGAGTTCGACGTGTTCTCCACGGGCGGCGGCGCCGACCCGGGGGTGGACCATCTCTCCCGGGCTGACTTCTCCACCGACGACTGGGGTGTCCAGTCCGTCGCGGGCGAGTTCCTGAGCTACACCCTGGTCCCCGCGCCGAGCACCGCCGCGCTGTTGGGCCTGGGTGGCCTGGCCGCTGCACGTCGGCGTCGGAGCTGATACGCTCTCTGCGGTTCTTCATCAAAAGGGGCTCGGGCGTTCGCCCGGGCCCTTTCCTTTTGCGCCCTGCGTGGGAGGTCAGGTGAGGCCGGCGCCGAGTTCGCGGACGAAGGCGCGCCCCACCTCGATCGCGTCGGCGCCGCGCTCGTGCGCGTCGCGCAGCCGGCTGACGAGGGCGCTGCCCACGATCGCGGCGTCCGCGTGCTCCACCACGGTGCGGACATGCTCGGGTGTGGCGATGCCGAATCCGCACGCGATGGGCAGATCCGACCCGGTCCGCAGCTCGGCGACGCGCGGGCCGATCTCCGGAGCGTCGTCCCGGGCGCCCGTGATCCCGCTGCGCGCGAGCATGTAGACAAACCCGGAGCAGGCGTCCGCGATCTGGGCCGCCCGCTCGGGCGGGGTGGTGGGGGAGATGAGCAGGCTGAGGCTCTGCCCGGTCCGGCGTGTGGCGTCGATGAGCGCGTCGGACTCCTCGAGCGGGCAGTCGGGGACAATGAGACCGTCAAACCCTGACTCGAGGGTGCGTTCGCAGAAGGCGCGGGCGCCGCCCATCGCCTCGACAATGCTCACCGAGACCATCGCGACGACGCCGATGGAGAGATCGCCGCGCGTCCGTGCGACCTCGTCGAGGATGCGCTCCGGGGTGCACCCCTGCCCGAGGGCCGTGTGCATCGCGGAGGCGATGGCGGGGCCGTCGGCGATCGGGTCGGAGAAGGGAAAGCCCACCTCGACGATCCCCGCCCCCCCGTCCTGCGTAGCTCGGAGCAGCGGGCCGAGCATCCCGGGCGCGGGTGAGCCGGCGCACACGAAGGGCATGAGCAGCTTTCGTCCCTCCTCCCGAGCGGCGGTGAAGATCTCGTCGATCCGGTTCATGGGGTCTCCTACCGCTCGATCACATCCTGGATCTGCTCGAGTCCCGCGGTGAGCACACGGGGGCCGCTCTCGGTGATGAGCACGTCGTGCTCGTAGTGCACCGAGAGGGAGCCGTCCGCCGAGAAGATCGGCCATTTCCCGTGGGCCTGCTCGGTCTCGCCGGTGGTCAGCGCGATCATGGGCTCCACGGCGACGAGCGTGCCCGGCTCGCACCGCTTGTTGGCTTCGGGCCATTCCAGCGGGGAGCGGGGCACGATGTTGGAGATGAAGGGGGGAGCGTGGAGCTTGCGTCCGTACCCGTGCCCGCCCAGACCGCGGATGAGGTGCAGCCCGCGCTCACCTTCGACGATCCGCTGGACGGTCTTGGCCCATTCGAGGTACGTGTTGTCGGGGTGGAGCTGCTTGATCCCCTCGCGGAGGGAGTCCTTGCCCGCGTCCATCAGGCGCCTGGCGTCCTCCCCCGGCTCGCCGAAGGAGTACGTCCACGCGGCGTCACCCATCCAGCCTCGAAAGGCGACGCCAACGTCCACGCTGAGCAGATCTCCCGGCTGCAGGGGCTGCTCGTAGTACCCCGCGGTCCCGTGGACGACGCAGTCGTTCACGCTGAGACAGGCGTGCGAGGGGAAGGGGGGCAGGCGCCCGGCGCGGTAGCCCTTGAAGCAGGACTTGGCCCCGAGATCGTCGAGCGTCTGGGCGACGAACGAGTCGATCTGCGCGAGGGTCAGGCCGACGCGCAGAAAGTCCGCGAGGCGTTGGTGGACCGAGACGACCTTCTGGGCGGAGACGGCCGCGTGCTCGGCCTCGGCGTCGTTGAGTTTCGGGATCCTGGGCATGAACCGCCATGGTAGGGGCCCGGGCGCGTCCGCGCCGGCGGGTGTACCCTTCGCCCCGTGCGTGTGACGCTGCTGGTCAACCCGAGATCCGGTCGAGGGCGGGCGGCCCGGATCGCGGAGACGATCGACCAGGCGCTGCGGGCCAGGGGGCACGCGACGGATCGGATCACCGTGGGGGAGGCGCCGGATCCGGACGCCGAGCGGCTCGCCGGATCTGGGGCGATGGTGATCGTGGGGGGGGACGGGACGGTGCACCACGCCGCGCCACGCGCGGTGGAGGCTCGCGTCCCGATCTATCACGCCGCGAGCGGAAATGAGAACCTCTTTGCCCGGGAGTTCTCGATGAGTCCCTCGCCGGAGCGGGTGCTCAGCGCTTTGGAACGCGGGACGACGCGATTCGTGGACCAGGGGGTGTGCAACGGGGTCGGATTCCTCATCATGGGCTCGGTCGGCCCGGACGCGAGCGTGATCAACCGCCTGAGCGATTCCCGGCGTCGCCCGTCGGGACATGGCGCGTACCTCCGTCCCGTGCTCGCTGAGACGCTCTCGCCCCGGATCCCTCAGGTGAGGGTCTGGGTGGACGGTCGCGAGCTGGGGCCGGCGAGGCGTGGGATGGTCGTGGTCGCGAACAGTCGCCAGTACGCGCTCCGGGTCGATCCGTGCCACGAGGCGGACA
>JBITAG010000124.1:0-6965 GCA_044439985.1 Phycisphaerales bacterium JB059 | reverse complement strand
CGGCGCCGCCTGGCCCGCCTGGCAGGCCGCGCGGATGTCGGTCGTCCGCGCCCTGGCCAGCCGCGCCGCGCCCCCCAGGCGACGCACGCTCATGCTCGTCTCCGCCGCCGGCGCCGCCGGCGTCCTCATCCAGCTCTCCATCGTGCTCATCCCCACCGACGCCCAGACCGTCTTCTGGGCCTACGCCACCCTCGGTCTGCCCGCGATGTTCATCGGGTACTTCCTCCTCAGCGTCCCCCTCGCCCTCCTCCTTGCCCGCCTCCTCGGCCCCGCGCTCACCCGCCTCCACCGCCTCCCCCCCTCACTCCTCGGGCCCACCATCCGGCAGACCCCCTACCGCCACGGGTTCACCTCCGGCGCGATGATGGTCGGCCTCGCCATGATGGTCGAGATCTGGTCCGTCGGGGGCGCCTTCCTCCGCGACTGGCTCACCAAGGTCGAGTTCCCCGACGCCTTCGTCTCCGGGCTCGCCCTCCCCCCCGAGGCCCGCGACACCATCGAGTCACTCGAGTTCGTCGAACGCACCAGCGTGATCTCGCAGCACATCATCGAGGTGGACGCCTTCGGCGTGCAGGCCCTCCAACGCTACACCAGCTGGTTCTTCGCCTTCGAGCCCGACTCCTTCTTCGACATGGCCGAGATCACCTTCGTGGACGGTGACGCCGAGACCGCACGCCGACGCCTCAACGAGGGGGGCGCCGTCATCGTCGCCCGTGAGTTCCAGATCGCCAAGGGCCTCGGCGCCGGGGATGACTTCACCTTTACCCACGAGGGCGAGGAGCACACCCTCGAAATCGTCGGCGTCGTCACCAGCCCCGGTCTCGAGCTGGCCAGCAAGTTCTTCAACATCGGCGAGGACTTCACCAACCAGGCCATCCACGCCGTCTTCGGCTCACGCGGAGACGCCAAACGCCTCTTCAACGCCGACGCGGTCCAGCTCATCCAGGTCGATCTGACCGAGGACATCGACGACGCCGAGGCCGTTCAGCGTCTGCGCGAGGCGGTCTTCGGCCTTGGCGTCCTCGATGTCGGGTCCGGGCGCATGATCAAGGACCAGCTCCGCGTCTTCGTCCACGGCATGCTCCTGGTCTTTTCCAGCGTCGCCATCGGCGCCATGCTCGTCGCCTGCCTCGGCGTCGCCAACCTCATCATCGCGGGCATCGAGGCCCGACGCTTCGAGTTCGGCGTCCTCCGCTCCGTCGGCGCCGGGCGCGCCCTGCTCGTTCGCCTCATCGCCGGCGAGGCCGTCATCATCGCCCTCGGCGCCGCGATCCTCGGCTCCCTCATGGGGCTCCAGGGCTCCCTCGCTGCGATGCGCCTCTACGCGATGCTGCTCGGCATCGAGTTCACGCCCCGCCCCCCGTTCGCCGCCCTCGCCATCGGCTGGGGCGTCGTCCTGCTCATCACCCTCGCCGCCGCCACCCCGGCCATTTTGCGCCTCAACCGGCGCCGCCCCCTCGAGCTGCTCGCCTCCATCTCCGGCTGACCGGGCCCAAACGCTACGTCGCCCGACCCGTCTCGACGTACCGCTTCAGGTTCCCCAGCTCGTCCCGCCACCCCTCCTCAAACTCGCGCACCTTCTCCTCCGGCACGTCCCCCGAGCAGACGTGCGTCACCTCCACACGTGTTCCCCCATCCGTCTCCCGAAGCCGGATCGTCACCGTCCCCGCGTACGCGTGCGACGAGGCAAAGTCCCCCACGAGGCGCACCATCTCCGGCGGACGGATCGTCGCCACCGTCGCGTACAGCTCCCCCGCCCCCTCCCCGCGCTCCGCCGATTCGTCCCGCCAGAACCGCCCCCCGACCCACGGCTCGATCACCGAGGGGGCGTGACGCTCATCCGGTTTCCCCGGCCAGAACCAGGCCGCCGTCTCCCGCAACACCGCCTCAAAGACCCGTTCCCGATCCGCGTGGATCACGATCTCTGACTCCACCCGCGTGGTGCGCACGCTCTCGGCTGATGCTCCCATCGCTCCGCCCTCCGCTTCCACGTGCTCCTGCAGGCGAAGGAGCGACCCGGCCCACTGATCCGCGAACGTCCCCACCCAGTGCTCGTACACCCGGCGCAGCGGAACCGCGTTGAGATGGTTCCAACGCCGACGCCCCTCGCGCCGAACCGTCACCAGACCCGCCGTCTCCAGCACGCCCAGGTGCTTCATCACCGCGAACCTGGAGATGTGCGGCGCCGCCTCGGCCAGCCCCCCCGTGGTCTCCGGACCGCGGGCGAGCCGGTCCAGACTCAACCGGCGCGTCGGGTCCGCGAGCGCTCGCCAGATCTCGTCGATGTCGTCGTCCATGACCCTCCGAGTTTAGAACAGACGCGGGAGACCGATGGCCCGCCGGCAGACGCTCACCTGTCCCGCGTGGAAGCTCTCGTGGAACGTCAGCAGCCCCACCAACGCCCCTCGGTTGGCGACGAACGCCGACATCTCTCCCTCGATCGGCGCCGACAACGCCGCCGGGCTCAACGAACCGAGCCAGCCCACCATCGCGGAACGCCGCTCGATCAGGGTCTGCACGAGCGCGTCCTTGTCGGGGTAGTGCGCCGCGTCGTCCGACACGTCCACGTTCATGCCGAATCGCTCCGCCCACCCCTCCGGCAGCGCAGAAGGTCGATCGCCGAGCGACGAAAGAAGCTGGTCGTCCGTCCAGGCGATGTGCCCGAGGATGTACGCCGTGTGATTCCCCCCGTCACACCCCCGGGTGAGGAACCGGTCCGGCTCGATCCCCTCGATCAGTTGCATAGTCATGCGACGCGTCATCTCCAACGCGGCCAACCCGCTCGCAAGTCCCGAATCCATCAATCGCTCAGTGCTGCTCGACATACGCCTTGAGTCCTTTCTCCATGACCTGACGCCACCCGCCCTCGGCGTGCGTGATGAAGTCCTCCCCCACCTCCCCGTTCACGCTCTGCGTGAGCCTCACCACCGACCCGCCCCCCTCCTCCCGGATCCGGAACGAGAGGTGCGAGAGCACCGCCGCAGAGAAGAAGAGCGGTCCGGTGATCTCCAGCAGACTCGGGGGCTTGATCACCTGGACCACCCCCCAGAAGTGCCCCGTGTCCTGCCCCAGATCCCGGTAGAGCCGCCCGCCGGGACGTGGCTCGAGCACCATGCCCAGATCCTCCCCCTTCTGACCACGCCACCACGAGCCCACGCCCGTGGTCAGTCCCGCCCAGACCCGCTCGGGCGACTTCGCGATCCGCACTTCCATCTGAATCACCGGTCCCATGGCCCCTCCTGCCCGATATCGGGCTATATGTGACCCAAAGGTAACATGTATTTGCCCAGAGTCAACTCGAATTGGAGAGTGTCAAGCTGGGAAGTCTGTGGGAGGGGCGCGATGACGGGAAACCGGCTGGCCAAGGCGGAGAAGGCGTTCTTTGAGGGTCGTTACGACTCGGCCCGCCGCCTGTACCTCCGCGAGATCAAGAGCGGGTCGCGGGACCACCGCGTGCACATGCGCCTGGCGATGACCTTCTACGAGCAGGGAAAGCTCGCCGACGCCCTCGAATGGAACATCTCCGGCCTCGCCCTCGCGCCCGGGTGCCCGCTGCTCCTCTGCGACCGGGCGGCGATCCTCGAAGGGCTGGGGCGACACGAGGAGGCGATCGAGGCGTACAACCTGATCGTCCGTCAGGAGCCGACCGAGCTGGCGCAGCAGACGTGCGCGCGCGGGCTGCCCTGGGCCCGGGGGCTCGTCAATGACTGCCGATATCGGCAGGCGTTGCTTTATAAGCGGATGGGGGAGCCGGGGCAGGCCGCCCGCCTGCTGACGCAGCACCTGGAGAACCGGGTCTGGGGCGCCGAGAGCGTGTACTCGGACGAGGAAGTTCAGCGGGCGCTGGACTCCGCCCTGCAACTCGCACGCTGACCCTCAGCCGCAGGGCGACCCGAACCGCGCCAGGAACTCGAGCACATCCGAGAAGTCGAGCACGCCCACGGGCGGCGCGAGGTCAGCGCTGCCGTCAGCGCTGGCGAAATCCTCGAGGAAGTCGAGCACGTCACTGAAATCCAGGACCCCGTCCCCCGTGCGGTCCCCGGGGGGCGTCGCGATCGAGACAAGATAGACGCGAGAGTCTCGCATGAAGGCGTGGCGTGCGTCCTCGTCGCGCACCCACGCGGTGTTGTCGATCACCTCCGCCTCCACGAGGTAGGTCCCCGGCTGGAGCTGCAGCTCGCACAGACGCAGGGTGTGCCCGGTCGATCCCGCGAGAAGCTCCCCGTCGATGGACCAGCGCACATCAAGGGCGTGACCGACCGGGCTCATCGGAACCACGCTGATCTCGGCGTCGTGCCCGGTGTAGAGCATCCCCGTGGGCGAGGCGCTGTCGATGGGCGAAACGATCCTGTAGAACTCGATGATGAGCGACTCGGCGGAGGGCAGGTTGAAGGGGCGTCCGAGGCTCCGCATCATCGAGTTGCTGCTGGGTCGGTAGGCGCCGCTCACGGAGTAGTGGCACCCCTCGTACGCCGAGACGGGACCGTCGAACCCGGGGAGCGTGGCGCCGAGCCAGGGGCTCCACTTGGTCTGCAGGGCCTGCTGTTCCGCGGCGTTGTGGATCGAGGCGTTGCGGTCGGGGAACTCCGGGCCCGTGTACGTCGTGGGTCCGCCGTAGGTGTACTCGTCGGCGAGATCGCCGAGCGAGTGCCCGAGTTCGTGGATGTAGACCTGGGAGGCGGCGGCGTTCCCCCCGGAGGTGGTGGCGAGGTCGCTCGAGGTGTACCCGGCGCCGCCGTACTTCGTGGAGTTGGCGACGGCGATGACCTGATCGCGTCCGGGGGCGGCGTTGGCCTCGGCACGCGCGCGACCGACGTCCACGCACAGCAGACGCTCGATGCCGGAGCACCAGAAGCCCATGCCGAGGGCGGTATCGCGATCGATCCCCTCCACGGGATCGTTGTCCACGCCGGACTCCGGGGAGACGACGTCCACGCGGTGGACATTGAAGTAAGGCAGATAGGTCGCGAAGGGCTCGTAGGAGAACAGATCTTGGTACTGACCCTCCACGTGCGCCCGGTAGAGGTCCATCTGCGAGGCGGTGTACCCGTCCCCGACGAAGGTGAGGTCGATGCGGTTCTCGGGGGGTCCGTTGTCGAGGATGGTCTCGACCGGGGCCGAGCCCCGGGCAATGGGCTCGGCGCCGTCGATCGGGACGTCCATCATCAGGAACCCGCCCCGGAGGCGCCCGTCGGCGTCGGGCTGGCAATGGTGGACGCGGTCGGTGCGGGTCGGCTGCCCGGGTCGGGCGTGCTGAGCGATCGCGGTACCGACGAGGGAGGCGAGGGTGATCGCCGCGAAGGACGGCACGTGCATGGGGCGGCTCTCCGGGGGGGGGATCGGGCCAGCCTATCCGCCCGATCCGGGGGGGTGGTTCGGGGTGAACGGAGAACAGGGCTGGGGCGCGGAAGAAAAAAGGAGGAGCCCGCCGCCGCACCGGGGGGAACAGCGACGGGCTCCGAGCGGTACCCGTTTGAATGGTCTTGACGAGTCAGGCAAGACGTTTCGTCGTGACGGAAGGGTTGGCCTCCTCCACCGGAGGTCAGCCCTGGGTCTGTGCGACGGGTGAGACCTTCTGCCCCGCGAGTCGGCGTGCGAGGCGTCGTCCCTGGTCCGTCGGTTCCGGCACGCCGTCGCCCGGGCCCCGCAGACGAATGAAACCTTGTTTGTTGAGTTGAGCCCGCACGGACCACCAGCGGTCGCCGAAGCCGATCCAGAGCGCATCGTCAAAGGCGCCTGGGAGCCCCTCCTCCAGAGCCCCCAGGGCCCGGGCGAGCACGCCACAATCATGCTGGCTCAAACGCATGTCCTCCTCGCGAATCTGCGGTGGCGCAGCGATCGCCGCGTTCCCACCTGGTCACCGACACACAGACGTACCTACCCACGGACGCGAACTGGCGCTCATCGAGAACACAGAGCAAGCGCAGCGCGGGCCCTACCCGGCAAACGAGTCGTCTCAAGATGTGTGGGTGAACGTGATCCGCGAGGTTCCTGAATCAAATCAGAAGGATCAGTGCTGGCATGGTCGCTCGCGGCTCGTGTTCACCTTTCAGTCATGGAATGCAATCATCAGTCGCTTCTCATACGCCCCATAGCTTGCCCTGTTCCGCGATTGAGGCTGAAAAAACGTTGCGACACGTGGTCTGTGCGACACGCAGTGGCCGGGCAAGGCCACCTAGAGTTCTCTCCATGTCCAGCTCCCATCGCCCGTTCAAAGTCGAAAGCCCCTTTCGCCCCACCGGGGATCAGCCGCAGGCGATCGAGGCGCTGACAACATCCATCGCGCGCGGGGACCGGCACCTCTGCCTGCTGGGGGCCACGGGCACGGGCAAGACGTTCACGATGGCGAACGTGATCGAGCGGATCCAGAAGCCCACGCTCATCCTGAGCCACAACAAGACCCTGGCCGCCCAGCTCTTTGAGGAGCTGCGAGGGTTCTTCCCCCACAACTCGGTGAACTACTTCGTCAGCTACTACGACTACTACCAGCCCGAGGCGTACATCCCGGGGCGGGACATCTTCATCGAGAAGGACTCGAGCCGGAACGACGACCTGGACCAGCTCCGCCTGGCGGCGACGAGCAACCTGCTCAGCCGTCGGGACTGCGTGGTCGTGGCCTCCGTCTCCTGCATCTTCGGCCTCGGCTCCCCGTCGGCGTACTCGAACAAGGTCCTGACCATCACCCGCGGGTCCGAGATCGGGCGCCGGGACTTCTTCCTCGCCCTCAACGCGATGCAGTACAAGCGGTCGGACATCGACTTCAAGCGGGGAACCTACCGGGCCCGGGGGGACGCGATCGAGGTCTGGCCGGCGTACGAGAAGTTCGCGGTCCGGATCGAGCTGTTCGGGGACGAGATCGACCGGCTCGAGCTGATCAACCCGACCGCCTCCACTTTTCCCAGAATCTGGTGCGGTCCCGGCTGCGCCACCGGCTTGCCGGCGTTCAGCTTCAGTTCCCCCTTGCC
>JBITAG010000123.1:0-5552 GCA_044439985.1 Phycisphaerales bacterium JB059 | reverse complement strand
GTGGTGAGGTGGTGAGGTGGTGAGGTGGTGAGGTGGTGAGGTGGTGAGGTGGTGAGGTCAGGATTCTATTTTGAACCACTGACCACCTGACCATTGACCACTGACCACCTGACCCCCGACTCAGTTCCAGCTCACGCCCTTGGGCCAGGGGTCGGGGCGTTGGGCGTCGGCCTGTCGGATGAGGCGTTCGAGGCGCCCGAGGCTCCGGCGCAGCAGGGCGGCGCGTCGGGTGGCGCTCCCCTCGGCGAGGAGGGCGTAGCGGGCGGCGGGTTCGGTGACCATCGCGAAGGAGACGAGTTCGAGGACGACCTCGGTGGGGATGTCCTCGTTGCGGACGTACTCGACGACCTGCTCGGCGACGGCGACGCGGCTGAGCTGGCCTCGGGCGATGGACCGCTCGATCTGGTCGCGGAGGCGTTCGAGGCGTTGGCCTTCGCCGGGGAGGGTGGGCTGCTCGATGGGCTCGAGGGCGACGCGCCGGTAGAGGGTCTGGTCGTCGGCGCCCTGTTCGCCGGTGATGCGGGCGCGGCAGACGCCCTGGAGGAGGATGTTGTAGCGGCCGTCGCTCATGCGCTGGTGCTGGACGATCTGCCCGAGGCAGGCGGCGGGGCGGACGGGGGGCGCGCCGTGGTACTCGCGTTTCCAGCGGTCGCCGGCGAAGACCCCCATGGCGATCTGGCCGGAGGCGTCGAGCGCGCGGGTGATCATCTGCACGTAGCGGGGCTCGAAGATGTGCAGCGGCATGACCTGCTGGGGGAGCAGCACGACCTTGTCGAGGGGGAAGAGGGGGACCCACGACCCGAAGTTGACCCGGATGGCATGTTCGTCGGACACGGCGCCTCCGGGAGAGCGTACGCGGGCGCGTCGTGGATCCCAAGAAGGACGGGGCGGGGAGGTGTCCCTACGCTGGCCCATGCCCTACTTCGGCTCCCATCTCTCGATCGCGGGCGGCATGGTGAACGCGTTGACGCTCGCCGAGTCGTTGCGTCTGGACACCGTGCAGGTTTTCACGAAGAACCAGCAGCAGTGGAAGGTCCGTCCGCTGGATCCGGGCGCGGTGCGCGACTGGATGACGGAGTTGGATCGGCTGGGATGGGGGGACCGGACGGTCTCGCACGCGAGCTACCTGATCAACCTGGCGAGCCCGGACGACGAGCTGTGGGCCAAGAGCGTGGATCTGATGACGGTGGAGATCGAGCGGTGCGCTGAGCTGTCGATCCCGTACCTGGTGCACCATCCGGGGGCGTACACGACCTCCACGCCGGCGCGGGGGCTGGCCCGCATCGCGCGGGCGTACAAGACGCTGCTGAAGCGGACGGCGGGGATGCGGGTCACGCTCTGCCTTGAGGACACGGTGGGCTCGGGGTCGAACCTGGGGCGGACGTTCGAGGAGTTGGCCCGGCTGCGGGAGATGATTCTGGAACGTGCGCCGAGCCCGGAGCGGGTGGGGTTCTGCCTCGATACGTGCCATGCCCATTCGGGGGGGTATGACATGTCGGACCGGGAGAGCGCCGAGGGGGCGTTGGACCTGTTCGACGAGACGTGCGGGCTGGCCAACCTGCACGTGGTGCACCTGAATGACTCGAAGGTTCCGTTCGATTCGAGGAAGGACCGACACGAGCACATCGGGCAGGGGACGATCGGGCGCCCGCCGGGCCCCTCGGGCAAGCCGACCCGGAAGGCGCTCAAGGAGACGGGGTTCGCGGCGGTGGTGAACCGCCCGGAGCTTGCGGATCGCCCGATGATCCTGGAGACGCCCAAGGGGGAGGACGAGCGGGGGCGGTCGTATGACGCGCAGAACCTGCGCCGGCTGCGATCGTTGGTGGGAAGATAGAGGAGGGGGCGGGGGGGATTGGTTTCCGGCCCTGTCCGATCCGACGGATCGGCGCGAACCGAAAGGGCTTCGGAATCGTTGAAATCCTCACCCCGCCCGTTCTCGGAGCCGACAAGGGGTAGAGTCCCGCCCCCCGAGCCCGCTGGTCTCGGGGATCGAGCCTGATTTTCGGACCCCGCCAGAGACGGAACCATGACAATGACGCGAGCCAACCGCCTGCTGCCCATGACGCTGACCATCGCGCTCGGCGCCGGTCTGCTGGCGCCGTCCCTCGTCGGGTGCCGCGCCTCGGGCAACGCCCACAAGGACCCGGCCAATCCGGCCCGGGTGACGAAGAGCCAGTCGCGTCAGCAGCGTCAGACGGAGGCGAGCGACGCGGTGGTGACGGCGCAGCAGCGTCTGAACGAGGGGGACCTCGAGGCGGCGCTGCGTGAGTTCGAGCGCGCGATCGCGGTCAACCCGGCGATGACCGTGGCGTACATCGGCGCCGGGGACATCCACCGTCGCCAGGGCAACCTGCCCGCGGCGGAGAAGAACTTCGCCCGCGCGGCCCAGCTCGAGCCGCGGAACTTCGACGCCCAGTTCGGGCACGGGCTGGTGCTGCAGCTGATGAACCGGCTGGGCGAGTCGATCCGGGCGTACCTGCGGGCGCTGGCGATCCGCCCGGGCGATTTCGAGACCAACCTGAACATCGCGACGGCGTACCTGCAGGTGGGCGAGCCGGCGCAGGCGCTGGCGTACGCGCAGCGCGCGGTCTCCGTCACGCCCGACTCGGGCGAGGCGCGGGTGAACCTGGGCGCGACCTACGCGGCGCTCGACCAGCACGAGCAGGCGGTGATCGAGTTCCAGCAGGCGGCGGAGCTGATGGAGCTTTCGCCCCGGCTGCTGCTGAGCCTGGCCGACTCGCTCGGGCACGCGAGCCGGTACGCGGAGATGGTGGCGACGCTCGATCAGCTGATCCGCATCGAGCCGAGCGCGATCGCGTACGAGCGGATGGGCTCGGGCCTGTTCCGGCTGCGTCGGTACGACGCGGCGTTGGAGGCGTTCGAGAAGTCGCTCGAGATGGACCCGTCGCATTTCCCGGCGCTCAACGGCGTGGCGGTGTGCGAACTCAACGAGTTCCTGTGGTCGGGGCAGCGTGACGTGGATTCGCTGGGGGAGGCGGTGATCGCCCTCCGCCGGTCCCTGCAGCTTCAGCCCGGGCAGCCGCAGATCGTGGAGCTGCTCCGTCGGTACGGGGCGGGCGCGAACCGGGCCCAGGCCGCGGGCGGCTGAGCCCCCCCACGCCCCGGCGGCAATCGCATGAGCGAGAGAAAATTCGCCGACCCCGGGAACAAACCGGGGGATTTGTTAGTATATGCTTACTGGAAATCCTGTCAGGACCCGGCGCGAACGGGCGGTCAGGACCCGGGGTACGAAGATCATCGCCCCGCCCGGAGGCGGGTCGGAAGGAGGCATCGATGACACGGAAGAGCAAGCACCGGCGACTGGCACTGGCGGGCGCGCTCGCGGGCGCGGCGATGCTCAGCGTCGGGTGTGACAACGCGGGCGAAGGGGCGATCCTGGGGGGCGCCGGGGGCGCACTGGCCGGGCTCGCGGTCGGATCCGTGACGGGCAACGCGGGCGCGGGCGCGGCGATCGGGGCGGCGACGGGCGCGTTGGGGGGCGCGGTGATCGGCGACCAGAACCGTCGGCGGGAGGAAGAGTCGCGTCGCGAGGCGTACGCGCGTCGGACGAGCGGGTATGACCGCGGGTACGACGATGGCTACGACGACGGGTACGCGCGTGGGTACGAGCACCCGCCCAGCGGGGGCGTGGTCTACCACTACCACGAGCGGCGGTACTACCACCCGCAGCACTGCCCGTTCCACTAGCGTTTAGAACGAGTAGGGATCATCAACCACCGGGCGTCGGCGCGGGAGCGTCGGCGCCCGTTGCGTTTTGGCCTCGGCGCAGGCGTGCCGCAAGGCCTCGATGACCCGCGCCTCGTCGGGGAGGGCGGAGAGGATCTCCAGCAGGTCATCGACGCGGTGGGCGGCGGGGTCTTCGGGGCGGACCGACTCGAGGGCGACCTCGCCCAGGCGGGCGAGGGCGGCGCGAAACCAGGCGAGGGGCGCCGGTCCGGCGTAGGCGTCCTTGGTGATCGCGGCGTCGACGCGGTCGAGGGGGACGGGGGGGTCCACGTGCGTGCGGACGATCACGTCGCCGCCGGCGACGACGGGCCACTTGCCCGCGCGGGTCAGGGGCTCACGGGCGAGGGCGCGGACGGCGAGCCCGCCGGCCCAGGCGGCGTTGCGGAGGTTTGTCGCGTCCGCCCCGATCATGGGGGGCGTGAGGAGGTAGCAGCCCTCGACGAGGGGGTCCGGGGCGTCGGCGCCCCGGGCGATGATGGTGGCGCCGGTGGCGGCCTGTTCGGCGGCGGCGACGAGCCGTTCGGCGGAGTGGGCGTAGACGTCGAGGGCCCCGGACATGGTCTCGAAGTCGAGGCGTTGCCGGGCGTCCAGGAGGGCCTCGAGGGCGATGGCGCGGGCGCCGGTCCAATCGCCTTCGTCGGCGGCGCGGCGCGCCACGTCGAGGCGCTGGCGGCTCTCGTGCTGGTGCTCACCCTGACCCATGGCCCGTTTCGGCCCTCCTCCGGGCGGCGTCGCCCCGTGGATCATTGCGCCGGTGGTCGCGGCGGGGCGGTCGAAACTCAGGAACGACCGTCGGCCCGATCGCCGAGGGCCTCCAGCATGGAACGCCAGACGAGGCTCAGATCGCCGAGGTCGTAGGCGAGGGCGTCGGAGAGGGCGGACCAGTCGGAGCGTTCGAGGGCGGAGCGGACGTCGGCGAGGGCGGCGCTGAGGCGCGTGATCGACGCGTCGCCGGTGGTCGGCCCGTCGGGGGCGTCGAAGGCGATGGAGGAGGCGGTCTGTCCGAGGAGGGCCTGGGACTGTTCGACGACGTCGCGCACGAGCGACCAGCACTGGAGGGCCTTGTGCAGGGGTTCGAGGGCCTGCTCGAGGGAGCCGGACTGGATGGCGTCGGCGGCGGCCTCCTGGGCCTGCACGGCGTCGTCGAGGACCGTTCGCGCCTCGAGCAGGGTCTCGCGGACGAATGGCCCGGGTGGGGTGGAGATGAGGCGGAGTTCGCGGAGGCCGGCGGTGGTGTCGGGAGGATTGTCGAGCAGATCGGCGGCGACGGCGCGTCCGTCGCCCTTGACCTCGATGACCACGCGTCCGCGGGCGTCGGCGGCGCTGCGCGCCACCTCGATGGCGCGGGCCAGCGTGGGGGGCTCGACCTGCAGCGGCTCGTCGTCGAGGTAGACGTTCATGGGGGGAGTCTCCGGCATGGGGGCTCGGAAGGCAAGGGCCGATCAGGTGTCCGGGTCGTCCCCGGTCTCCGGGCGTGATCCGGGCTCGGGCACGGCGGGGGCGTACCGGGCCTCGCGCCGGCGTTGCTTGTGGATGAGCCTGAGGTTCCGGGCGTAGATCACGACGCCGGTGGACTGGCCCAGCACACCGACGACGTCGACGCGCCAGACGAAGTAGGTGAAGAGGCAGACGCCCCCGATGAAGCTGAACCACCAGAAGAGTTCGGGGACCTCGGAGCGTCGGTTCTTCTCGCTGACGATCCACTGGATGAACATGCGTCCGAAGAAGGCGCACTGTCCGATGAGGCCGACGGCGACCCAGGCGAAGTTGCCCCAGGTGCTGATGTTGAAGAAGCCCAGGAGGGT
>JBITAG010000122.1:0-16328 GCA_044439985.1 Phycisphaerales bacterium JB059 | reverse complement strand
ATTGACCAGGGCGACGTCGCGTCGGGAGAAGGCGGGCGCGTCCACGGAGCGGTGGAGAAAGAGGCTGGTGAAGTGTCCGAGACGGGGGACGCGTCGGATGGAGATGACGTAGTCGTCGATGCCGCAGACGCGGTGGATGTTGTTGAAGGTCTTGGAGCGGTACCAGTCGTGTTGGTCCCAGATGTCGTCGCGTTGGAGGGTGACCATGTCGCCCTGGAAGTTGCGCAGGCGGGGGTACTCGGGGGTGCGTTCCATGGGGGTGGACTCGGCGTACTCGGTCCAGGAGCGTTCGGCCTCTTCGGACGCCCAGCCGAGGCGTTGGACGCCCATGGCTTCGAAGCGGTTCTTGGGGTCGTCGAAGCCGCGCATCTCACCGCCGATGACGACCTGCGCGTTGACGAGGGCGCGGACGCCGTCGAAGAAGCGGTTGCGCCAGGCGGTGGGGTCGACGCCGAGATCGCGGCAGTCGTGCAGGAGGCGATAGCCGCGGATGGCGTCGGAAGCGGTCATGCGGGCGCTGGGCATGGGATCCCCCGGGTGACGGGGTTCTATAAGGCGGGGGAGGGGGTGAGGATCCGGGAATCGGGGGTGAAGGGGCGGGGGGAGGCCCGAGAACCGGGTGGAGAGCGGGAGAGAAAGGGGAAGTGGCTTCATCCGTTCATCCGGATAAATGGTACTATGATGAGCGATCGGGCAGTGAGGCCCGTGGTTGGAGCACGGGATGCACATCCGGGATCTGTTTGAGAAGCACCGAACGACGTTCTCGTTTGAGTTCTTTCCGCCGAAGACGGCGGAGGGGGCCGAGTCGCTGTTCGGTGAGATCGCGGCGTTGGAGCAGCTGCGTCCGACGTTCGTCTCGGCGACGTACGGGGCGGGGGGTTCGACGCGGGAGTTGACGCACGATCTGGTGGTGCGGATCAAGCGGGAGACGTCGCTGACGCCGGTGCCGCACCTGACGTGCGTGTGCCACCCGGAGGAGGAGGTCCGGCAGATTCTGGAGCGGTACGCGGCGGAGGGGATCACGAACATTCTGGCGTTGCGGGGGGATCCGCCGGTGGGGATGTCGGGGTATGACCCGGGGCGGGATCACTTCAAGTACGCGAGCGAGCTGGTTCGGTACATCCAGAAGTTCAACGCGTCGGGCGTTCATCCGGACAAGCGGGGTTTCGGGATCGCGGTGGCGGGGTTCCCGGAGGGGCATCCGGGGTGTCCGAACCGGATGCAGGAGATGGACTACCTGAAGGCGAAGGTGGACGAGGGGGCGGACGCGATCATCACGCAGTTGTTCTTCGACAACCGGGACCTGTACGACTTCCGGGATCGGTGCGAGATCGCGGGGATCAGGGCGCCGATCATCGCGGGGGTGATGCCGATCACGAGCATGCAGGGGATGAAGCGGATGGCGGAGTTGGCGCTCGGGGCGCGGTATCCGGCGCCGCTGGTCCGGGCGCTGAATCGGACGGATGGCTCGGCGGAGGCGGTTCGGCGCGTGGGGGTGCACTGGGCGACGGAACAGTGCCGCGATCTGCTGGACCACAAGGTGGCGGGGATTCACCTGTACACGCTGAACAAGTCCACGGCGACGCGGGAGATCTACAAGACGCTGGGGGTGAAGGACTCGCTGGCGCTGGCGTGAGTGAAGCGGAGCGGGCGTCGGATCAGTCGTGGCAGTGCGCGATGAGCTGGGTGAAAAGGTTGGCGCCGAGGGCGGGTTCGGCGGTGCGTTCGGGGTGCCACTGGACGCCCTTATAGAACCGGCGTGCGGGGTCGTCGAGGGCTTCGATGACGTGGTCGTCGGAGGTGGCGGCGATGGTGAGGGCGCCGGGTTGGGTGATGGCCTGCTTGTGGCGTGAGTGGACGATCCCGGGGGCGAGCCAGACGCCGGCTCCGGTGGGGTGGATGTGATGATCGGCGTCCCAGTGGCGCTCGGCGTTGGGGGTGGACTCGGGCATGTACTGGTCGAGGGTGGCGTCTTCGATGAGGGCCATGAGCTGCATCCCGAGACAGACGCCAAGGACGGGCTTGTCGGGGTGGCGTGACTTGAGCGCCCGGAGGAGGTTGACCTCCAGGGCCTGGCGTTCGGGGCGCAGGGGAGCGGCCCGGGGGTGTGTGGGGACGCCGAAGGGCTCGGTGACGGGGTCGTCGCCCCCGGTCAAGACGAAGGCGTCGAAGCGGTCGGGGGCGATGTCGGCGAGTTCGGGGATCGGGGGGAGGAGGACGGGGAGCCCCCCGGCCTGGTGGACCCGGTGGGCGTAGGCGGTGGTGCAGATCGCGGTCGGTCGTTCGTTGCGGTCGATGAGATCGGTGGTGATGGCGACGAGTGGGCGGGGCATGTGAGCAGTATCTCGGCCTTGCGGGGTGGCGGGCAGCAGAGATTGACGGGGGGCGCTTAGACTGCGGCGATGCAAGGACGTGTGGTATTGGCGTGGGTGGTGATCGCGGCGGCGCTGGCGGGTGTGTATCTCCTGACGGGTCGAGCGGGGCGCGTGGAGCCGCGAGAGGATGCGGCGCGCCCCCTGTTGCGCGTGCCGATTGATCCGGCGCGGGTGGAGCGGGTCGAGCTGTCGATGGCGGATGGTCGGGACGCGAGCGTCGAGCGGGCCGCGTGGAGCCCGACGGGTTGGGTGGCGCATTGGACCGAGGGGGGGCGTGAGGTCGCGTGGGCGGTGCGGGAGCAGCGGGTGCGGGGCGCGTTGCGGGCGTTGTCGAGTTCGGCGCTGGGCGTTCGTGAGGCGGGAGAGGGCGAAGGCGAGGTGGAGGCGACGTGGACGATCCGGAGCATGGGGGGTGAGACGTGCGAGGTGGCGTTGCTCGAGGGGGGCGTCGGGGGCCGGCGGGGGATCCGGATCGAGGGGGTCGAGGGCGCGGCCTCGCGGTGGATCGGGCGTGAGGTCGCGCAGGCGTTCACGATTGAGTCCGTGATGGCGTGGCGCGACGGACGGATGGCCGCGGGGGTGGCGAGCGGGGCGACGAGCCTGACGATCGAGGGAGGGGGCGGGCGGGTCGCGTTGGCCCGGTCCCGCGGGAGTTGGTTCGTGCGCGAGCCGGTGGAGGCGCGTGCGGAGGCGGGGGTGGTGGAGGACGCGTTGGCGCGGGTGGCGAGCCTAGACGCCGGGGATGGCGGCGGACTGTGGGCGGGGGCGGATGACGCGGAGGTGACGGCGTTGGCCTCGCCGCTGGCGACGATCGAGGTGGAGTCGGTCGGGCGTGTCGCTCAGGGCGAGGGCTTCCTGCGGGAGGTGACCCGTTGGCGAGTCGAGATCGGGGGGACGGCCTCGGGGAACGGGGCGACGCGGTTTGTTCGGGCGCGTCGGGACGTGATCCTGGATGGGGAGGTGCTCAAGGAGCGGTCGCTGGGGCCGGTGGTGCGGGCGGTGGATGTGTCCACGCTCTCGAAGCTGACGTCGCGGGCGGAGGCGTACGTGTCGCGGGCGCCGACGGGGGTGCTCGCGGCGGACGTGGGCGTGGTTCGACTCATCGGCGACCAGGGGGAGGTGGTGTTCGAGCGTGACCGGCGCGGCTGGGTTCGTGGGGGAGAGGCTGTGAGCGTGGCGGGGGAGACGGCGCGGGGGATCGAGACGCTGCTCTCGCTCGCGTGCGGACAGGCGGCGTCGCGGGTGGAGGTGCTCGGGGCGGTGAGCGAGGTGGACGGTCGGCTGGGGGAGGTTCGCTTTGAGTCGCTCGGGGGGAGCGTGCTGGCGGCGTTCGAGCTTGGGGCGACCGGGACGGGCGACGCGCTGGTGCTGCGCGAAGGTCCGGTGTTCTGGATCAGCGAGGCGCCCGAGGCGGGGGGCGTGGTCGCGTGGGTGCGCGAGACGCTCGACCCGCGGGGCGGCGGCGCCCCCCCACCGCCGTGAGCCTGCCGGGCGGGGCGCGCTTCAGGCCGGGGTGGGGGCGTGCGCGGCGATGTCGGTGCGGAGCTGCTTGCCGGGGAACTCGATTTTGGCGGCGGCGGCGTAGGCGAGTTCGCGCGCCTCGGCCATCGTGGGGGCGCGGGCGGTCAGGCTGAGGACGCGCCCTCCGGCGGTGACCAGAGCGCCGTTCTGGAGCCGGGTTCCCGCGTGGAAGACGGAGACGCCGGGCATGGCTTCGGCCTCGTCGACGCCGGTGATCTCGGCGCCCTTGCGGGGGTTCTCGGGGTAGCCCTCGGCGGCGAGGACGACGCAGACGCTGGGCTCGGGGGACCAGTTGACCTCGATCGAGTCGAGCGTGCCGGCGGAGGGCGCGGTGAGAAGTTCGATCGCGTCGGACTCGAGCCGGCTCATGAGGACCTGGCATTCGGGATCGCCGAAGCGGCAGTTGAACTCGATGACCTTGGGCCCGGCGGGGGTGAGCATGAGGCCCGCGTAGAGGGCGCCGGTGTAGTGGATCTCGTCGCGTCGGAGGGTGTCGAGGGTGGGGACGAGGATGTCGGACTCGATGCGCTCGAGGGTTTCGGGGTCGATGGTGTCGGCGGGGCAGAAGGCGCCCATGCCGCCGGTGTTGGGACCCTGATCGTTGTCCTTGAGGCGTTTGTGATCCTGGCACGGGGGGAGCATGAGGAGGGTGGCGCCGTCGGTGATGGCGAAGACGGAGACCTCGCGGCCCTGGAGTCGCTCCTCGATGACGAGGGTGGCGCCCGCGTCGCCGAAGACGCGTTGGCGCATGATCCGGTCGATGGCGTCGAGGCCCTCCTCGAGGGATTCGGGCACGATGACGCCCTTGCCGGCGGCGAGGCCCGCGGCCTTGATGACGTGGGACTCCTCGCGCGTCTTGAGGTACTCCTCGGCGGCGTCGGGATCGGAGAAGACTCGGCCCTCGGCGGTCGGGATGGAGGCGGCTCGCATGAGCTTCTTGGACCAGCCCTTGTCGGACTCGAGGCGTGCGGCGGAGGCGGAGGGCCCGAAGACGTGGCGGCGGGAGCCGTCGGCGCGGAGGGCGAGCTTGTCAGCCCATCCTTCAGCGAGGGGCTGTTCGGGACCGATCACGACCAGGTCGATGCTCCTGGCGTCGCAGAACTGCTGGAGGCGGTAGAGCTGGCGGGTTTCGACGGGGACATCGACGGGCTGGGCGAGGGCGGCGATGCCGGGGTTGGACGTGCCGGTGGCGTAGAGGGTCCCGAGCTTCGAAGAACGGGCGATGGCGGCGGCGAGGGCGTGTTCGCGGGCGCCGGAGCCGTTGAGGAGGACGTTGGTGGGCATGGTGGATGATAGAGCCCCGGGGGGTGGGCGGATCGGGGTATCGGGGGGTGTGTTGTTGACGGGAAACCGGACGCGGCCTACTGTCCTGACCGATTGCGGGGTAGAGCAGTCTGGTAGCTCGTCGGGCTCATAACCCGGAGGTCGCAGGTTCGAATCCTGTCCCCGCTATTGAACGCAACATGAGAACGCTCAGTCCCTTGGGGCTGGGCGTTGTTGTTTTTGTGGGTGAGTCTGGTGGGGTGCTGGGCGTGTATGGGCTTGGCGGGGCTTGCCGATCTTCGAGAGTGGCGCCACATCGCTGCAGCACGCTGTCGCCTGTGTAGGCAATTTGGGTTTTTGTGGAGTTCGCTTGATGGACTCAGCCCGGCGTTCTCGTTTGCACCAGAGAAACCCAGGGAGTGTGTTGGGCCGGTGAATGCGGCCTCACAGAATCTCCGCAAACGAAGGAACACGCCATGACACGTATCATCACAATCAAAAACATGGCGGCCGGGGCCATCCTCGCCGCCTGCGGCACGACCGCCAGCGCCCAGGTCTTCACCTGGACCGGCGGCGCCGGCAACGACTGGTCCGACGCGGCCTCCTGGACGCCCTTCGGCATCCCGGACGGGCCCGCCGCCCAGGTCTTCATCAACAACGGCGTCTCCGCCGCCCACATCACGCTCGACTCCCCCCGCACCGTCGGCACGCTCGAGATCGGGGACAACGACTCGCTCGCCATGTTCAGCGGCGACGGCCTGACCGTCGCGGGCGGGTCCATCATCAACGACGGCCTGGTCCGTCAGGTCTCCAGCACGTTCGTCACGGCGCTGGACCTCGCCGGCCCCATCACGACGCTCTCGGGCGCCGGCGTCTGGACCCTGAACGGCGCCGACCACGCCGTCATCCGCGCCGCCACCCCCGGAAACTCCCTCACCAACGCGTTCGGGCACACGATCACCGGCGCCGGACGCGTCGGCGACGCCACGCAGCTTGGCATCGTGAACAACGGCACGATCGTGAGCGTGTTCGAGGGCGAGGACCTGGTCATCGCGCCCGGCACGTCGGCCGACGTGATGGACACCTTCGACCTGGTGAACAACGCCACCGGCGTGCTCTCGCTGAACGCGGACGGCGCCCGACTCATCATCCGCGACGCGGACGTCCTCAACAGGGGGCAGATCCGCAAGGACAGCGGCGTCGGCTCCGACATCCGCATCGAGCACGCGACCATCACCAACACCAACGGCGTCGTCAGCCAGATCATCCTCGGCGACGAAGGGCATCTCATCGGCGGCGTGGCCAACGGGTACTGCCGGTCGCAGCCCAACGCCTCCACGCCCGCGACGATCGAGGGCGTCACAATCAACGATCAGTTCGTGCTCCAGGGCGTGACGCGGCTCCGCGGGACGCTGACGCTACCCGCCGCCGACAACTTCCTGCGAATCGTCAACTGGGCCAGCGTGGACACGCCCGAGGGCGTCTCGATCGAGGGCAATGGCGGCGTCACGCTCACCGGAAACGTCCGCAACGAATCGGGCGCCGCCAGCTCTCTGCGCATCGGCTTCGGCGTCGAGGTGATCGCTGACTCGGCTACGATCGGGGCGGGCGACGACCTTGGCGTCCTCAACGCCGGCACGATCCGCGTCGATGACACCGTGTCGCAGGACACCGATGTCATCATCGAGACGGGCAGGAACGCCGACGTGCTCTCGGAGTACGACCTGGCCAACCAGGCCACGGGCCGCATCGAAGTCGTCGCCGACCACACGACGCTCGTCATCCGCGACTCGGATGTTCTCAACAGAGGGGCGATCGACGCGTCCGTCGGCATCAACTCCAACATCCGGATCGAGGACGCCACGGTCACCAGCACCGGCGCGGGCCACGTCGATGACGTCACGCTCGGCGACGGCGGCCACCTGATCGGCGGGCGGGCGCTGGGGTACTGCCGCACGCAGGCCTCGGCCAGCCAGCCGGCCGTGCTCCAGGACCTCGCGGTCGAGGGCCAGTTCGTCTTCCAGGGCCCGACCACGCTCCGCGGGACGATCGACCTGCCCAACGCCGACAGCCGCCTCCTGGTCTCGGGTTTCGTCAATCTCGACACCCCCGAGGGCGCCACGCTCGCGGGCGACGGGTCGGTCCGCCTCACCAACCAGATGCGCAACGTCCTCGGCGCCCGTTCCACACTCGTCGTCGGCCCTAGCGTGCGTGTGGACGCCGAGGGCGGCCAGATGGGCGCCAACGACGCGTTCGGGATCATCAACTATGGGGTCATTTCCACCAACGAGCAGACCGGCTCCGGTCTCCCCCTCGTGATCGACACCGGAGTCAACGCGAACGCGGACGGCCCCATCGACTTCCACAACGCCGGCACGCTGGGCGCCAGTGATGGCATCGACACCATCCTCCACAACATGCTCTTCGACAACGACGGCCTCGTCGCGGCCGGCCCGAACTCCGCCGTCATCTTCGAGACCACCGCCACGGTCAACCAGCACCCCGGCTCGACGCTGACCGGCGGCGCCTGGCGCGCCGACGGGCCCGTCCTCCAGCCCAGCCGCGTCGAGCTGCCCGGCAGCCCGATCACGACCATCGGCTCCCAGGCCACCGTCGAACTGCTCGGCCCGGTCGGCCGCATCGTCGCGGGCGGCGTCGATCTCGACGACTCGCTCCGATCCAACCTCGGCACGCTCCGCCTGCTCGAGGGCGCCAACTTCATCGCGGGAGGGTCGATCGAGAACTCCGGCAAGCTCGAGCTCGGCCTGGGCGGTGACGTCCTCGGGCTCGGCGCGTCGCTCGGCTTCACCCAGCTCTCCGCCGGCACGCTGATCGTCCGGCTGGGTGGCGTCGGCGCCGAGGCGTACGGCCAGATCGATATGGCCGGCCCCGTCTCGCTCGACGGCGAGCTGGCCGTCACCCTCGCCGACGGCTTCGAGCCCCAGGCCGGCGACTCGTTCACCATCATCGTTGGAGACGCTGGCGTCGCGGGCGCCTTCACCATCGAGACCCTGCCCGTGCTCAGCGGCGGCCTCGAGTGGAGCGTCGTCTACGCCCCCACCCAGGTCCGCCTCGAGGTCTCCGCCGGCGCCTGCCCGGCCGACCTCGCCGAGCCCTTCGGCGTCCTCGACTTCACCGACGTCCTCGCCTTTCTCACCGCCTTCGGCTCCGAGGACCCCGTCGCCGACATGGCCGAGCCCTTCGGTGTCTTCGACTTCACGGATGTCCTCGCCTTCCTCTCTAGCTTCAGCGCCGGGTGCCCGTAACTTCTTGAATCCATAGCACTTCAGGGGCGGGCCACGCGAGAGCGGGCCCGCCCCTTTCTTTGGCCCGAACTCGGGAATCCGTGATGGAGGCCGCAATCGGTTCGCGTTTGCACTGGTGGAGCCCGTCGGGAATGTGCCCCGCCGAAACTCCGGCCCACGCGGCCCACGACACACGAAGGAACACGCCATGACACGCACCACCCGCTCTCTCATCCTGACCGCCGGCGCCATGACCGCGGCCGCCGCATCCCCCGCCCTCGCCCAGACGCACAGCTGGAACAACCCCAGCGGTGGCGCCTGGCACAGCCTCACCAACTGGACGCCATTCGGCATCCCCAACAGCGCCGCCGCCAGCGTCAACTTCACGCTCGGGGGGTTCTACACCGTCGACATCGCCGGAGCCGACGTCGAGGTCAACGGGTTCGACATCGCCAACCCCGGCGCACGCGTCCGCGTTCACCCCGGGCACTCGCTCACCACGCACGACGCGTTCATGGGCGTCGAGGGGACCCTGCTCATCGGCGATGCGGGCGTCTCTGACCCCGCGCAAGCCACCTGGCTCGTCGCGGCGGACACCCTCCTGCTCGGGTCCGGCTCGGTCCGCCTGGACGTCAAGACCACCGGCAACCTGCCGACCCCGACCCACCTGGTGCAGATCAAGCACGCCGACGCGCTCGACCCCTCCACGCTCACCATCGGACCGGATATGACGATCCTGGGCCGCGGCCGATTCGAGCTGCCCGTCATCAACAACGGCCGCATCCTCGCCGACGCAGACCGGGAGCACCTCGTGATGCAGACCGGGCAGAGCAAGCCCCTGCACAACACGGGCACGATCATCGCTCGCGACGGCGGCCAGATCACGATCGCCAGCTTCACGTCCAACGACCTCAGCGCCACCCAGTCCGCCACCGGCCGCCTCCTCGCCGACGGGGGAGTCATCCACCTCGACACCACGCTCACGGGCGGGCTCCTCGATTCGGCCAACGACGGCGCCATCGAGGGCGGGAACTACGGCGGCATCTCACAGGCCACCATCCTCGGGCGCCTCAACGTCGGCTCCGATCACTTCTCCATCGACACCCCCGGCGTCACCAACAACGGCTGGATCGCGCTCGAGGCGGACTTCGATGATCCCCGGCAGGAGGTCCTCTACATCACCGGTGACGTCCGCATCGACGGTGAGGGCGTGGTCTACTGCGAGGGCGGGTTCGGGAACGCGCAGGTCGGCATCCGTGCCGATCAGAACAGCGACGCGACGCTCACGCTCGGAGCCGGGCAGATGCTCATCGGCAAGGCCGAGATCGCGGTGGACACGACCATCGAAGGCGTGTTCTCCCCGGGGTACGACGTAACCGAGCTGACCGACGAGCTGTCGCACTGGCAGATCGGGGACTGCACGCTGACGCTCGCCGCGGGCTCGACCACGATGCTCCAGATCATGAATGATTTCGAGTCCTCGAACGACCGCATCGAGCCCGGGTTCAACGCCGACTGGAGCGAGATCGTCCTCGGCGGCACGCTGATCGTCGAGGACCTGCGCGGCGGGCTGGAGGCGGGCGAGTCGCTCAAGATCATCGACCTGCACTCGGTCGTCGGCGAGTTCGACCAGGCCATCCTGCCCTACGGCTACACGCTCACCTACGAGCCCACCAGCGTCACCCTGCACCGCAGCGCACAGTGCGTCGCGGACATGGCCCTCCCGTTCGGCGTCCTGGATTTCGCCGATGTGCTCGCCTTCCTGACCGCGTTCGGCAATGAGCACGCCTCAGCGGATCTTGCTCACCCGGCCTACACGTTCGATTTCGCCGACGTTCTTGCCTTCCTGTCGAGTTTCGGCGCCGGCTGCCCATAAGGCGTGGCAACCCGGCGTTCCTTCGGGGGCGGGCCCGCGTCGCGCGGGCCCGCCCTTGTTCTGCGCTCAGGGCGCGGCGGCCTCGGGCTCGACGTACCGGGCCGCGTCCTCCGGGCGCCCCCACGCCGTGTACAGCTCGCCCAGCGCCCGGTGAATCCCGCGCAGGATCGCGTCGATCGGCGGGTTGCCAGCCTCGATCATCTGCTCGTACAGCCCCTCGGCGTACTTGAGGCGCGTCTCCGCCTCCTCGTACCGCTCGGTCCGGATCATCAGCTGCGAAAGCTCCCGTGTGAAGTGCATCGTCCTCGGGTGCAGCTCCCCGCGCGTCTCGATTGTTCGCGCGATCAGGTCCTCGTACCGCTCGATCGCCTCGTCGAGCCTCCCGAGCTCCCGCAGCGGGCGGGCGATGTTGTAGAGGTACTCGATGCTGACGTGGTGGTTGGGCCCGATGACCTCGCGGCTGATGGGCAGGCCGCGCTCCGCCGCCTCAAGCGCCGCTTCGTGGTCCTTCATGTTGTAGTAGAGGAGGCTGAGATTCGTCAGGCCGACGATGGCGTTGGGGTGGCGTTCGCCGTACTGGTCGATCTGGTCTTGAAGGGTCTTCTCCATCAGGGGGCGGGCCAGCTCGTACCGCCCGGTGCGGTTGTAGATCACCGCCAGGTTCTGACGGCTGACCTGCGTGCTCGGGTGATCGGGGCCCATCACCCGCTCCTCGATCGGCAGCACCTCGCGGTAGACCGCCTCGGCGTCCTCGTGGCGTTTCTGCTGGAGATACAGCGCCCCGAGGTTGGACAGCGTGTTGAGCGTGGTCGGGTGTTCGGGGCCGAGCGTCCGCTTGAGCTCCTCGGCGAGGTCCAGGTTCGCCTGCTCGGCCAGCTCGAACTGCTCGGCGGAAACATACGCCGACGCGAGGCGAGATTTGACGGTCAGCACGTCGAGCGAGTCCTCGCCGTGGATGCGGGTGAGGGTCTCGATCTCCTGCCTGGTCAGCTCGATCGCGTCGTCGATGCGGTCCTGCTGGAGGTAGACCGCGGCCAGGGCGTCGGTGGTGTAGGTGTAGATGCCCGACTTGGCGCCGTACTCGCGCTCGGCGATCTCGCGGATCCGCATCGCGAGTCGCTCGGCCTCGTCCACCTCGCCCAGACTGACCATCGCCCGGCACAGGGCGGCCTTGGTGCTGAGCAGCCCCTCCTCGTGCTCGGGCACGAGCGGCTCGATCAACTCGATCGATCGCTCGAACTGCTCGCGCGCCTTGGCGGGCTCGCCGAGCTGGTCGTAGGTCTGGCCCGCGGCGTGGCGCACCCGCGACTCCACCGCCGGGTCGTCGTCGAACCGGGCGGCGATGGTCATGACCGCGGTATCGACAGCCTGGCGGACCGTCACGTCACGCCCGAGGCGGTTGGGGGCGGCCGATCGCAGGATGTCCTCGTTGAGAAACGTCAGCACGGCGTTGGAGCGCCGGTTGGCCTCCTCCATGATGTTGCGCTGCCGCGTTGCCTCGACGGCCTTCCACACCGAGACGCCGGTCCCCGCCGCCATCCCGATGAACGCGACCGCGACGCCCGTGACCAGAGCCTTGTTCCGCCTGGCGAACTTGCGGAACTGGTAGACGGTGCTCGCGCGCCGGGCCACGATCGGCTCCGAGTTGAGATACCGGCGCAGGTCGTCCGCCAGTTCCGCGGCGGACTGGTAGCGCCGGCCCACCTCTCGCTCGAGCGCCTTGGACACGATCGTATCGATGTCGCCGCGGAGCGCGCGGTCGAGCGTCGCCGCCCGGTCGGGCTCGTCCTCCCGGATCCGGCGCACCGCCTCAAACATCGTGCAGCTGGCCAAGTCGTGCGGCAGGCGCCCCGTCAGCAGTTCGAAGAGCACGACGCCAAGCGCGTACACGTCGGACCGGATGTCGATCTTCGACGGGTCGCCCGCGACCTGCTCCGGGCTCATGTACGCGACGGTGCCGATGAGCTGGGCCTCGCCGGTCTGGATGGTGGTGACCTGCGTTTCCAGCCCCGCGGCCCGGGCGACGCCGAAGTCCAGCACTTTGGGCTGCCCGAGCCCGGCGAAGCGGGCGTCGGTCCGCGTGGTGGCGTGGCTGGTGGCGACGAGGATGTTCGCGGGCTTGAGGTCGCGGTGGATGACCCCGCGCTGGTGGGCGTGGTGGATCGCGTCGCACACTCGGGCGAGCAGCTCCAGCCGCTCGGGCGCACCGAGCCCGTGCGTGTTCGCGTAATTGACGAGCGAGGGGCCGTCGATGAGTTCCATCGCGATGAACGGGAGCGTGGTCCCCGCGCTCTCGACGGACCCGGCCTCGTACACCCGCGCGATACCCGGGTGCTCGAGCTGGCCCAGCAAATGGGCTTCGAGCTCAAACCGGCGCAGTACTTTGCCCCCTGCATACGCGTGGTGCAGAACTTTGAGCGCCACACTCCGGCTCGGGTTTTCCTGGCGGGCCTCGTAGACCACGCCCATGCCGCCCCGCCCGATTTCACGTGTGATCTTGTAACGCCCGATCTGATCCGGAAGGCTCGCCGCGCCGAAGCTCGGCGCGCCGCCGAGCGCCCCAGCCAATGGTGGTGTGTCGAGGCGTTGAGCGATACTCGCCGCGTCGAGCCCGAGCATCCGTTCGACCTCAGCCCGCAGCTCCGGGTCATCGCCGCACCGCGCATCGAGGGCCCGGTCGCGGTCCTCGGGCGCGAGATCGCATATCGAAAGGAAGATGTCCTTGACCTCGTGGTACCGCTCGCTGCTCACAATCCGCCCTCGCTGATGCGTCCGGCAAGCCACGCCCGCGCCGCCCGCCACTCCCGCTCGATTGTCGCCGTCGAGATTTCCGTGACCTCGGCTGTCTGCGCGATCGACAGCCCGCCGAAGAACCGAAGCTCGACGATCCGCGATTGGCGCTCGTCGAGCGCCGCCAACTCAGTCAACGCCTCGTCGAGCTCGACCAGATCGATCTCCCGCTCCTCACCCGACACGCCCGCCAGGGTCACCCGGTCCCACTCGCCCCCGCCGCGCTTGGCCGCGCCCTTCCGCCGGGCGTGGTCGATCAGGATCTGGCGCATCGCCTTGGCCGCGACGGCGAAGAAGTGCGTCCGGTCGTTCAGCCCGGACGCGGACTCGCCCATCCGCAGGTACGCCTCGTTGACCAAGGCCGTCGCCTGAAGCGTGTGCGAGGGCACCTGCCCGCGCATCTGCCCCGCGGCCATCGACCTGAGCTCCTCGTACACCAGCGAGAACAGCTCCTCACGGGCCGCGTCGTCGCCGTCGCGGACCCGCCTGAGCACCCTGGTCACCAATGCCGGCACGTCCTCACCCATGCACACCCCTCGCAACGCTGCCCCAGCATACCGAATGCCCCCGGGGCCTCCCAAACCGCCTCGTACAGGTTGCTGACCGGAATTTCGCCATCGCGTGATGGAGCCCCCCGCCGCTTCCCGTTTGGCCCCATAGCTGGGCACATCGGCCCGGCCCGAACCACACGAAGGAGCACCCCATGACACACACGACTCTGACCGCCGCCGCAGGCGCCTGCCTGCTCGCCTCGATCGCCGGGGAGGCCGTCGCCCGCGACTGGTACGTCTGCGCCGCCACCGGCAAGGGCAAGACCGGCACCATCGACAAGCCCGCCAAGGACCTGGGCAACATCATCACCAAGCTCGAGGCCGGCGACCGGGTCTTCATCGCCGAGGGCGAGTACCTCGGCCGCGGCTCATCCGGGCACGACGAGATCAAGGTCCCCGTCGAGATCTACGGCGGGTGGTCCCAGGACTTCACTGCACGCGACCCCTGGGGCGCGCACAAGACCGTCCTCTCCGGCGACAACATGTCCAAGAACTGGAAGGGCATGTACCGCCTCAAGATCGACGCCCGCAAGTGGTTCGACGACGAGCCCGCCCGCATCGTCGTGGACGGCGTCATCATCGACAACGCCCCCCGCAACCGATACAAGACCGACGACCAGGTCAAGATCGTCCGCACCGCAAACCCCAAGACCGGGCAGAACCCCACCCCCGGAACGGGCGGCATCTACGTCGTCAGCCCCAAGCAGGGCGAGGTCGTCGTCCGCAACTGCGTCGTGACTAACACCGCGCCCACCGAGGGCGCGTTCTCCCTCTGGGGACATCAGAACTCGACCATCACCTGCGAGAACAACCTCGCCACCAACAACACCGGCAACGGCTTCTCCCTGCACTCCATCTGGCACTCCACCGACGGCCTGCCCCAGTTCACGTTCAACAACAACTCCTCGCTCTTCAACGAGAAGCCCGGGCCGGGTGACTCCGACGGCGGCTCGGCGCTCAAGCTCGAGGCCGACTCGGTCGTCGTCGCCAACGCCAACGTCTTCGCCTTCAACGACCGATTCGGTGTGGACAACGGTCGCCAGGCCAGGGGCGTCGTCCTCAACAACAACATCTTCGCCGCCTGCACCGAGGGCGAGTACCTCGAGTTCGACATCGCGATGAGCCTGGACGTCATTGAGGACGAGCCGGAGCACCTGGACGAGGCCGAGGGCAACGAGATCGTCGGCGTCGCGCCGCCCGTCTCCGAGAACTGGGCCCGCAAGTACTTCTCCCGCGTCGTCGTGGACCGCAACGCCGCCGAGGCGGACGTCAAGGTTGAGGACACCGCCGAGAATCAGCTCCGCTCCATGCTCGGCCTGCCCCTGCAGGGAACCTCGCTGGGCGAGTACTCCGAGGTCTGGCTGCCGCGTATGACTGTCGCCGATGCGATCGCCAGCGGAGCCGAGCAGTTCTTGGGAAGCAGGGGTTGTAGAAATCCTGGCACGAGTTCTCGGCCAGCACTCCCGAGAATGGAATAAGTTCCGCGGCTAATCAACGCCTCACTTCCTGGCGCAAAGATCGAGCACTGCGATTAGTCACCATAAAACAAATGTGCTTGCCTCAATATGACACCATATGTTTATCTCCTGAGGGTTCGCAGTTTATGCAGCTATCTCGCCCAGCCCTTTGGGGCTGGGCGTTGTTGTTTTTGGGGGTGGGCTTGAAGAGGCGCTGGGCGTGTCTGGGCTTGGTTGGGCTTGCCGATCTCGCCAGGCGGATGCCTCCAAGCGCGCGCATGGGTTCTCGTATCACACCGCGCCTCCCTGCACCAGCTTGAGCGATGGCGTCGCGTCGTCCAACCGGTTCACCGCGTTTCGATTCGAGCCCGGCACGAGGTGCCCGTAGACGTCAACCGTTGTCTGGATCGAGGCGTGCCCGAGTTGCTCTTTGACGTAGTGCAGGGATTCGCCCTGCTGGAGCAGGTGGCTGGCGAAGGTGTGGCGGATGTCGTGGAACCGAAAGCGTGGGACGTCTGCAATTTCAAGCAGGCGGTAGAACACGCGCCGGCGCAGATTGTCGCCGTCCCGGGGCCCGCCCGCCTGCAGACAACGCTGCTTTCGATGTCCGACCGACACGCTCAGACACGCCTCTTCAAGCTGCGCGCAAAGAAACCCCGGCGTCGGCGCACCGGGGCTTGGAGAGGAATCGCTTGTATCGCTACGGGCAGCCGGCCCCAAAGCCGGTGAGGAACACAAGGATATCGTCGAAATCGAACGTCCCGAACGTCGGAGCAAGGTCGGCGACAGGATCCATGGACCCGAATGCGACTAGGAACGCGAGCACATCATCGAAGTCGAGCGTCCCGTAGGGCTCGGCCAAATCCGCGGCGGAGCATCCGACGGATCCCGAGACCCGGACAACCACGGTCGCGGGATCGCTGAAGACGTTTACCGAGCCCAGATCAGTCTCGATGGTCGCCATTGAGCGGTAGCTGAAGCTGGCATCGCCTTCGAACCCGGGTGCCGGGGTGAAGCTGAAGGAGCCATCGATGTTGATCTGGACCGTACCCTGAGCAGGATCGAGCCCTGGATCGAACGCGGTGTCCACCATGCTCGTGGTCAGAGCCTGTGAGATGTCGTTGACCAGCAGCCCCTCATTCGCCGCGGCCGCGAGCGTTCCCGAGGCGGCATAGGCGTCATCGACCGCCAGCTTGCTGGCATTCGCCTTGAGGTCACGCAGCTCGCCAAGCACCCAATCCACGTAGCTC
>JBITAG010000121.1:0-3117 GCA_044439985.1 Phycisphaerales bacterium JB059 | reverse complement strand
GGCGCCCGCTGAACGTGGGTCGGCAGAGACCACTGCTCATCTCACTCCCGGGGCGGGGGCGCCCCGGCTCTCCGGGGCGCCCCCGCTGTTTCCCCCCCGGCGTACCCTCTGTCCATGCTCACCGGCGTCATGTTCGCGATGCCCGAAGAGGGCCAGGCGTTGGTCGAAGAACGCGGCTCCGGCGCCCGCACCGTCGAGCACGGGCGACGCGCCTTCCACTTCGGCAAGCTCTGGGGCGCCGACGTCGTCCTCGTGCAGGCGCGCATCGGCAAGGTCGCCGCCGCGACCACCACCACCGAACTCATCACCCGCTTCCAGATCGACCGCCTCCTCTTCACCGGGCTGGCCGGGGGCGTGGCGCCCGGGGTGAACATCGGTGACCTGGTCGTCGCCGACCGCCTCGTGCAGCACGACCTGGACGCCTCCCCGATCTTCCCCCCGATGGAGATCCCCCTGCTCGGCGTGCGGGAGATTTCGACCGACCCCGACCTGACGCGCTCCCTGGTCAGCGCCGGAGAGGTCTTCCTGCGCGACGCCCTGGCCCGGGACCTCTCCGGGGAGGACCGGGAGAAAATGCACGTGGGCGAGCCGACCCTCCACACCGGGCTCATCGCCACCGGCGACCGCTTCGTCTCCTCCGACGCCGAGCGGGACGCCATCCGCGTGCGCACGCCGGCAGCCCTCTGCGTCGAGATGGAGGGCGCCGCCGCGGCCCAGGTCGCTCACGAGTACGCCATCCCCTTCGCCATCGCCCGCGTCATCTCCGACAGCGCCGACGACCACGCGGCCACGAACTTCCCCGACTCGCTCGGGCGCCTCGCCGCCGCGGCCTCGCACGGGGTGCTCGAACGATTCTTCAACGCAGAGCGCCATCGATGAGCGACGCCATCCTGACGCGAGACCTCGAGACGCCGGTGGGGCCGATGCTCGCCGGCGCGTGCGCCCGCGGCGTCTGCCTGCTGGAGTTCGGCGCCCCCGAACGTCGGGAACGCGCCCTCGCCGAGCTGGAAACCATGCTCGACCCGATCGACCGACGCCACGACGGCGCGCAGGCGCTTCTCGAGCAACTCCAGGCCGAACTCAGCGCATACTTCGCCGGCGAGCGCACCAGCTTTGACGTTCCGCTGCGCGATCCGGGAACGGACTTCCAGCGCGCTGTCTGGGCACGGATGCGCGCCATCCCCTGCGGGGAGACGCTCAGCTACGGGCGCCTCGCGAACGAACTCGGCTCCCCGGGCGCCGCCCGCGCCGTCGGCGCCGCCTCCGGGCACAACCGCATCGCCATCCTCATCCCATGCCACCGCGTGGTCGAGTCCACCGGCGCCCTCCGCGGGTACGCCGGTGGCCTTGAGAACAAGCGATGGCTCCTTGAGCACGAACAGGCGATCACCGGACAGGGCGTGCTCTTCACCCCCAGATAAGGGCCCCTCCCGCCGCACGAACAAAGTGCGAGCACCTCGGCTTGTCCACACCCAACATAATATTGTTTGCATCCCACCTCACCGCCCGATAGACTCGGTGAAGTTGTTTGCATCGTCATCGATTCGCCAACTGACTCAGGGGGAAACAAATGAAGAGGCCAGGACTGACACGCTTTGTCGCGTTCGCGGGGTTTGCCCTCGCGACCACAGGATCCGCCACCGGGACCGGGCAGCCCGCATCCTGCTTCACCGGCAGCCCGATCCCGGACCCGACCGACCCACGCTGCCTCAAGGTTCCAACAAGCCTTCCTTGCGTGACGCCCGTGCCCAACACGGACGGCTGGGTTCCCGTGCCGCAAAGCAACTGCGGATTCAAGCGGTGCTTCTGGATCTTCTTCTGCCCGTGCGGACGCCCCCTTGCCGGGGAAGCGCGCATCGAGCTCTTACTCAAACAAAGCCGCACGCGTGTGCGTCGCCATCGCAACAAGCAAAACCAAACGACGAGTGAGGAATCAAAATGAAAGCACGCCAGACACTCGTGCTCGGAGCCGCGATCGGATGCCAAGTCCTGGGGCAGGGCCCCGCCCAGGCGGGTGATCTGCAGAGTCTGCTGGACCAATACCAACTCATCGACCAGCTCGTGCTCTCCGCCTCGGTCCAGGTCAACATTGACCGCCCCGATGTGGACGGCTTCTGCTGTCCGCTCGCCGCCGAAGAAGGGGAAGCCGTAGACGGGTGGTTCTCCTACATCGCGGACGGCGCGAAGTGGAGAATGGACAACCATCTCGACCCGACCAAGTACCCGGGGATGGACACCGTCATTCTCTTTGACGGGGCCACCTTCGTGTACCAGGCGCTGGACGCAAGCGTCCGCAGCGTCCAGGCCGGGCCGCCACCATCCGCCCTCGGTCTCATGCTGCTCAACCCGGCGTTCGAGCCGCTTCAGTTCCTCTTCCCGCTCGACGACGCGAACGAGGGATCGCAGCCCCAACTCGCCGAAATCAAGGCGGTCACCGCGGCGACAACGCTCGGCGCCATCCAGTGGACGCCCGTGCTCGTGGACGGCAAGACGCTTGATCGGGCGGAGTTCCCCGGCGCCACCTACCGAGGGGTCGCCTACACCCACCACGTCTACGCAAAGCCGAACGCCCATGATCGCCCGCTCATCATCGACCGCGTCGACGCGGCCGGCGGTGTCATCACGCGCACGCGCCTCGCGCACTACGAGACGACGATCACCTCCAGTGGCTCCACCACCGCGTGGCCGCGGAACGTCAAGTGGGAGGTCTACGACCCGAACTCCGGGGACCTCGCCGCTGAGATCTCCATGGTGATCGATGGGATCAGCGTGAACGACCCAACCCAGATCGCTGAGGGGATTTTCGGCGTCGCATCGCTTCCCCCCGCGTCAACCCGGGTCGTCAACGGAGAAATTCAGCCATGAATCCCCTGGTCCGGCTGACAATCGCGGCGGCCCTGCTCTCGGCCGGCTGCCAGAGCCTCAGAACCACGGACCCGCAGCGCCCGGCGGCTCAGGTTAAGGAGGCGACCGCGGGTGATCTCGAACGGGCGGTGCAACTCTGGCGTGCCGGCAACGCCGACGAGGCCATGCAGATGTACGTCACCGTCGCCTCGGACGAACGTACACCAGAACACGATCTCCTCGTCATCCACATGAGCGAGGATGAGTACCGCG
>JBITAG010000120.1:0-7047 GCA_044439985.1 Phycisphaerales bacterium JB059 | reverse complement strand
ACGAGAGGGATGGGTCCGAGAATCCGGGCTCCAAACGAAACGCGGGCCCCCCCGCGGGCGCCCGCGAAGAGGATCGATCCGGGCAGGGGGGGTTAGGGGCAGCCCGCGCCGAACGCCGCGAGGAAGGCGACCACGTCGGAGAAGTCGAAGACCCCCTCCGGGCTGGCCAGGTCCGCGGCGGCGTCCATCGAGGAGAAGGCGACGAGGAAGGCGGTCACGTCGGAGAAGTCGAGCACGCCGGCGGGGGGCGCCAGGTCCGCGATGTTGCAGGGAAGGTCGATGGCGCCGAAGTCCATCTCGACCGGGGGGCTCTTGCCGAGCAGTTCCCACTGGTCGTAGGCGATCTGCCCGGTGGAGTCGGTGGTGTTCTCGTCACGGAGGAACTCGATGTATTCCTTCGAGGCGGTCTGGTACCAGACACTCACCTCGGCGCGGGTGGCGCCGGCGGGGATGGCGTAGTGGGTGTCGTCCCAGTACTGCCCGTCGGCGTAGGTGGCGCCGACCGGGGCGGCCTGCACGAGGTCGAAGCCGGCGTTGGTGAAGCCGCGCGGCGGGATCCGGTTGTCCTTGAGCCAGACGTTGTTGAGCACGAAGTGGAAGCTGGCGCCCTCGGGCACGCCCGTCGCCGCGCTCACCGCGGCGTCGAGCCCGAGCTTGCCCTCGTAGACCTTGGTGTCCGCCGTGTTGAGGACGGCGGTGACGTCGTCGTAGGCGCCGCGCTCCGCGATCATCGTGTCGGAGGCGTCGAAGAAGCGGACGTTGATCCACATGCGGCGCCCCTCGGGGTAGCCGGTGGGGAGCTTGTGCCCGGACTGGTTGATGATGCGAACGACCAGGTCGGAGCCATCCACGGAGAGTTCGAGGTCGGAGGCGGCCTGGAGCATGCCCACGGCCCGCGAGATGGAGTCGTTGACCACGTCCTCGCTCAGGAAGGTCTCCATGTCGGGGTAGAGGTTCCGGACGGCCTTGAGGACCCAGGTGTTTCCGCCGTTGAAGTAGTGGCGGGGCATGTCGGGGCGGTCGTCGGTGAAGAAGCAGCCGGGCCCGTTGGTGTCGGGCATGTGGCAGTCCTGGCAGGTGGAGACGAGGGGGTTGTCGCCACCGAAGCGTCCGCCCATGTCGATGGGGCCGGTGGCAAACTCACTCATGAGCCACTCGGAGTAGGTGCGCTCCACGGGGAACTGCTGGTACTTGTCGTGGTCGGCCGCCGGGGTGTCGAGGGCGCCGAGGGCGTAGGTCCCGTCGGGCTGGCGTTCGAAGGCCGGGTTGGAGACGTCGTGGCAGGTGGCACACATCGAGGAGGACTGGTGGAAGGGGGACTGGAGCCAGGCGTGCGAGGCCAGGGGAGTCTCGAACGGGCCGCGTCGGCGGTCGTCGTAGTCCACCACGTACTGCCCGGAGTGCGGGTTGACGGGCAGGTCGGAGAGCATGGCGAGGACGCCGGCGTCCTCGGCGGGCGCCACGCCATCGGGATCGAAGGGGTCCACCATGCGGTGGCAGAAGTGGCAGGCGACGCCCTCGAGGTCCTGCCCGACGAGGGCGGAGCCGTCGGTGGGGACCGAGTGGCCCTCGAGCCACCCCAGGGGGGCGTGGCACCGGATGCACAGGTCGCCGGCGAAGTCCGCGTCCTGATTCGCGATCGCGAGGGCGGCGTGGTAGAGCGGGTCACGCGCGGACTGGGCCATCATGCTCCCGGCCCAGAGCCAGGGCTCGGAGTCGGGGCTGAAGTCGGAGTGGCAGCCCATGCAGGTCGCCGAACTCTGGAAGGAGACGGTGACGTCACCGGGCTGGGAGCCGGGCATGAAGAAGTCGTTGAGCGTGGTGGGGACGGGGAGGGATCCCCCGCGGGGCTCGGCGAGGGCGAAGCCCGCGATTCCGACCCAGCCAACACTCACACCCAGCCCGGCGATCAGGGCAGGGGTAAACACACGCCCACGCTTGCGCGATGCTTTCACAGCCAACCTCCTCGTTCGCCGCTCACGCTCCCATCCGAGCGCTGCGGGCGACGGGCCCGACCGGGCCCGGTGCACACCCTGGTCTCTACGGGCATCCGGCCCCGAAGGCTCCCAGGAAAGCCACAACGTCACTGAAATCAAACACACCCGTGGGCGGAGCGAGATCCGCGCCAGGGTCCATGGCGCCGAACGCGGTCAGAAAGGCGACCACGTCGGAGAAGTCGAGCACATCAAAGGGTTCGGCGAGGTCCGCGTCGTTGCACCCCGCGGGCGCGGGCGCCGGTCCGGAGGCGACGAAGGTCACGGTCCCCGCGACGTCCATCGTGGCGACGCCGGGGATGACCTCGCTGGAGCCGGAGAAGGTGATCATCCCGCCGTCGAGCGTCACGGTGACGCCGTCGGAGCTGATCATGCCGTCGGCGGGAGCGTCGAAGGGCTCCTGCGTGGACAGGTCGATGGTCTCGTTGATCTCGCCGACGCCGAAGACATCGCCCGTCGCCACGACCAGGCCGCTGAGGGCGGTGGGGACGGAGGCGAAGGCGAACAGGCCGCCGGGGAGGGGGACGGGGCCGACGGGGGTTCCGGGGTTGGCGTACGAGGCGCCGAGCGAGGAGGCGGTGGCGTCCACGCTGGAGAGGAAGAAGGCGAAGTTGAAGGCGAGGTCGTCGCTGAGGGCAAGGTCGAAGTCGTGGATGGTGAACGCGGCGGGAACGCCGTAGTCGTCCAGCTCAACCTCCAGCGTGCCGGAGATGGGGGAGGAGTCTGTGGCGGTGTCGGAGCCGAGCAGGGAGACGTTGAGGGTCAGCGTCAGGTCCATCTGTGACTGGGCGCTGTCCACGGTCAGGGTGGTGGTCTGCCCCATGGCGCCGGCACAGAGGGCGGCGGGGACGGCGGCGAGGCCGAGTCGGCGTGTCATCTCTGCTCTCCGAGCGCATGATCGCGCAGCCCCGGCGCGCTCCCACGAGCCGGCGTTCAAGCATACCGCGCGCTCACGCGAACGCCGACCGAAATCCCCCCGCACGGACGGTTGTGCGGGCCGGTCCGATTCCCCCGGCGATCGGGGAAAAGGGCCGGTTCGGGAATCCGGGCGGAGGCCGGTCTAGACCGCTGCATATGCAGTGTCGGGATCAGGGCGGCGCGTCAGGGGCACCCGGCGCCGAAGGAGGCGAGGAAGGTGGTGACGTCCGAGAAATCGAAGACGCCCAGGGGGGGCGCCAGGTCCGCCGCCGAATCCATAGCGCTGAAGGCGATCAGGAAGGCGCTCACGTCGGAGAAGTCGAGCACGCCGAAGGGCTCGGCCAGGTCGGCGGTGCAGACCTGGGCGACGGCGAGGGAGAGGGGCTGCTCGAGCTGGGGCAGCCCGATGCCCATCGCGGTCGCGTCGTCGTAGAAGACGGTTGTTTCGCCGAGGTCCTGGAAGTCCCCGTCCCCGTTTCGATCGATGAGGCGCATGACCCGGTTGCGCAGCCCGTCGGTCCAGAGGAGCGAGCCGTCGGGGGCGAGGACGAAGTCGCGGCAGGAGCCGGTGCTGAACCCGTCGGCGTGCCCCGCCTCGGACCAGAGCACGCGGAGCTCGCCGGGGGCGTTGATCGTGCCCGAGCCATTGGTGTCCCGCGCGCTGAGGATGGTGATGGAGTTGCTCAGGGTGGCGCCCCCGAAGATGAGCGTGTCGGTCCCGGGGAAGCGTTCGAGTTCGTACATGCCGAAGAAGGTGACGCCCGCGAGGTTGAAGAGGGTCGAGCTGGAGAGCCACTCGGTCCGGGTCTCGCCCCCCGGGTTGATGATGTCGATCGATTCGATCTGGTTGGGGTCGGCGATATCAAAGACGTAGACGTTTCCGGCGGTGTCTTCGATGACGTCGAAGCAGGCCGCGTCGCTCACGCCGATCGGGGAGAGTTCAAAGAACTGGGAGATCTCACCGGGGTCGTCAACATCGTCGTCGCTGTTGAGGTCCTTGAGGATGTAGATCGCCTCGGGTCGGGTGGTGTCCAGGGTGTTGTTGTCGAGCAGGAAGTAGGAGCCATCGGCGCGTCGGCGCAGCTCCGCGGGGTTGGTCATGGTGAGGGCGCTGGGGAGCATGCCACCGAACCAGACGGTGTTCTCGCCCGGGCCGAAGGCGTCGCCGCTCATGTCGAGGTCGCGGAGGAGGACGATGTTGTCCGGGTCGAAGTTGTCGGTCGCCAAGAGGGTGTGGGCGTCGAGGGCGACCATGCCCTGCGCGTTGTCCACGCCGGTGACGGGGGGGGCGTCGTCGAAGAAGACCGTCGCCTCGCCCGGGTCGTGGGCGTCCCCGTCGGCGTTGAGGTCGGTGAGGCGGAGGATCTGATCGGGGGTCTGGTCGTGCACGAACACAACCATCCGGTTCTGGGCCAGGGCGCCCGTGGCGAGCAGTGAGGCGGCGGACATGCCGGCGGCGAGTCTGGTGGTGGTCGTGGTCATTTCGGTTCGCTCCGTGTGGGTTGGCGTCGCTGGCGCCCGGGTCACGGGCAGCCGCTCAGGAACGCGTTGAGGAACGCGAGCACATCGTCGAAGTCGAACGCGCCGAGCGGACCGGCCAGGTCGGCGACCGGGTCCTCGGCGCCGAACGCGCTGAGGAACGCGATGGCGTCGTCAAAGTCGAGTGTCCCGAAGGGCTCGGAGAGGTCCGCGGGGTTGCAGGCCGCGACGAGCGAGACGAGCGCGGCGCCGTCGCCGGAGGGCGCGGGCGCCAGCAGGCGCGTGCCCCCCGCGTCCATGGAGAGCCCGGAGGGGGCGACACCCAGGTCGATGGTCTCCACGATCGAGAGCGTGTCCGTGTCGATGACGCTCACCCGTCCCTCCTGGGACTGGCTGAACCCGTTCATCCCGCCCAGCGTGGTCGAGTCGGCGCCGTTGGCGGCGTAGAGGAGCCCCGAGCCCGCGTCGAAGGTGAGGCCGACGCACCGGTCCGGGAGGGGGATGACGTGGGTCTGGGCGCCCGAGCCGAGATCCACGATCCCGATGGTCGCGTCGCCCCAGTTGTTGACGGCCAGTCGCCCATCGCCCAGGTCAACCATGTGCCAGGGCTGATCGCCCACGCCGATGGTGTCCACCAGCGCCGGCGCGCCGGAGAGGTCGATCACGCTGACCGAGTCGGTGTTCTTGATCGCGGCGTAGGCGGAGAGCGAATCGGGGCTGAAGGCGACCCAGGTCGGGAAGTCGCCGGTGGGGACGTTGGCGGTCAGGGTCCAGGAGGCGGTGTCGATGATGGAGACGTTGTCGGTGAAGCTGCCGGCGACGGCGAGGGTGGCGCCGTCCGGGCTCAGCGTGATGCCGCTGGATTGTGAGTAGGAGTACCCCACGCCTCCCATGTTGCCGGTGAGGCGTTTGGGGCCTTCGACGCTGTTGGTGCTGAGGTTGATGCGCCAGACGCCGTCCCCGTCGGCGACCACGGCGAGGTAGGCGTAGAGCCCGTCGGGGCTGATCTCGACCTGGGCGGCGCGTCGGGAGATGGGGACGCTGAGGCTGGTGGCGGTGGCGAGGTCCACGACGCTGGCGAAGGTCGAGTCGAGGTTGGCGACGACGGCGGTCGAGCCGTCGGGGGTGATGGCCACGCCGCTCGGACGCATGCCGAGGGGCGCGTGCCCGGTGACATCGCCCGTGGTCGGATCGATGACCGTCAGCGTGTCGGAGAGGATGGAGACGCCCACACCGACGGCGCCGTCGGCGCTGATGGCGCCGGTGCGGCACCGGTCGCCCTCCGGCGCCGGGCCGGAGAGCTGGAAGGATTCGAGCTGCCCGGCGCCCCCGTTCGTGCTGACGACCACAAGATCGTCCCCGAAGGTGGTCGAGCACATCGCGGCGAGGGGGGCGGTGGGGGAGACAGCGCCGAACTGGGTGGAGACGACGTTGTTGAGCTGGGTGACGAGCGAGCCGGTGGCGAAGTCCATGAGGGCGCCCCGGAAGCCGACGCCGAGCGCGTAGAGCCCGTCGCTCGTGGTCAGCAGCTCGTTGATGCTCGCGGTGTCGAGGCTGGCGCCGAGCACGCCGGTGGTCAGGTCGATCGATCGCGCCGCGTTGAGCGTCGCGAGGATTCCCCTGGTCCCGTCCGTGTTGATCGCGATCTCCCCGAACAGGTCCACGCTCGTGGGCCACGTGGTGAGCACGCTCTCGGTGTCCAGGTCGATGAGGGTGACCAGGCGGGTCGAGGAGCCGTGGCTGATGGCGGCGCGGGTCCCGTCGAGGGAGACGCTCAGGTCGCGGGCGTTGGGGGCGATGGCGAGGCGGGTGACGCTCCCCGTGCGCACGTTCACGATCTGTGCCTCGCCCGCGAAGGCGTCGAGGTTGATGATCCGGTCGGCGTCGATGAACTCGAAGCCGGAGTACTGGATCGAGGCCGCCGGGGGCTCGGGCGCGAACGAGAGGGTGACGGATGAGCCGATGTCGTTGATCGTGCGCACAACGGTGGCGGTCGACAGGTCAACGACGGCGAGCTGGGCGTCGAAGGTCTGCGTGAGGGCGGCCAGATCGCCGGCGGGGCTGACGCGAACGGCGCCGGGGTTGGTCCCCACCGGGATGTTCTGCGTCTCCGTGAGCGTGCCCAGGTCCACGAAGGAGAGGGTGTCGTTGTCGATGTTGGCGACGAGCGCGGTTGACCCGTCGGGGGTGATGGCGAGCGACTGGGGAGCGCCGGAGACGGGCGCCTCGCCCAGGAAGGCGCGCGTCTGCGCGTCCCAGAGGATCAGGTTCCGGCTCTCCCGGTGGGCGATGACGATGGTCGAGCCGTCGGGGGTGAAGGCGACGTCGGAGGGGGCGTCGCCCTCCGGGTTGTCGCCCGTGAAGACGAATGAGGAGGACACCCCTCGCGCGGCGGGTCCGGGGGGCGCCTTCGCGACCGGGGGCATCTGGGCGATGGCGCTTCGGCGCTCGATCGTGACGGACGGGTCGGCGTCCGGGCTGAGGCCGGGTGACTGGACCGAGGCGACGACGACAAGACTCAACGCAGGGATGCTCAGCATGTTGGCGCTCTCCTCGGGCGCGGTTTCGCGCCCCCGAACGAGCCTCCCAACTGATCGGGGGGATCCAAAGCGCACGCCGGTCCGGGGGCCGGGCGGGGGGCGCCCCGGCCGCGCGA
>JBITAG010000119.1:0-19825 GCA_044439985.1 Phycisphaerales bacterium JB059 | reverse complement strand
ATTCAGGACACGGGCGTGAAGGAGCGTGACTGATGCGCAGTCGCCTCCTTCCTCTCCGCCTTCGGCGCCGGCTGTCCCTGACACCCCGCCCGCTCCGGAGAGCTCCTCATCCGATTCGGCGACGGCCGGGGGGGGAAACCCGCGGGGCTTCGGCGACGGCCGGAGCCCCGCTTTGATGCGCAACGTCCCACCGGCGCACGAAAAAGGCCCCGCGCGAGCGGGGCCCTTCAAGTTGGGGATCTGAGACTCGAACTCAGACTAAGGGAATCAGAATCCCTCGTGCTACCGATTACACCAATCCCCAGACGCCCCAATCCTACCCGCGAGCCGAGGGAGAGCAAGCCCCGGCGAATCCCCGCCGGGGGAGGGCGGTAGGCTTGGACCATGAACCGAGTCACCCCCGCCCTGCTTGTCGCGCTTTCGCTCACCTGTGCCCCCGCCCCGATCGGGTCGAGCCCGGCCCGGGCCGGGCTCGCCCACGTCCGCCAGGAGCCCCACGCCCAGCTCCGGGCCCTGATGGACGAGATCCTCGAGGCGAGGCACGAGCGGTTTCCCGAGCAGGTCGGCCCCTTCCTCGGGGACGACACGTACAACGACCGCCTGACGGACAACTCCCCCGCCGCCGTCGCGGCCTGGACCCAGCGTCAGGCCCAATGGCTTGAGCGGGCCCGGGCCCTGGACCTGTCGGGCGCGAGCGAGGAAGACCACCTCAACCGGGACCTGCTCGTCTACAACCTGGAGCTGGCCCTGCGCCTGGCGCCCCTGCACCGGGAGCAGATGCCCGTCTCGACGATGGGTGGCCCGCAGGTCTGGCTCCCGCAGCTCGGCGACCGGGTCCCCATGACCCGCCCCCACCACCGGGAGGACTGGGTCCGGCGCCTTGAGCAGATCCCGAACGTGATCGGGGACGCGATCGACCAGATGCGGGCCGGCCTGGAGGCCGGACGCGTCCCCCCGCGGGTGGTGATCGAGCCGACGATCGAGCAGGCGATGGCCCAGACGAGCAGCTCGATCCGGGAGGACCCGACCACGAGCCCCTTCTACGCCCCGCTGCGCGACCTGGACCCGGGGAGTGCGCTGAGCGAGCGGGCGCAGGCGGCGATCCGCGATCGGATCATCCCGGCCTACACGGAGCTGGCGCTCTTCCTCCAGAACGAGTACCTCCCCGCGTGCCGCGACACCATCGCGATCAGTGACTCGATCGACGGCGAACTCGCCTATGAGCTGGCGCTCAAGGAGCACACCACCCTCGATCTCACCGCCGAGGAGGTGCATCAGATCGGGCTCGACGAGGTGGCCCGAATCAAGAAGGAGATGATGGAGGTCATCCGTCGGAGCGACTGGTACGGGTCGCCCATCGTGGTCGAGGGTGTGAGCGACCCGGAGGACGACGACGCCGTCTTCGCGGCGTTCGTCGAGTACCTGCGCACCGACGAGCGGTTCTACTTCGACGAGCCCGAAGAGCTGCTCAACGCCTACCGCTCGATCGCGAAGGTGATCGACGCGGAGATGCCCCGGCTCTTCGGTCGGCTGCCCAGGATGCCGTACGGCGTGCGCGCGGTGCCGGAGTACGCGGCGCCGGCGGCGCCCACCGCGTTCTACTACGCCGGCTCGCTGGAGGGGGGGATCCCGGGGTACTTCATGGCCAACACGCACGCGTTGGACCAGCGCCCGAAGTACGACATCGTCGCGTTGACGCTCCACGAGGCCGTCCCCGGTCATCACCACCAGATCGCCCTCACGCAGGAACTCGAGAACATCCACCCGCTCCGGCGTCTGACCTGGACGACGGCGTTCGGGGAGGGCTGGGGCCTCTACGCCGAACGCCTCGGGCTGGAGATGGGGGAGGACCTCGTGGACGACGGCGTGGACCGGGGGCTCTACGCGGATCCGTACGACGACTTCGGGCGTCTGAACTTCGAGATGTGGCGGGCGATGCGTCTCGTGGTGGACACGGGCCTGCACGCGAAGGGATGGAGCCGACAGCGCGCGATCGACTACATGCTCGCCAACGGGGCCCTGACCGAGACGAACGTGCGCAACGAGGTGGACCGGTACATCGGGTGGCCCGGGCAGGCGACCGCGTACAAGATCGGGCAGCTCAAGATCCTCGAACTGCGTGAGCGGGCCGAGGCGGCGCTGGGCGACCGGTTCGACCTGCGCGCGTTCCATGACGCCGTGCTCAGCTCCGGTTCCATCCCGCTCCCCGTGCTGGAGGCGAAGATCGACCGGTGGATCGAGTCGCAGCGCTGACGGTCAGCTGTGCAGCAGGTGGGTGACGACTCGCCCGTCCGGCCAGCGCGTCACCACGTAGACGTGGTCCTACGTCGCCTCGCTGAGCTTGGGCGCTTCGACCTGCCCACCGAGCCGGCGGACCAGATCGGGGACGGTGTTGGAGTGCCCCACGATCACGACGCACCCCACGTCGGGGGGTGGGTCGGCCAGTTCCACCGGGTTCCGGGCGTCGTACAGACGGACCTCCACGCCCGCCCGGCGGGCGATCGGCGCCGCCGTCTGACGCGTGCGGGCAAAGTCGGTGGAGTAGACCGCGCCGATCTTGAGAGAGCGGATCATCGAGGCGATGCGCCGGGCGCGGGCGTCTCCCTCGGGGGTCAGGCCCGGGTCTTCGCGGTCGGTCTGCTTCTCGGCGTGGCGCACCACGACAAAGGTGACCGGCTCGGCGGGAAGCGTGCGGGGTTCGCGGGCGGGGGTGAACGACAGCACGCTCGCCAGAGCGAGCGTGCCGATGAGGAGCAGGGTGGAGGTTCGCATGCCCGGGTCTACCCGCGGGCGGGAGATGGGTTCAGCCGATGGTCTCGTCGAGGCGGCTGGGGTTGGGCGCGGGGTTGGTCCACGCGGGCTTGTTCTCCGGCTCGGAGCGCCGGAGGGGCTTGGCCCGCCCGTACTTCGAGCGTCGCTCGGAAGGCTCGGGCTCGGGGGCCTTGGCGGGGGGGGTGTGGTGTGCCGGTGCGGAGGCGGGGATGCCCGCGGGGGCGGGAGTAATCCCCAGACGCTTCGTCCGCGCCTCGTCCACCTGGCGATCGAGCTTGCCCAGGATCGCCTTGATCTGATCGAACGATTTGCCGGTTGAAGCCATGCGGAGCCTCCTGTGGGGTTGCGTATCGGCGGGAGGAGGGCCGATCTTCGTTCGCGGGCTTCTCCGGACCCACAAGGGGCGAAAGCCGTAGCATCTGTGCGGACTGGCGCGGATCCACACGGGAGAATCCACTCCTGCACGCGACGCGAGGCCGTTGAGCGGAGGAGCCCCCCCGAAATGAGTACCCCACCCACCAACCGACTCGCCGCCGCCCCGGATCCGCAACGGGTGGTGCACCGGCGGGACCTGTTCTGGCAGAATGTGATCCGGGAGATCCTCTCGGCGTTGTCGGTGGCGGCCGGCTCGGCGAGCGGGCGCGTCAGCCCGAGCCCGAAGGGGGTGGCGCACTCGAGTTCACCCGTCGGCGAGATGTTCGACGGACGCTTGGCCGTGATCACCACGCTCGGAAACCGCATCCCGATCGCGGACATCTTTCCGGTCTTCGCCTGCTCGATCGCGGGGTCGGCGGATGAGCGCACGCTCTCGGGTGATGTGCAGTGCACGGTCTTCCAGATCCGGACGCCGGACGGAGAGGTCTTCACCCTCCCCGTCTCCGAGATCCGGAGTTTCCACTCCCTCTCGCAGGAGCTGATCGAGAAGCTCGAGGCGCGGGCGGAGGCGTCCCTGGGAGCGAAGGACGCCTCGAAAGCGCCCTTCGGGTTCGCGGCCTTCACGTCGCTGGCAAACAACCCGGAAGCCAAGGCGGGCGCCCCCGAGGCACAGTAACCGAACAGCCTGCGAACCCACGATGGGGGTTCGCGAGAGGACGGCGCTACGATTGTGCATCCAGCGGGGCGCGGGATCGGAATACCCGACCGCCCGTTCAGGTTCGGCCCCGCCCGGGAGGCCGCCCCGGTCCATGGAGGATGCACACATGCGTACGTTGGTCGCCATCCCCGTCTACAACGAGCAGGGGTATGTCCGCGGCGTGCTCGAACGCGTCCGCGACTTTGCCACCGACATCCTCGTGGTGGATGACGGATCGACCGACGAGACCGGGGACGTGCTGACGCGTCTCCAGCGTCCGCTCGAGTTCGAGATGATCCGCCACTCGACGAATCTGGGGTACGGACGATCACTGCTCGACGCGTTCGCCTTCGCGCAGGGGCGGGGGTACGACTGGATCATCACGATGGACTGCGACGAGCAGCACGAGCCGGCGGCGATCCCCCGGTTCCTGGAGGCCGCGGCCCGGGACGACCTGGACCTGATCTCCGGCTCGCGCTACCTGACCCTCGACGAGGACGGGGACAGCCCGCCCCCGGACCGGCGGGCGATCAACCACCGGATCACCGCGGAACTCAACGAACGCCTCGGGCTGACCCTGACCGACGGGTTCTGCGGGTTCAAGGCCCACCGCGTCTCGACGCTCGGTGACCTGCGGATCTCCGAGACGGGGTACGCCTTCCCGATGCAGCTCTGGGTGCAGAGCGTGGCGGCGGGGCACCGCATCGGCGAGATCCCCGTGAGCCTGATTTACAACGACGCGAGCCGCTCCTTCGGCGGGGGGCTCGATGTCCCGGAGGTGCGCCTGAACCATTACCGCGCCGTCATGCACTGCGAGCTGGAGCGGTGTGCCGACCGTCTGCCCGCGTCGGCGCTCGACGGGGTCTCGGCCGGGTGTCGGTGTCAGTAGGCTCCCCCTTGGAATGCTCCGTGCACAGCGCCGCGCCCGAGTTGCTGATCGATCCGTCAGCGCAGACGTGGTCCGGCCTGATCGGGCATGACACGGGCGAGCGGGCCCGCCGGTTTCGCCGGGCGCTCGGCCTGCCGACCGACACGCCCATCGTCATTAGCGGGCACCAGGCCCAGATCTGGCATCCCGGCATCCTCAGCAAGTACCTCGCGGCGTGCGCGGCGGGAGAGGCCCTCCATGCCCACCCGGCCTGGCTCGTCGTGGACCAGGACACCGGGAACCCGTTGCGCGTGCGCTACGCGCTGATCGGGGAGGACGGGGGCGCCCGGGCGGGCGAACTGGACCTCGGGATCGGTGAGGGGCCGGGGGCGAACCGCCCGCTGGGCCTGGCGCCGAGCGCCCGGATCGTCGGTTCGTGCCCCGAGGTTCTCCGCCCGATCGGCGACGCGTTGCGGGCGCACGAGGGGGCGACCTCGCTCAGTGAGCAGACGCAGGGTGCGCTCGAGGACCTGCTGGCGCCGCTCACGCCGCCCATCCAGCGTGTGCGGGGGCTGGCCCTGAACCAGACGGATCTGTTCGCGGAGGTCGTGCAGCGGATGGCGGATGATCCGGAGGCGTGCCGCTCGTCGTACAACCGGGCGGCGTCGGCGATGCCGGAGGCCGGGGTGCGGACGCTGCGCGCCGGAGACGCCCGCTCCGGCGTGGAGCTGCCGCTGTGGGATATCCGCTCGGGCGAGCGTCGGCGGGTGTACGCGTCGGACCTCGGGGGGATGCGCCCCGGCGACCTGGCGGCGCGGGGCCTGCTGATGACCGGCCTGATGCGTCTGGCGGGGTGCGACCTGTTCCTCCATGGGACGGGGGGTGGGGTGTACGACCGGGTGACGGACAGCTGGTTCGAGGCGTGGCTGGGGGAGCGTCCCGGGGCGCCGAGCGTGGTGGTGAGCGCCACCATCCGCCTTGAGGGCGCCCCCGAGAGCCAGGAGGTCCAGCGCGCCGAGCGGCTGGCCTGGCGCGCGCACGCGGCCCGGCACAACCCCGGCCTGCTCGGGGACGCCGACGCCTCGGCCCGCAAGCGCGCCCTGGTCGAGCGGATCCGGTCCCTCGGACAGAGGGACCGCGCGGGCGTCTTCCTGGAGATGCACGAGCTGCTCGATCGGTACCGACGCGAGCACGCCGAGGATCTCGCGGCCCTCGACGCGGCGGCCCGCGAGGCGGGTCAACGCGCCGGCGAGGCGCGCCGGGTGAGCGAGATCGCCCGGGACCGAACGCTCCCCTTCCCGATGTACCCGGCGGAGCGTCTGGTCGCCCTGCGAGGGGCGATCCGGGATCGGCTGGGTCTGCGCCCATAGCCTCTCCGGATGCTCCGCCTCTGGTCCATGCTCATCGCGTTGACGCTGACGCTCGGGCTCGCCTCGTGCGAGCGTGCGGCGCCCTCCAAGGGGCCTGAGCGGCCCGACCCGGATGAGGTTCGCCTGGTCGCCCTGAGCCCGGCGCTGGGGTTGATGCTCCGCGACCTGGGCCTGGAGGATCGGGTGGTCGGCGTTCACGACTTCGACCACGCCCTGAGCGATTCGATCCCGCGGGTCGGAAGCCTGAACGGGATCGACTACGAGGCCCTGCTTTCCGTGCGCCCGACGCACGTGCTCGTGGAGATCGCGTCGCACCGGGAGGCGCCCGAGCGGCTGCTCACCCTTGGCGAGGCGCACGGGTGGGAGGTCCGGCGGATCGACTCGATCCGAACGGTCGATGACATCGCGCGGGTGATCGACGATCTGTACCTGTCGTTCGTCTCACCCCCCGAGGCGGGAGCGGTGAACGCGATCGGGTTCAGCGACCCGAGCGAGCGGTTCGACAAGCGGATGCCGAGCGAGGCGTTCGCGCAGGCGATCGCGGCGCGGGGTCCCGCGGTGGAGGGCGCCGGGCGGGTGCTGCTGCTCGGCGCGACCACGCCCCCGAGCGCGCTCGGCCCGGGCTCGTTCCACGCGCAGATCCTGGAGCGGCTGGGGGGCGCCAACGCGATCACGGAGGGCGGGATGTGGCAGGAGCTGGACGCCGAGGATGTGCTTCGCCTGAGCCCGGACGGGATCGTCCTCGTGATGCCGCGGGACCGGACCGAGGCGGATCGGTTCGGAGCGCCGGAGCGGGCGCCCGCGTCGGAGGTGATCCGGCGGCTGGGGGTGGTGGGCGAGCTTCCGATCCCCGCGATCCGCCAGGGGCGGGTGGCGTTGATCGACGAGTCCGACGCGCTCGTGCCCGCGGCGTCATCGATGGGGCGGTTCGCCGAGCGTCTGGCGGAGATCCTGGAGCGTTGGACGCACGTGCGTGCGCAGGCCGCCCCCTAGACTCTGGGCCATGACCGACCCTGCGACCACCGACTCCACGATCGACCCTGTGGCCCTGCTGAGCGAGCGGTTCGAGCGAGCGATCCGCGAGGCGTTCCCTGATCTCTCAGGGCAGACGCCGGCGATGGTGACGGCCAGCCGCCAGGCGGAGCACGGGGATTTCCAGTCCAACGCGGCGATGCCGCTGGCCAAGCGGGTGGGGCTCAAGCCGCGGGAGGTCGCGGCGAAGATCGTGGAGCACCTGGACGTCTCCGGGATCGCCGAGCCGGTGACGGAGGCGTCGATCGCGGGTCCGGGGTTCATCAACGTGCGTCTGGAGCGGGAGGTGCTCGGCGAGCTGCTCGGACGCCTGGACACGCCGGAGCTGGGGATCGAGGCGCCGGAGCACCCCGGGACGATCGTGGTGGACCTGTGCGGGGTGAACCTGGCCAAGCAGATGCACGTGGGGCACCTGCGGGCGACGGTGATCGGGGACGCGGTGGCGCGGGTCTTCGAGCGTCTGGGGTGGAACGTCGTGCGTCAGAGCCACGTGGGGGACTGGGGGCTGCCGATCGCGATGGTCGTGCAGAAGCTCATCGAGCTGGAAGACGCGGGGACCGACCTTGACTCGATCGGGCTGGACGATCTCAACGCGATCTACCGGGCGGCTCAGGCGGAGTGCAAGGCGGAGACACGGGCGCTCGAGGCGATCAGGAAGTACCGCACGGGCCCCAAGGCGGAGATCGAGGCCCAGCTGCGTATCGAGCACGCGAACGAGGCGCTCGAGCGGGCCAAGGCTCGCCTGGTCGCGCTGCAGTCGGGTGACGAGCGCACGGTCGCGGTCTGGAAGCGCATCTACGACGTGACGATGGGCGCATGCCTTGACACGTGCGCCCGCCTGCACGCGAACGTGACGGACGAGCACAGCGCCGGGGAGAGCACGTACCGGGAGGAACTGGCGCCGATCGTGCAGGACCTGATCGACCGGGGGATCGCCGAGGAATCCGACGGGGCGCTGGTCGTCCGGGTCGAGGGCATCAAGGAGCCCACGCTGATCCGGAAGAGCGACGGGGGCTTCCTGTACGCGACAACGGACATCGCCGGGGTGAAGCGCAGGGTCCAGGAGATGGGCGGGGACGTGCTGGTCTACTGCGTGGACGCGAGGCAGGGGCTGCACTTCCGCCAGGTCTTCGGCGCCGCGCGAAAGGCGGGGTACACCCGCAAGCCGGACGGGAGCGAGGCCCGCCTGGAGCACGCCGCGTTCGGAGCGGTGCTGGGGGAGGACAACAAGCCCCTCAAGACCCGCTCAGGCGAGAACGTGAAGCTCACGGACCTGCTCGACGAGGCCGTGCAGCGCGCGGGGGAGACGGTCGCCGAGAAGAACCCCGGGCTTTCCGAGGCGGCGCGGCGCGAGATCGCCGAGGCGGTGGGGGTCGCGGCGATCAAGTACGCGGACCTCTCGGGGGAGCGGGCGAAGGACTACCTGTTCAGCTTCGACCGGATGCTGGCGTTCGAGGGGAACACAGGGCCGTACCTGATGTACGCGTACGTGCGCACGCAGAGCATCCTGCGCAAGGCCGGGGAGGAGGGGGTCGAGATCCGGCCGGACGCTCCGCTGCGGATCGAGGAGGCACAGGAGAAGACGCTGGCGTTGACGCTGCTGCGCTACCCGGGGGTGGTGCGCGCGGTGGGCGAGTCGCTCGAGCCGCACCGGCTGTGCGCGTTCCTTTATGACCTGGCGACCGCGTACAGCTCGTTCTACGAGAACTGCCCGGCCCTGCGGCAGGGCGTGAGCGAAGACGTCCGCGCGTCACGCCTGCGCCTGTGCGACCTGACCGGTCGTGTGCTGCGTGACGGACTGGTGACGCTCGGCATCCCCGTGCTCGAGCGGATGTAAGTGGGCAATGGGCAATGGGCAGAGATGTTCATCCCCCCCACTCGCCACTCGCCACTCACCACTCGCCTAGAAAAGCAACTGCATCTGAAGCATGAGGCCGATCTGGCCCGAGTTGCGGTCCGGGCGCAGGGCGATCGAGTCGCTGGCGCTGACAACCCCGGCGAGATCGCTGATCGGGTCGAGGGCGTAGCTGATCGTCCCCGAGAGCTTGGCGGCGTGTGACTCGGGGAAGAAGAAGTAGTTGAAGCCGGCGGTGATCGAGTGGAGGGTGTCCCCGGCGCCCCCGCGGTCCGAGTCGGCGAAGACCGCGTCCCACCGAGCGATGAGTTCGGTCTGATCCGTGACAAAGAGGCCCCCCTGCACGCTGGCGCCCAGATCATCGAACTCGGCGCCCATCGCGCTGTCCACGCGACGCCAGACAATGGAGGCGAAGGCGCTCCATCCGTTCCCCTCCAGGCTGGCGTCGGCGGTGGCGCTGAAGAGATCGATGTCGGGACCGGCGGGGTTGGTCTCCCCCATCGTCTGCCAGTGGACGCCGGCGCCGAGCATCGCGTTGGTCTCGCTCCCACGCCACGAGCTGAAATCCTTGAAGCGCTTCCAATCGTCCGGATCAAAGAGGAGGATCTCGGCGCGCGCGGTGAGCGCGAAGTCCGCCTCCCCGCCAAGGTTGTAGGGCGTGTTCCGGCTTCCGAAGCCGTCGGAGATCATCGCGCCGGCGCGGAATCGGTCGCGGGCGTAGCTGACCTCAACACCCTGGGCAAAGTCCTGGTTGAAGGTCTCGTTGACGATGGAGCGATCGACGAACTGCTGGACGCTGCTGGAGACCAGCTCCTCGCGCATGAAGGGCGCCTTGAACTGACCGGCGCGCACGGACCAGGCGCTGTCGATCTCGTAACCCATGAAGGCGTCTTCGAGGTTGAAGGTCCCCGAGCCGCGGGCGAAGGCGCCGACGATCTTGTAGCTGACCCGGTCGGAGATGACGTTGCCGTCGAGCTTGAGCTTGGCACGCCGGACGACGAACCCGAGGGTGGTGTCGTTGTCGGCGCCGAGGAAGGCGGCGTCGTCGTCCTGAAAGGTGGCCTGGTAGCGGAACTGGATCTGCGCGCCGATGTTCATGCGATGATCACGCGAGGCGTCGGCCAGGAAGAACTTCTTGTCGTGCCCGGCGTTCGGGGCTTCCTGTGCCGGAGCGCTCGAGGGGGCCGCGAGGAGGAGGGCCACGGCGAGCGTTCTTCGTGCGTTCATAGCGCAACGATAACGGCTCGAGAACGCGTCGGGACGGATGGGGGCCCGCGGGCGACCGTCTTTGCGCGTTCTTCACGCGACGTTGGCAGAGCGGGGAAAGAAAACCGGCCGGCCCCGAGGGGGCCGGCCGGCAGGAGTAGATGAGACGGGATGAGCAGGTCTTAGAAGACGAGCTGCATCTGGAAGCGGAGGAGGACCTCGCCGTCAGAGATATCGCCCAGGACGCCGGTGGTGTTGCTGGGGAAGAGGCCGGCGCCGTTGGGGAGGCTGTCGTTGAAGGAGAACACGATGTCGCCGGTGAACTTGGCGGCATGGGACTCGGGGACGAAGTAGTAGTTCCCACCGACGGTGAGGAAGTTGAGGTTGTCGTCGGCCATGGCGGAGCGGCCGGGGCCGCCGTCATCGAGGAAGAGGCCGTCGTAGCGACCGAAGATCTCGAAGTCGTTGGTCAGGAAGACGCCACCCTGGACGAGGACGCCGAAGTCGTCCATGTCAGAGAAGCCGGTGCCGGACTGGAACTCGGTGTGGTTGCCGACGATGGCGGCGTAGATGTTCCAGCCATCACCCTCGACGGCGCCGTCGACGGTGTAGAGGAAGAGGTCCTCGAAGAGGGGGGCGCCGGTGGCGGCGAAGGAGGGGTTGGTCTCGCCCATGTGCTGGTAGTGGAAACCACCACCGAGGCGGGCGCCCATGTTGGAGCCGCGGAAGCTGGTCATGTCCGCGAACTGGGCCCAGTCACCCTGGATCTTCCAGTCGAGGCGGGCGGTGAGGCCGAAGTCAGCCTCGGGGTTGCCGACCGCCTGGAAGTTGTAGGGGCTGTTGGCGGTGTTGGCGCCGTCGTTGATGACGCCGGTGAAGGCCCACTGGTCGGCCTTGTACCCGAAGGCGATGCCCTGGGTGTAGCCGCCGGTGAAGAACTCGTTGACGATGGAGCGCTCAACGGCGAGGCCCATCCAGTCCTCGTTGCCGAACTCCTCGTAGAGGACGGGAGCCTTCATCTGGCCCCAGGAGATGCTCCAGCCGGAGCCCTCGCCCTCGAAGGGTTGGGGGGCGTTGGCTTTGTGGCGGGTGAAGACGCCGAAGTTGCCGGCGCCCGCGGCGCCGCCGCCGGTGGCGGAGTTGTCGCCGTTGGCCGGGCTGGCGAAGTCACCGTCAACGCGGAAGCTCAGGTTCTCGTTGATGACGTTGCCGTCGAAGATCAGACGGGCGCGGGCCATCTGGAACCCGATGGTGGTCTCGTTGTCCGTGCCGAGCGTGGCGCTGGAGTCACGGAAGTCCGCGAGGTAGCGGAACTGCATGACGCCGCGCACGTTCAGGCGGTTGACGCCGGAGGCGTCGCCGATGTGGAAGACCCCGTCGTGCCCGGAGCCGCCACCGGCCTGCAGCAGGCTGGTGCGACCAGCCGCGTCAGCGCGAAGCTCGGCGGCGTAGGCGCGATCGAGGTCGAGATCGCCGGCGACGGCGGTCGAGCCCATGCCCAACGCGGCGCCGGCAAACAGCAGAACGTTCGTCTTCCGACTCATCTTCAAGACTCCTTCGCTTGCACGGGACTGTCTTGCCCCGGTGCCGTGTTGCCCTATCTACTGGGCAGTTCCGTTTCACTCGTGCGCCCGAGGCTCACTCCCTGGCCCCGAAACGCTTGGACGCCTCGAACGAGCCGCCCGCGAATCAACTCATTGTCGCCCCGCTCCGCGTGGCGCACGTTCCTTGCCGGGCAACCCGCCCGGCCTGCGAATCCGATCCTCGCCGATCTCACGGCGCCGATCGGTTCAGAGCCGCTCCCGGCTCCAGAACCTTCCGCCTTGCCTCCACCCCGAACAACGGACTCCGGAGAGGGCGGGAGTATAGACCCGCTCATTAGCAAGTGCCAACTCCGTTTCGACCAGATCAACTCCGCACGCCCATCTTTTCGGGACCTCAACCCAGAACCTGTGGAAATAGGTCATCGAGGCCGTCTGTTCCGCGCAGAACCTGCGCGGCCAAACCCCGAACTGAAGCCGATTGCCCCCCCTCATTCGGGTGTTCGGACAATGGTCGGCCCATCGACCCCAGGACCCTCAGGACTCGCCCGGACTGTTCTGATTCGGTCAAATGTCCCCGGACCCCCGCACCGGCTGGCAGAGACTCAATAGCCTTGTTCCGCTTCGCACCGTTGAACCGTGGAGTCTGACGCGATGGAGAAGGTTTGCCGCATCCTGGTCGTTGAGGATGAGCCCGATCTGGCGGAGCTGATCGCGTACAACCTGCGGACGGAGGGGCACGAGGTGGAGATCGCCGCGGACGGGGCCGCAGCCCTGCAGGCGGTGGACGCGAACCGGCCCCACCTGATCCTGCTGGATCTCATGATGCCCCGCCTGACGGGTCAGCAGGTCGCTGAACGCCTCAAGCAGGCGCCCGCGACCAGCCGCATCCCGATCATCATGCTCACGGCCAAGAGCGAGGAGCGGGACGAGTTGCAGGGCCTCCAGCTCGGGGCGGACGACTACATCACCAAACCTTTCTCTATGAGCGTGCTGCTCGCCCGCGTCGGGACGGTGCTCCGGCGGGCGGGCGTGGGGGTGGCGGCCAAGCCCCTGACGGTCGGCCCGCTGACCATCGACGAGCAGATCCACTCGGTGACGCTCGACGGGGAGCCGATGAAGCTGACGCTGACGGAGTTCCGGCTCCTCTCGGCGTTGATCGGGGCGAGCGGTCGGGTGCTCTCGCGTCGGGCGTTGATCTCGAGCGCGATGGGGCCGGGGGTGACGGTGACAGAGCGGACCATCGACGTGCACGTCACCTCCATCCGCAAGAAAATGGGGGAGCACGCCTCGATGATCCGGACGATCCGAGGGGTCGGGTACCGCCTCTCGAATGAGACGGCGGACGTCGAAAGCCCGGGGGCCTAGGGGGGCGCGTGTCACCGCCGAGGTACGCTTCAGGCGCGATGCCACCCGGGATGAAGCCATCATGAGCGAGGAGAGCGAACGCCGGCTCCACCCGGGCGTGTTTCTCCGCGCGTTCCTCGTGAGCCTCCTCGCGACAGCGATCGCCGCGGCGTCGGCGGCGATCGGGCTCACCTCCATGGGGTGGGCGGCGCCCCTGCTCCTGATCGTCGTCGGCGTCTGGCTGATCTACGCCCTGCTCCACCGCGCGGAACGCCGGCGGGTATCACAGCTCCGCGCGCTGACCGAGCGGGCCCTGCGCATCGGGGCGACCGAGTTGGGCGAGGGGCCGGGGCCCGCGACCGAGTCGTTCGCGGCACGCCTGGACCGCCGGGCGTCGGAGGTGGAAGAACGGTTCGCGGCGCTTCGACGCGAGGCGGAGATGGCCCGGGACGTGCTCAGCGCGATCGACGAGCCCGTCATCGCCACGGACGAGGCGGGACGGATCACACTCTGCAACCGGGCGTCCGGCGCGCTGCTCGCCGGGGAAGCGGCCCCGGGGCGTCGCCTCGACGATCTGCTGCCCCAACCGGAGCTGCTGAAGCTGCACCGGGGGGCGCTGGCGGGGACGGCCAAACGCTCGCGGGTGCGACTGGTGCAGGCGGGGGCGACCAAGTGGTTTGACGTCTCCTCGACCCCGATCCGCTCGGGCGAACAGGTGCGCGGGGCGACACTCTGCCTGCGTGACGTCACGGAACTGGCCACGGCGGTGCAGCTGAAGACCGACTTCGCCGCCAACGCCTCGCACGAGCTGCGCACGCCGATCGCCTCGATCCGGGCGGCGAGCGAGACGATGTCGCGCGGCGGGGACGAGGACCCGGCGATGCGTCAGCGCCTGCGCTCCATGATCGAGACGAACGTCTCGCGCCTCGAGGAACTGGTTTCGGACCTGCTCGACCTGTCGAAGCTCGAGTCGCCGGAGCTGGACACGCGGCGCGAGCGGGTGGAGCTGACGGAACTGCTGGAGGCGATCCGTCCCACCTACGACGGGGTGTGCGCCGAGCGCAACCTGCGCCTCGAGACCGACATCGGGGCGGGGGCATCGAGCTTGGAGTGCGACCCGAAACTGCTCGAGCTGATCCTCCGCAACCTGATCGACAACGCGAGCAAGTTCGCCTTCGAGGGCACGCCGATCGTCGTCCGATCTCAACGGTTGGAGGACGGGGCGATCGAGCTGGGGGTGATCGACCGGGGCGTCGGGATTCCGCTCGCCGACCAGCAGCGGATCTTCGAGCGGTTCTATCAGGTGGATCAGGCTCGTCGGGAAGGCTCCGCCCGTCGGGGGACGGGGCTGGGTCTGGCGATCGTCAAGCACGCGGTCCGGCGCCTGGACGGGTCGATCCGGGTCGAGAGCGTCTGGCAGGAAGGGACGAGCATGCTTGTGCGCCTGCCTCAACCGGCCCCGGGTGGGGGGGAGTCGGGCGCCGAGCGGGCGAGCTGATCGAGGATCTCCCGCTCGAGCGCGGGATCGCCCAAGCGCCCGGCCGAGCAGCGGACCTCGACGCGATGCGGGGCCAGATCGGTCGGGGGCAGGCGGTGGAAGCGGAGGGAGATCGAGCGTCCCCCGAGATCGAGCAGCTCGACCTGCATCCAGTCGGGATCGGGCCGTTCCACGATGAAAACGCGCAGGTGGAGCGGGTCGAGGGTGGGCTGGAGGGACTTCTCGAGCCCAGCCCACGGGAGGGGCAGCTCACGGGAGAGGCCCCCCACCGGCGCGATGGCCGGGCGTCCCGCGGGCAGTGCGGCGCATCCGCCCGGAAGGCCCAGACCCGAACAAAGCACAACCCCTGTGGTCAACGCGGACCGGAGGAAGCGTGAGAAGGCGGGCTCGCGGAGGTGGGGTGGCACCATAGGATTGATCGGTCGATAGAGGCTCAGGGTTTGGTCAGCCGGGCGTACCGGGGGCCGGGCCGTGAACTTGGAGCCGACGCCACTTGGACGTGACCATCAGTGTGCCAGAAGGGCACGAGCAGATCCAGATGCTCGGCTCGGCGCAACGCCATCTGAAGCTCATCCGTGAAGCGCTGGGGGTCAGCGTACACAGCCGGGACGGGACGATCCGCGTGAGCGGGGAGCCCGCGGCGGTCGTCGTGGCCCGCGGGGTGCTCGAACGCCTGGCGGAGCGCGCCCGCTCCGGGGGCAGCGCCACGAGACAGGAAGTGCTGGACATGATCGCCCAGGGGACGAGCAGCGCGCGGACCTCGTCGCCCCCGTCCCGGGGGGGCGGGGCGTGGGAGGGAACGCTGGAGGTCTACGCCGGGGGGCGGGCGGTGCGCCCGAAGACCCCGAACCAGGAGGCGTACGTCGAGGCGATCCGGACCAAGGACCTGGTCTTCGGGATCGGGCCCGCGGGAACGGGCAAGACGTACCTGGCGGTGGCGGCGGCGGTGCACATGCTGCGCGAGGGGCGGGCGCAGCGGCTGATGCTGGTTCGCCCCGCCGTGGAGGCGGGCGAGAAGCTCGGGTTCCTCCCCGGCGACATCGAGGCGAAGGTCAACCCCTACCTGCGCCCCCTGCTCGACGCGCTGCACGACATGATGGATTACAACTCGATCCGCCGGCTGATGGAGTCGGACGTGATGGAGGTCGCGCCCCTCGCGTTCATGCGCGGACGAACCCTCAACAACGCGGTCATTATCCTGGACGAGGCGCAGAACACGACGCGGGGGCAGATGCAGATGTTCCTGACGCGCATGGGGCACGGCTCGAAGATGATCGTGACGGGGGACACCACGCAGATCGACCTGCCCGACCCGAGGGAGAGCGGGCTGGTGGACGCGGCGCGTCGGCTGATGCGGGTCCGGGGCGTGGCGTTCTGCTCGCTGACCGGACGCGACGTGGTGCGCCACGAGCTGGTGCAGCGGATCGTCGAGGCGTACGGGAGCCAGGAGGGGCAGGACGACGCGAGCCGGGAGCTGCGCCGCGCCCTGCGCGACAGCGCCCCCGGGGTGCTCGAGTCGACCTCGGACGAGAACGCCGGGAACGGACCCGAGCGGGAAGGGGCGTAGATGGCCAGGGACACCGGCAAGGGGGCCAAGATCGCCTCACGCAAGTCCACCGTCCGCCGGCGCATCGCGCCCGGCGGGGCCCGGACGCTGCGTCAGCGCATCACGCGCCTGCTCGATTCCCCCAGCTTCGGGTGGGGCGTGACGATCTCGCTCGTCTTCGCCCTGGTGTGCGGCGTGCTCGTGGCGTGGGCGCGGGAGCAGCCGATGCTCTCCCCCGGGCGCCTGATGAAGCAGACGCGGACCGTCCGGGTGCCCTTCACGACGATCGATGAGCAGCAGACCGCGAACAACCGGGAGGCGGCGCGTCAGCGGACCCCCCGGGTCTACCGGGCGGACAGCGCCGCGCTCGACGAGATCGTCACCTCCCTGCGGAACCTGCCCAAGACGATCGCGGGCGTCGCGAGCGTGGAGGAGATCGAGCCGAACATCCGGGACCAGTTTCACCTGACGCCCGAGCGCGTGCGGGCCCTGCAGGCCTTCAGCATCGACGACGACGCGTACGGGGCCTGGACCGGCCTGGTGGACACGCTCGGGGATGTGCTCCGCCGCCGCCCGATGCTCGACGCACAGGAATGGCAGCGGGCGACGCAGCAGACGCTGAGCACGCAGATCGTGCTCCGCTCCGACGAGGGGGCGGACCAGCCCGTCCCGCTCTCGAACGTGGTGAACATCGGCGACGCGCAGAGCCTGGCGGGAGAGGCCCGCAACATCGCGCGGGCCTCGCGCTTCGAGGGGCCCGCCGCGGAGGTTGTCGAGCACCGCCTCACGACGCGGGCGCGACCGACCTTCATCTTCGACCAGGAGTCCACCACCCAGGCCCAGGACATCGCCGCCGACCGCGTTCCGGACGCCCGGCGAAACATCGCCCAGGGCCAGAAGATCTACGAGCGCGGCGACGTGCTCACCGCGTCGCAGTACGAGCTGGCGATGAACGAGACGCGGGAGTTCCGGGCGCAGGGCTCGTTCTGGGTCCGCTGGACGCGCCGGCTGGGGGCGATGGGCGGGGTGCTGCTCGTCACCCTGATGCTCGGGGGGTACATCGCCTCGTTCAGCTCGCGGATCTCGTCGCGTCCGGCGCGGATGGCCTGGCTGGCCAGCCTGGTGGGCGGGATGCTGTGTCTCTCGCTGGTCGGAACCGCGGTGGAGCCCCGTTTCATCATGCTCTCGGGCGTGGCGCCGACGCTCCTGGTCGCGGCGCTGGTGACCATCGCGTACAACCAGCGGATCGCGCTGGCGGTCGCCGGGTGCATGGCCCTCCTCGTGGGGGCGGGGCTGCGCCAGCCGGTGGAGCAGGTCCTGCTCGTGCTCGTGGGGGCGTCGGTGGCGGTCTGGCGCCTGAAGGAGCTGCGCGATCGGCGCACGCTCGTCTCGATGAGCGTGACGCTCGGCGCCGTGCTCGTGGTCACCTCGCTCCTGGTGAGTTCGATCGACCGCCCGGTCGCCCGGCCGGACTGGACGGCGTGGGGGCTTGAGTCGGTCAAGGACGCGGCGCTCGCGGGTTTCGGGGGGCTGCTCGTGGGCGGGGTGACGCTCTTCATCCTCCCGGTGGTCGAGCGGGTCTTCGACATCACGACGGGGATGACGCTGATCGAGCTGCGTGACCCGAAGCAGCCTCTGCTGCGCGAGATGCAGCAGCGGGCGCCGGGCACGTACAACCACTCGCTCAACGTCGCCTCGATCGCGGAGAACGCGGCGGACGCGATCGGCGCCGACTCGCTGCTGACGTACGTTGGCTGCCTCTACCACGACATCGGAAAGATCAACAAGCCCGAGTACTTCGTGGAGAACCAGTCGGGCAAGTCCAACAAGCACGACAAGCTCTCGCCGGCGATGAGCCTGCTGGTGATCGTCGGGCACGTGAAGGTCGGGATGGCGATCGCCCGCCAGCACGGGCTCCCCAAGTCGCTGCAGCACTTCATCGAGGCCCACCACGGGACGACACTGGTGGAGTATTTCTACAAGCGCGCACGCAAGCAGGCCATCGGCGTGGACAGCGAGGGGCACGAGCAGCCGAGCACGGGCGAGCCCGCGATCGACATCGAGGGGGAACGCCTCCCCGAAGAGGTGGACTACCGCTACCCCGGGCCGAAGCCGCAGACGAAAGAGGTCGCGATCGTGATGCTCTCTGACGCGGTGGAGAGCGCGACGCGGACGCTCGCCGAGCCGACGCCGGCGCGGATCGATTCGCTCGTGCGCGACCTGGCCAACCGTCGCCTGATGGACGGGCAGTTCGACGAGTGCGACCTGACGCTCTCGGACCTGCGGGCGATCGTGGAGTCGATCAGCAAGACCGTCGCGTCGATCTACCACGGACGGATCTCGTACAACGACGAGAAGCCCAAGCCCAAGCCCGAGTCCAAGCCCAAGGACGACGACAAGCCCGCCGAGCGGAGGGCCTGAGGCCTTGCGCTGCGTCGTTCAGCGGGTCACGGGCGCCACCCTGCGCGTGGTCGAGGAGGGGCGCGAACGCGAGCACGCGGCCATCGGCCCGGGCCTGTGCGTCATGGTCGGCGTCGAGCGGGACGACAGCGAGACCGACCTCGCCTGGGCGGCGCCCAAGATCGCGCACCTGCGCATCTTCGAGGACGAGCAGGGGAAGATGAACCGGTCCGTGCTGGACACGGGCGGGGGCGCGCTGCTGGTCCCGAACTTCACCGTCGCGGGTGACGCGCGCAAGGGGCGGCGTCCTTCCTTCGACAACGCGATGCGCCCGCCCGAGGCCGCGGCGATGTTCGACGCCCTGTGCGCTGCCGTCGCCGGAGAGGGCGTCCCCGTTCAGGCGGGGGTGTTCGGCGCCGACATGCGTGTTGAGCTGGTCAACGACGGGCCGATCACGATCTGGCTGGACTCGCGCCGGTAGGGGTCAGCGGGCGCGCCGCTTCGACTTGGCTCGCGCTCCTCCCCCACCCTTGCGGGAGCGGGAGGAGCGTTTGTCGTTGGGAAGATGGCCCGACTTGTGCTTCTCGCCCAGGCTGAGGAGCGTGGCTCCCGCGAGGATCGCAAAGAAGACCACCAGCACGATCACGCCGATCACCAGAATCATGGTCAGGCTCATGCCCGTCTCCTTCACACGCCCCGGGGGGAGGGATCGGGGACATTGTGGTGGAATCGGGGGCGGGCGTCCAGCGGGCCAGCGCCGGAGCCTCAGGATGCGCTTTCGCCGCCCCGCCGACGCATCCGCTCGTTGAAGGCCCTCGTCCCACCCGGGGGGAGGGTGAACCACGTCCAGTCGTCCGTGCCCACGAGCTGGCGGGCGATGACGTTGATCTGCCCGACGTGGAAGGCGTAATGGTCGAGCTGTCGGGCGATGGCCCCGTGGACGCTGTGGGGGGCGGAGCGAATGGTGACGGTTCTGGACAGGTCGGACTCGGTGAGCGAGTCGAGGGTCGCAAAGAGCGTGGACCAGCCGCGCTCCCAGGTGTCCATGATCCGGGCGCGCGCCTCGCTTCGTTGTTCCGGGCTGGTGTGGTCGTCGATCGGCGCCAGCTCGGCGTCGCGGTCGCGGGTGGGCTTCTCGCCGTCGGTGGTGAGGAAGTCGGTCCAGCGGCTGAGCATGTTGGCGCCCATGTGGCGGGCGATGACGCCAACCGAGTTCAGGCCCGGGGCGAGGACGGTGAAGAACTGCTCGTCCCCGAGCTGGTTGAAGGCGTGCTCGGCGAAGGCCTTCTGGCGCTCAAAGACGGCCCGCCAGGTGGCG
>JBITAG010000118.1:0-2667 GCA_044439985.1 Phycisphaerales bacterium JB059 | reverse complement strand
GGTTCAGGTACACCGGGTGCTTCAGCCGGTCCGGGTCGTACAGCGTCAGCACGCTCGCCTGCGCCCAGATGCTCGACTTGCCCCGGTTCACCGGGTGGAGCGGGTTGCCCTCAATCTTCGTCGGACGCCCGGCGTGCGTCTCCGCGAGCACGCCCTCGGCGCCCCCGCCCGGGAGCGGCATCGCCGTCGCGTAGTACAACGCCTTGCCCGGGATCACCTGCTCGGGCACGTCCTTCGAGTACGGCAGGATGTGGTGCTCCGGACGACGACACCCGGGGAGCGTCGCGGCGCCCGCGAGCGCCAGCCCCGCCCCCATCAGCTTCACGAAGTCCCGACGCGACTCGCCCGCCAGCTCCGACGCCCCCGCCGGGAACTCACGCTCCACGAAGTCACGGAACGCCTGCGTCTGGCTCCACTCGTCAAGGCTGCGCCAGTAGGCGCGCCCCGTCACACGCTTCGCGTGCGCCGCCCCCTCGGGGGTGCGTTCTTCGTTCTTCGTCGAGGGGCATTGATCCAGCTTGCTCATGGTCCGCCCTGTTGCTCGGGCCCGCTCGGCCCGTGGGTTCGTCTTCCGGTATCTGATCCGCTCGCGCCGCGCTCTCTCAGTAGTGGCACGCCCCGCAGTGCTGCGGCGGGTCGCGACGCAGCGAGTCCAGCAGCGCCTCCGGCGTCATCTCCGCGTGCGCCTCGTCTCGGCGTTCCTCGAGCGGCGTGCTCAGCCACTCCTCCACCCAGATCAGGTCCGTCACCTTGTCCGTCGGGACCAGGTTGTTCTCCGGGTTCCGGTGGCAGTCCAGGCACCAGCTCATCGAGAGCGGCTCGGCCTGCGCCACCACCGGCATCCCCTTGATCTGCCCGTGGCACGAGAAGCAGCTCACCCCCGCCGCGATGTGCGGCTGATGGGAGAACTGCGCGTAGTCCGGCAGCTTGTGGATCTTCCGCCACGGGATGGAGGTGTTCGTCTCGTACGCCTCGCGCACGAACGCGGTCTTCTCCTCGACCCGCTGCAGCTTGCCCTCTTCGTGACACCCGTAACAGGTCTTCACGCTCGGGACGTTGGCGTGTCGTGACTCCTCCACGTGGGAGTGGCAATACCGGCAGTCCATGCCGAGCTTGCCCGCGTGGATCTGGTGGTTGAACCCCTGTCCGGGCTGGACGGGCATGTAGCCCACCTCCCAGAACTCGGGCGTGAAGTAGTACCAGACGCCACCGATCGCGAGGGTTCCGCCGCCCACGGCGCCGAGGGCGCCGAGCGTGGGCAGCACGTTCATCCATCGAGGAAAGAGGCCGGGCACGCAGCAGCTCCTACGCTGTCGCCTCTCGTCTCCGGTCCTCCTCAGAGAGGACGGATCGAGGGCGTGATCCTCGCCCGGGCCCGTGCCCGGGGGTTGGTCGAGGAGGTTAGCACGCCAGATTCCGGTATGCGTTGCTGTTGAGCCGAAATTCTGAGCCTTGGCGCGTATGATTGGGGGTTTGTGTCACTGTTCAACCGTAACTGAGACACAGTCTCAATAACCAGTTCGATCCCCTCCAATACACGACTTACTTGTCTGCTATTGGCTGGCGCACAGCGCCCGGAGGCCCGACCATGTCCGACGCCCCCACCCAGTCCGGACGCTCCCCCCTCGCCGGCCCGGCCCTCGTTGTTGGCGTGGGCGTCACCGTCGCGATGTGGATCGCCTGGTTCCTGCTCCACATGCCGGGGGTGCGCACCGACCCGAGCGTCGCCACTCCGATCCTGGGGGGTGTCCTTCTGCTCGGCCTGCTGCTGGGCGTCTCGCGGACCGGACGGGGTCGCCCCGCCTGGCGGATCGGCCTGCTCGCCGGGCTCGTCGCCGGCGCGCTCAACCTGCTCCTCCTGGGCATGCAGATCGTCGAACAGCCCGAGACCACCGAGCAAATGAGCGATGCGGCGAACAAGCTGCGCCCCAACGCCGCCCTGGTTATCGCGGGCTTCCTGCTCGCCAGCACCCTCGCCGGCGCCATCGCGGGCGCGGTGGGCGGCGCCCTCCGCTCCCGCCGATCCGGCACGGACGCCCAGGGCTGGCTCGGACGGCTCGGGATCGTGAGCGCCCTCTCGATGCTCCCCCTCCTCGTGGTCGGGGGCGCCGTCACCGGGACCGAGGCGGGGATGTCGGTCCCCGATTCAGTGACAAGCTACGGCGCCGTGAGCTTCCTCTTCCCCCTGAGCCTGATGGGCGAGGACCGCATCTTCTTTGAGCACTCGCACCGCCTGCTCGGCTCGCTCGTCGGGCTCGTCACGCTGATCTGGGCGATCTACGCGACCGTGGTGGATCGACGGGTGGCGATCAAGGCGCTCACGTGGACGGTCTGGGTTCTCGTCGTGGTGCAGGGCGTGTTCGGCATCATCCGGGTCGGGGAAGACCTGCGGGTGGTGGGTGTTGTGCACGGCGTCTTCGCGCAGATCGTGTTTGTTTTCGCGGTCGGTGTCGCCGCCGCCCAGACGAAGGGCTACCTGGCGGCGCCCGCGCTGCTTGAGGACGAGACACGCCGAGCGGCGCGCCGGACGCGGAAGCTCGCGATCGTCACCCTCTTCGCGGTGCTCATCCAGTTGATCTTCGGAGCGCTCTACCGGCATCTGGGCGTGGAGAAGGGGATCCACGCGCTCTACTCGCACGTGGGGTGGTCGTTCGTCGTCTTCGCGCT
>JBITAG010000117.1:0-5167 GCA_044439985.1 Phycisphaerales bacterium JB059 | reverse complement strand
GCGCGCGTCGCCCCCTTCCTCGGCGCGGCGCTCGCGATTTTGGGCTGCGCCGCGTCACGTTCGAGTGATTCGCTTTCGACAGCGGCCCGGCCGGAGACGGAACCACCGGCCCCGAAGGTCATCTTCTTTGACGTCAACGAGACGTTGCTCGATCTGGAGACGATGCGGGCCTCCGTGGGAGACGCCCTCGGGGGCCGGCGTGACCTGCTCCCGCTCTGGTTCTCGACCATGCTCCACCACTCGCTCGTGGACAACGCGACCGGCCGATACCACAACTTCGGTGAGATCGGCGTCGCCGCCCTGCTCATGGTGGCCGAGAGCAACGGGATTGAACTCACCGAGGCGGACGCGCGCGACGCCATCGTCACCCCCCTCCGGAGCCTCCCGGCGCACCCCGACGTCGAGGAGGGTCTGCGCCAACTGAAGGAGCAAGGCTTCACCCTTGTCAGCCTCACGAACTCCTCCAACGCGGGGGTGCTCAAGCAGTTCGAGAACGCCGGGCTTCTCAGCTACTTTGACAAACGCCTCAGCATCGAAGACATCCGGCTCTACAAGCCCAATCGTGACGCCTACCGGTGGGCCGCCGAACAGATGGGGGTGAACCCCCACGAAGCCATGCTCGTCGCGGCCCACGGCTGGGACGTCGCAGGGGCCAAGGCCGCCGGTCTCCAGGCCACCTTCGTGGCCCGCCCGGGCAAGGTCCTCTACCCGCTCGCCGACTCCCCGGATCTGGTCGTAAAGACCATCCCGGAACTTGCGGCAGCGCTCAAGGACAAGTAGTCCCACCGACCACTTCCGCCGCGCGCCCCGCCCCCGGGATCAACCCCTCAACGCGCACGTCAGCGCGTGTTCCAACAGATTCAGGGGTTCCGCAACAGGACGCCCAACCCCGCGGGCGACACGCGCCGAACCCGAAAAAGACACAAGCCTCTGCTCATGCAGAGGCTTGTTCAAGCGAGGCGGACGGGACTCGAACCCGCAACCACCGGATCGACAGTCCGGGACTCTAACCAATTGAGCTACCGCCCCAAGTTGTGTGTGCCGGGTTGCCCCGACGTCGTGAAATGTAGCCTGCAGTGCGTCCGTGTCAAGCGGACGCCGAATCGACGCGGCAAAGTTCGCCGCGCCGCTTCCGAGAACGCTCAGTCCGGGAGCTTGATCGCCCCGTCCTTCGCCTGGATATCGAATGGATTGCCCGTGGGCGAAACCTTGGAGCCCGCGATCCAGAGCATCGCGACCGCGATGAGCATGGACACGATCCCCACGAACATCAGCGCCGTGTAGACGTCGGGCGAGCTTCCCCGCGACTGGCGCCCCCCCGGCATCTGCATTCCGAACTGGCTCATCGCCGTTGCTCCCGTCACGCCCAATCCGGGCGTTCGTCGTTGCTCTCGTGCTCAGTCCAGACGCGTGCGGACCTCATCGCCCTGCTGGATCGTGATCCCGCCGCCCGCCGTGCTCAGCAGCTTGCCCACCGACCAGTTCACGTCGGACTCCTCGACCACCATCTCGCCCAGGTAACGGCCCGAGCGGACGAGGTAGAGCTTCGTGTTGTTCCGGACGCGGTCACGCTGTCCGAGGGAAACCTCGATCAGGGTCTCCCCCGTCCCGGAGCGACGCGAGCCGGTCACCCGACCGCGGACCACCGGCCCACCGATCTCCGTCGGCGAGGTCAGGCCGGAACGCGAAGCGAGCGACCCCCCGTTGCGGACATTGTCGATCTCACGCTGCGCCGCGGCGAGCTGCTCCCGCAGCGCCCGCTGCGTCTGCTCGTAGACGAGAATCCGGCTCTCGTAGTCCGAGAGCTTGTCGTTGATGTCGATCTTCTCGTCCTGCCAGCGAAGCTCGGCGATCCGCAGGCCCTGCAGCTCGTCCCGGTAGCTGTCGATGATCTTCGCCTGCGTCTCGAGCGACACGCCGAACTGCGCGATCCGACCCGAGATCAGCTCGACCTCGTTCTTCGCCCGACGCACCTCGACGGCAAGCTCCGCGTTCTCACCCTGCAGCTCTCGCAACGCCTTGTCACGCTCGGCGATCTGCTGACGCAGGCCCTCGATCTCGTTGTTCTTGTTCCCCAGCGCCCGCTGGTAGATCGCCTCGTTCGCGGCCTCGGCGTTCTCCGCCGCCGTCTTCGCCGCGACCGCGTTCTCGTAGTCCCGGGTGATCCGGTCCGCGCTGGCGGTGTACGAGATCGCCAGCGCCGCCATCAGCACGCTGAGAATCGCCGCGAACAGCACGAACACCTTGGTGAGGATGTGCACCGTGATCTCCTTGATCGATCCGCTTCTAGGGCCGTCCCGCGCTCGCGTGCGGGGTCCGCGCCGGTTCTCTTCGTTGTGCCCCAGCCCGAACGGGCGGCAGGCCCACACGGGAGCCAAGACCGACCGCTGACGCCGACACGGGACTCCGCCCGTCGCCGGTCCCCACCGGGGGGGTCCATGATAGCGGGCGACGCCCGTCCCGTCGCGGGTTCTCCCCGCAACCGACGGGCTCTCCACCGCCGACGCCACCGGACCCGGGGCCCGGACGACCCGACCATACGCCCCCCAGGGGCGATCAGATCTCCAAATCTTGCAACACGCCCCCCCTCCGGGCCACCCAATCTACCCATCCGCCCCCGGGAACAACGCGTGACGCTCGGCCGTCTGCGTCGTCAGCTCCAGGATCCCCCCCGCCGCCGCGATCCGCACCAGCGGAGACGGGTCCTCCAACATCTCACGCAGCGGCTTGAGGTTCTCGGAACGTCCCACCCGACCGTACACCGTCGCCGCCTGAGCCCGCACCGCGTCGATCTCGCTGTTGGCGTACTCGTCGGCCACAAACGTCCCCTCGTCGTTGCCCATCTTCGCAAGCGCGTCGGCCACCGCCAGACGAACCTCCGCGGGCATCCGCTGCTGACCCTGCCCCTGGTACGCGGACATGTAGATCAACTGGTCGATCGACCCCCGGTCCTTGACCTCCCCGATGATCTGGACCGCCAGGGCCGTGGACTCCAGCTGCTCCGGGCGCGACGGGTACAACGCCGCCCGGATCGTCTGCAGCTCCCGCTCATCCCCCAGCTTGATCAGGGCCTCGGCGATCTGCAGCTCCAGCAGGCGACGCTCGGCGCTGGTCGCCCGGACCGCGGGAGCCATCGCCGCCTGACGCAGGAGCGGGATCGCGCTCTTGTCCCCCAGCTCCCCCAGGATGAACGCCGCGTGAGCCCGCACCCGGGCGTCGTGATGCCCGGCGACCATCTCGGCCAGGGGCGTCGGATTCTCGTCAAACCCGCACCGGCGCAGCGCGTAGATCGCCGCCGCACGGGCGTACGGGGAACTGTCGGTCAGCAGGGCCCGAGCCGCCGGCGCCGCGTCGCGCAGCTTCGCCCGGCCGATCACCATCGCCGCCACGGTCCGCACCCCCTCGTTCGGGTCCGACAGCCCGCGCAGCGCCACATCTCCGATCCGCCCCGACGCCCCCTCGAGGGCCTCGATCGCGTTGGCCCGGACCAGGGCGTTCTCGTGATTCGCGGCCTCGAGCAGCAGGTTCAGCGCGTCTTCCCGCGCGACCGAAGCGCTCACCAGCTCATCGCCGCGCCGCTCCCCCGCGGGCTGGGCCAGCACGAGCGGGCTCAGCACCCCAAGAGCCACCCCCCCGATCCCCATCGCTCGCCGCCTCCGTTCGTTTCGCATCGTTCGTCCTCTCATCCGTTGGGGCCGCCCCATCCCGAGCCCTACTGGTTCGACCGCGCGGGCGCGTCGGTTCGTCCCTCATCTTCGGCCGATCCCGCTTCCCCGCTTTGAGACCCACCCCGCAGGGCCAGAACGAGGCAGAGCCCGACCCCCGCGATGAGCCCCCAGGCGACAAGATCCCCGATCCGAGCGTAGACCGGAACCCCCGCCGCGAGGGCCACGTCCGTCACGAGCACCCCGTCCACCCGCTCGAGCCCCCCCGTGGCGTGCTCCCCCGACTCGCCCGGGACCGGATCGACCCCCTCGCGGACCACCCGCCCGCTCGCATCGATGACACAGGAGATGCCCGTGTTCGCCACCCGGACCATCGAGGTCCCCAGCTCCACGCACCGCCAGCGGGCGCAGAGCTGGTGCGCCCGCCGACCGCTGGCCGCGTCGCCAAACCACCCGTCATTGGTCAGGTTGATCATCACCCCCGCCCGACGCTCCCCCCGCTCGAACACCAGGCGACGACAGACCCCGGACATCGTCGCCTCGAAGCAGATCGGCGTCGCCAGCGCAACCCGCGACCCGTCCCGCAATACCGTGTCCGGACGCACCACCCGGGGCGCCGTGGACAGATCGAACGACATCCCCCGCGCCCCGACCGCGGTCACCTGCGCCTCGAGCCAGGGCCAGAGGGAGATGTACGGCATCACCTCGCCGAACGGCGTCAGCTTGATCTTGTGATACCCCGGCTCCTGCGCCCGCCCCCCCGTGACGATGTACGCCGAGTTGTAGAACGCGTCGGCGTCCTTCACGAACTTCCCGTCGGCGCGCTCCACGAACCGAAGGTTGTCGTACCCCTCCGCCCCGATCAGCATCGGGACGCCCAGCATCTCCTGCATCGAGAGGAGCTGTTCGACCAGCTCGGTCGTCCCCAGCTCAACGATCCCCTCACCCTCCAGCTCGATCTCCCAGACCAGTTCCTCCGCCTGCTCGGTCCTGAGCGAGACCGGGTCGAGCGACTGGCCGGGCGCCATCGTCTCGGGCCAGACGATCAGGTCCGGCCCCTGGCGCGCCGCCGCCACCGTCAACTCCGCGAACCGCTGGAAGTCGCGCAGCTGGTCCACCGGGCGCCACCCGATCTTGTTGTCCTGCGAGACGTTGGTCTGCACCACCCCGATGCGCATCGACCCGGCCCGCCCCGACGCGGGCGCCACGAACGCCCCGAGCCCGATCCAGACACCCAGCAGCGCGAGCCCCACCCCGACCCACCGACGCGGGCGACGGCTCCAGAGATCGACCACCAGCCCCGAGACCCCCGCCGCGAGCGCCGAGACCCCCATCGCCCCGATGAGCGAGGCGGGGTAGGCGAGACTCGGCACACCGCTTCCCCAGCGCGGCGCGTCGATGAGCGGATGCCCGACGAGAAACCAGGGATACCCGTCGAAGGCGACGAGCGCACGCCCCCCCTCGATCCCCCCCCAGAGCACCGGCGCCCCCCACACCCCGGC
>JBITAG010000116.1:0-3369 GCA_044439985.1 Phycisphaerales bacterium JB059 | reverse complement strand
ACCGGGGCTGACCCGCACGGGCCTTGAACGCGTGCTCACCCCCTGGAGCGGCGCGGAGTGGCCCAGCCGGTTCGTGGTCGAGAACGCGACGCTGACCGAGGTCCACCCCAGCGACATGGCCTTCCCCCTGCGCGCCCTGGTCACCAAGACAACCCGGGCGCCCGGGAAGACGATGGTGCGCGCCCGCTACCGCGTCGTCGAGGCCGACGGCTTCGAGGCCTCCGATGAGACGCGACGCCTCGTCCTCGCCGGGCAGCGGCGCACCGTCAAGACCGGGGAGCACGAGGGTGAGCTGTACGAACGGCTCATCGAGGTCATGCCCCCGCCCCGGGCGGGCGAGCCCGCCCGCTCGGCCCTGGTCGAGTACTGGTTCGAAACCGACGATGATCGGACGCGGGCGCGCCGCGTGCGCCTGGTCGATCCCCCCGTGCTCACGGGCGCCAGCGCCCGGGTGACGCCCCCCGCCTACGCCTCGGGCGCCGGGGGCGCGCTGGTCCGAGGCGAGGTCGCCCTCGACGCGACGGGGGAGGGCGCCCCGGTCGGGCCGGTGCTCGCCGGATCGCGCGTCGAGCTGACCCTGGCGTACAGCAAGCCGGTCGCCGTCGACCCCGCGCGGCGCGACGAGTGGCTCACCGGGCTCGGGCTCTCCGGGCATGACGTTGAGATCGGGGAGGACAACGAGCGCGTCACGCTCGCGCTGACCATCGATGAATCGCTCCGCGCCGCCCCCCCCGTGGTGGACGAGCATGACCTCGCCCCCCGGGACGAGATCGCTTTCGTCTTCGAGGCGACGCCGGACCAGGCGCCGAGCGTGAGCGTGACCGCCCCGGCCCGTGACGAGTCGGTGCTCGCGACGGCGGTCGTGGACCTCACCGGGGAGGGGCGCGACGACCTCGGGCTGCGCTGGGTCGCGCTCGAGCGTTCGATCGCCCGCGCCCCCGGGGGCTCCGAGGGCGCCCCCCCCGAGACGGAGGGGAACGCGGAGGTCATCGCCCGCACCGAGCTGGACCCCGGCGCGGGCGTCGCCAGCGCCAGCGCCGAGATCACGCTCGACCTGAGCACGCTGGGCGTGACACCCGGCGACGAGGTGCGCATCGTCGCGATGGCGCAGGACACCCGGACGATCGATGGCGCCGAGCGCGAGCCCTCACGCTCCGGCGTGCGCACCCTGCGCATCATCAGCGAGACGGATCTGATCGAGCAGATCCGGGGAGAACTCGGTGGCGTGCGCCGTGCGGCGATGCGCCTGGACGAAACGCAGCAGGCCCTCGAACGCGCCCTCGATCAGCACGGCCCCTCGCCGGACCTGCAGCAGCAGCAGGACGCGCTCACGCAACGCCTGATCGAACAACGGCGCGTGATCGAGCGCCTGCGCCAGCGTCAGCGGCGCAACGCGTTGAGCGACCAGTCCCTCGCGGGGATGCTCGACGAGGCGCAGGGGATGCTCTCTCGCGCCGGGCAGCGGTCGAGCGAGGGAGCCCAGCGGGTCGGCGAATCGATGGACCAGCGCGAGGAAGCGCAGGCCGAGGCGCGGCGCGAGCAGGCCCGCGAGGCGCAGGACGACGTGCGCGAGGAACTCGGGTCGCTCATCGCCCTGCTCGACCGGGGAGAGGACGGGTGGCTCGTGCGCCGGAGCGTCGAGCGCCTGCTCGAAGAGCAGCGACGGATCCGGGAGGAGACCACCCGGGCCGGGCAGGAGACCCTCGCCCGGGACCTCGACGAGCTGAGCCCGCGGGAGCGGAGCGATCTGGAGCGGATCGCCGAGCGCCAGCGCGACGCCGCCGAGCGGGCCCGCGAGGCCCTGGACGAGCTGGGCGAGCGTGGGCGCCAGATGTCGGAGGTGGACCCGGCGCAGGGCGAGGCGATGAGCGAGGCGGCCCGCCGGGGACGCGAGCAGGGCCTGCAGGAGTCGCTCGAGCAGGCTGCCGAGCAGATCGCGCAGAACCAGACGGGCGGCGCGACGCAGAACCAGGACGAGGCGATCGAGGCGCTCGAGCAGATGCTCGAGGAACTCGACAACGCGGGCCGGAACAAGGACAGCGCCCTGCGCCGGATGCTCGCGAGCGTCATCGAGTCGATCGAGGCGCTCATCACCCGCCAGGAGCGTGAGATCGCCAACCTCGCCGACGCGCGCGCCGCGGCGGACTTCACCGGCCTCGACCAGGGCATGATCCGGCTCGACCAGAACACGCTGGGCGTGCTCGCGCAGGTGCGCGAGGGCCCCAGCGAGCTGCGCAGCGTCGGTGACCTGCTCGAGGACGCCTCCGTGCAGCAGCGCGAGGCGATCCGCCTGCTGCGCGCCGACGAGATTGTCGCCGACGGCGTCGCCTTCGCCGAGGGCGAGTCGCTGCGTCTGCTCAGCGAAGCAAAGGCCGAGGCGGAGAAGATCGACGAGCAGGCGCAGGATCGGGAGCAGGACCGCAAGCGGGCCGAGCTTCGCCAGGCGTACCGCGAGGCCCTCGAACAGCAGGTCGCCCTGACCGCTGAGTCGGGGGAACTGGTGGGCGTCGAGCTGAGCCGGCGCGAGCGCGCCGGGGTGCGCTCGATGGGCGCGCGCCAGCGGACACTCCAGGAGCAGCTCCGGGCCTTGCTGGGGGAGGTCGAGGGGCTGGCGGATTCGATCATGTTCGCCCTCGCGCACGAGCAGCTCGACGCCCTGATGGCGTCCGCCGGAGAGACGCTCGGTCGGGGCGAGGTGGACCGGGGCGTGGTGCTCAACCAGTCGATGAGCGTGCAGACGCTCCAGATGCTCGTCGAGGCGCTGGGGCAGCCCGAGCAGGAGGAGCAGGAGTTCGAGGACGCCGGGGGCGGGGGCGGGCAGGGCCAGGGGCAGGGCCAGGCCCAGGAAGATCCCCTCGTGCCCCCGATGGCGGAGCTGATCCTCCTCCGGTCGATGCAGGCCCAGATCGCTCAGCTCACCCGACGGGCCGACGAGGGGGACGAGCGGGCCTCGGGCATTGACCCGGGAACGCTCGGGCGGATGCAGCGGAGCCTCGGCGAGCGGGCGGTGCAGCTCATCGAGCAGATGAACCAGGGACCGGGTGAGGATGTAGAACTCCCGGTGGGCGGACCCACCGAGCCCGGGGAGGGCCGGCCGTGAAGCGTTGGACACTGATGCTGCTCCTGATCCTGACACCGGCGCTCCCTGTGCGCGCGCAGGAGGCGGTCGATGAGGGCGAGCGGCTTGAGAGCCTCGATGAACTGCTCGGGCTCGAGGAGGCCGGCTCGGACGCCATTAACAGTAATAAGCCCTTCATATCCGCCGGATTCATTGGTCGCGGTTTTGGTGAGGATTTGTTAACAGCCATTAGTGTTGGGGTACCCAATACTGAAATGACGGGACGAAATATAGGTATTGTCGAAGGTTCT
>JBITAG010000115.1:0-7089 GCA_044439985.1 Phycisphaerales bacterium JB059 | reverse complement strand
CGATCCCCATGTCACGCGCCAAACGTCGCACCGCCGGCGTCGCCAGCGCCTTGCCGTCCTTCGCCGACACGCCCCCGAGGTCCCCCCCGACCGCGCCGACCACGGTCCCCGCGTCCTCCCGCTCCTCCGCCGCCTCAAGCTCCCCCTCGTGTTCCTGCGCGTCCATCTCCTCCGTCCGCGACGCCTGCTGGATCGGGGCGCCGTTCTCGCTCCCCCCGCCCACATACGTCACCAGCGGGTTCCCCACGTTCAGGATCTCCCCCTCGCTCCCGTGCAGCGTCTGGATCGTCCCGGCGCGCGGGCTGGGCACCTCCACGAGCGCCTTGTCCGTCTCCATCTCGGCCAGGATCTGGTGCTCCTCGACCGTGTCGCCTTCCTTCACCTTCCAGGCGATCAGCTCGGCCTCGTGCACACCCTCCCCCAGGTCCGGAAGAATGAAAACGTTTGGATCGGTGCTCTTTGCGTGCGCCATGTTTGGTTCCTGATGCGATACGCGGAGGGCCGAAGCCTCGCGGAGATCACGGAGTCAGTGAGTCGGTCGAGTTTCTTCCTTCGCGGCCTCCGCGTTCTCCCGCGGCCTCCGCCTACGCAATCCTAATACGCCAGACACGCCTTCACGCCCTCGCCGATGCGAGCCGCGTCCGGCAGGTACTCCAGCTCCAGCTTGTAGTACGGCATCACCGTGTCGAACCCCGCCACCCGCTGCACCGGCGCCTCCAGGTGCAGGAAGCAACGCTCCTGAATCCGCGCCGTCAGCTCCGCGCCCATCCCGCACGTCTTCGGCGCCTCGTGCACGATCACGCACCGACCCGTCTTCTCCACGCTCGCCGCGATCGTGTCCATGTCGATCGGGTAGATCGTCCGCAGATCGATCAGCTCCACCGACACGTCCTCCGGCAGCTCGTCCATCATCTCAAGGCACTGGAAGACGCTCGCGCCCCACGTCACCACCGTCAGGTCCTCGCCCTCCGAGACCACCTTCGCCTTCCCGATCTCGATCGTGTAATCCCCCTCCGGGACCTCCTCCCGGAACGACCGGTACACACGCTTCGGCTCGAAGAAGACCACCGGGTCCGGGTCCCGGATCGCCGACAGCAGCAACCCCTTCGCGTCGTGCGGCGTACTCGGCATCACCACCTTCAGCCCCGGATGATGCGCGTAGATCGCCTCGGGCGAGTCCGAGTGAAGCTCCGGCGCGTGGATCCCCCCGCCCACCGGCACCCGGACCGTCAGCGGGATCGTGATCGCCCCGCGCGTCCTCGTCCGGAACCGCGCCGCGTGGTTCACCAGCTGGTCGTACGCCGGCCCGAGGAACCCCTCGAACTGGATCTCCGGGATCGGACGCATGTCCGCCATCGCCAGCCCGATCGCCGAGCCCATGATCCCCGACTCGTCCAGCGGCGTGTTCTGCACGCGGTGCTTCCCTTGCTTCTCCGCGAGCCCCTCCGTCACCCGGAACACGCCCCCGTTGATCCCGACGTCCTCGCCCAGGATCACGACGCGGTCGTCCCGCTCCATCTCCTGGTCGAGGGCCTGATTGATCGCCTGAACAAGTGTCAGCTGTGCCATGCTCTTCTTCCTCGAAGGCGCCGGCTTCCCGCCGGACCCCTCCGTCACTCGGTCCCTGGTCTCTTCGTCCCGACGCCTCACACCCGCTGGGTCTGCCCCTGCAGCCCCGCCTGCTCGGGGAACTGCCCCAGCGAGTTCGTCCGCATCGTGTCACGCTGCGTCCTCAGCTCGTCGCACAGCTCCGCAAACGTGTAGTCGAAGATGTCGCTCGTGCTCGGCTCCGCGATCCCCTCCGCGGTCTTCACCACCTCCGAGACGATCTTCTTCGCACGCTCCCCCAGCTTCTTCTGCTGCTTCTCGCTCCACGCGTCCTTCGACTCGAGGTACTTCCGCGTCCGGATCAGCGGGTCCTTCTCCAGCCACGCGTCCAGCTCCTTCTGGTCCCGGTATCGCCGCGCGTCGTCCGCCGTCGTGTGGTCGCCGAGTCGGTACGTCACCGCCTCGACGAAGCTCGGGCCGCCGCCCTCCACCGCCCGCTCCCGCGCATCCTTCACCGCCTTGTACACCGCGAACAGGTCGTTCCCGTCCACCCGGATCGTCGGCATCTCGTACGCGATCGCCTTCTGCGCAACAGTGGGGGAGTTCATCTGCTCGTGCCGCGGCACCGAGATCGCCCACTCGTTGTTCTGACAGAAGAACACCACCGGCACCTTCAGCGTGGACGCGAAGTTCATCGCCCCGTGGAAGTCGCCCTCGCTCGTCGCCCCGTCACCGAAGTACGTGATGACCGCCTTGTCCTTCTCCTTCCGCAGCTTGCTCGCCCACGCGATCCCCGTCGCGTGCAGCATGTGCGTCCCGATCGGGATCGACAGCGGCGTCTGGTTCACCCCTTCCGGGATCTGGTTCCCCCGCTCGTCACCCATCCAGTGCAGCAGGATGTAGTGCATCGGAAGCCCGTGCAGGAACAACGCCGCGTTCTCCCGGTAGCACGGCACCAGCCAGTCACGCCCGCGCGTCATCGCCAACGCAGACCCCACCGCCGCCGCCTCCTGCCCCTTGTTCTGCGGGTACGTCCCCATACGACCCGAACGCTGCAGCTTGAACGCCGTCTCGTCCAGCTCGCGGCAGATCCACATCTGCTCGTACGCTTCCACCACCTGCTCATCGCTCAGCAGGTCCTTCCCCAGACGAGCGTCGAACTTCCCGTTCTCGTCCAGGATCTGCAGATAATCGATCTTGGCCTCGTAGGCCTTTCGTCGGGGCATGCCCGCCTCCGTTTGGTGAGAGTCAACTCCGCCCGGGCACGCCCGGGAATGAGCCTAGCGCCGCCACCGCGACGCCGTCTTCAGTTCGCCGATTCCATCGCCTCACGACCCGTCCCACCCGACACGTACCGGTGGTGGCCCGGGAACTGCTTGATGCTGTCCTGCTTCAACGCCCGGCCCGATCCCTGCGCGTTCGGCGACTTCTCGTGGATCGAGTAGTCCGAGTTCGGCAGCGTGTCCGAGTGCTTGAGCGCCAGATCCGCGGCCTTGAGCATGCTCTTGTCCGCGTTCTCGTAGATCCCCCGGAAACGGTCCGCGATCTCCAACTCCGCGATCTCGAAGAAGTGCAACCCCGCCGCCCGGTTCGCCTCGAACTCCGTCCCCTCGCCGCCGGCCCGGATGTCCCGGTCCAGACGGCTCAGCGTGCACGCCCACGCGTGGATGTACATCGCCGCGTCCGCGATCCGGGCCTGCACGCACTGACGCTCGATGATCTTCGCGTCGTGCATCTTGCTCGCCTTTTTGAACTGGTACGTCAGCTCGGAAATGTGCCGGCACAGACGCTCCCCGTACGGCTTCAGCTCGTCGCTCAGGCTCGGCACGTCCGGGCTCCGCTTCCGGATCCCCAGGAACACCTCGCTCCCCAGCGGAATCGCCGCCCGGATCACCGCCGGCGAGAACTTGAACCCCTCCACGGCGTCCTTCACCCCCAGCATCTTCTCCGCCAGCTGCTTCCCCCCGTACCCGAAGATGAAGCCCTGCATCACCTCGTTCGCGCCCTCGACGATCGTGTTGATCCGCGAGTCGCGGAAGATCCGCTCCACCTCGTTCTCGGTCATGTACCCCTCGCCGCCCATGATCTGGACCGCGTCGTTCACCGACCGCCAACCCATCTCCGAGCAGAACACCTTGCAGATCGCCGTCTCCAGCATGATGTCCTCATCGTGCCGGTCCAGCATCCCCGTCGTCATGTACAGCACCGAGTCCATCGCGTAGCAGAGCGCGCTCATGTGCGCGATCTTCTCACGCACCAGCTCGAATTCCGCCAGCGGACGCTGGAACTGGAACCGCGTCTGCGCCCACTTGATCGCCTGGTCCTTCGCCCGCTTCGCGCCACCCAGCATCCCCGCGCTCAGCGTGCACCGCCCATAGTTCAGGCACGTCAGCGCCACGTTCAGCCCACGCCCCTCCTTGTGCAGCAGGTTCTCCCGCGGCACCCGCACGTTCGTGAACCGGATCCGCGCCTGCCACGTCCCCCGGATCCCGCACTTCGCCCGGTTCTTCTGGAAGATGTCGATCCCTTCCATGTCCGGCGTGCACACCAACGCCGTCACCTTCTCCTTCCCGTCCCCCATCTTCTGCTTCGCCATCACCGTGAACAGGCCCGAGATCGCCCCCGACGTCGCCCACTTCTTCTCTCCGTTGAGAATGAAGTGTGTCCCGTCCTCGGAAAGCTCGCAACGCGTCTCCTGCCCGCCCGCGTCACAACCCACGTTCGGCTCGCTCAGACAGAACGCGCTCAGCCACTCCCGCGCCAGCTTCGGCAGCCAACGCTCCTTCTGCTCCGGCGTCCCGAACAGCATCACCGCCTTGCACCCGATCGACTGGTGCGCGCTCACCACCACCGCCGTCGAACCGCAGTACTTCCCGATCATCTCCAGCACGCGGTTGTAGCTCGTGATCCCCATCCCCAGACCGCCCTGCGCCTTCGGGATCGTCATCCCCAGCACGCCCAGATCGAACAGCTTCTGGATCACCCACTCCGGGATGTGCTGCTCCTGATCGATCTCGATCGACGGGTGCTCATCCTTCAGGTATGCCTCCAGACGCGCCAGCAGCTGGTCACACTCCGCCGTCTCCTGCGGGCTCGTCTCCGCGATGTCCGGGTACGGAAACAGCAACTCGCCCCGCAGATTTCCCCAGAAGTAGTTCTTCACCACCCCCATCGAGTCCGGCTCCGGACCCAGCAGCGTCTCCGCGTCGGCGATCATCTTCCGATCCTTCTCCGACACACCCTTCATCGACTTCAAGTCAGCCATCGACGCTTCCTCCGCAGGGTCGGGTCACACGCCGCGACGCTTCGCGCGCGGTCTTCGGACACGACCGGGTCCGCTTGTCCCTTCACGCCGGCACGCTCCGCCCGGCGCGTCTCGATTCAGCGTCGCGCGCTCTTCGCAAAGAACCGCGCGATCGCCTCCTTGGCCTCCGGCGTGTGCCGAAGCTGGATCAGCCGGCTCCGCTCTCCGCGGATCGCCTCGCTCCAGCCCTCTGTCAGGCCAATCTCTACACACTCAACCACGGCCTTCGCCGCCTTCGTCCCGGGCAACTCGCCCCGGCATCGCTTCAGTCCGTGACGCACGCCCTCCGCCGTCTCGGATCGACCGATCCACCGGCTCGGCGCCCCGTCACGCTCCGGACGTCCCTTCGCGTTCTTCTCCGCGATCCAGTACCGCGCCGCGTCCAGCAACTCCTCCGGCACCACGCACGCCACGTCGAAAAGACCTTCCTTCACCGCCTCGTCGAATGTCATCGGCTTCCCCGACGCCGCCCGCAGAATCCCCTCGCACGACTCGATCCGCGCCGGCAGCAGGTTCGTCCCGCCCCATCCCGGACAGATCGAAAGCCCCGCCTCCGGCAACCCCACCATGTACGGCCGGTCCCCCTCCATCGGCGCCCCGATCAACCCGTCGCAGTGCATCGCCAGCTCGAGCCCGCCCCCCAACGCCGCCCCGTTGATCGCCGCCGCCGTCCAGCACGGCAGCTTCGTCAGACGACGGAACACCCGCGCCGCGTCCTCCAGGTAGTCCCGCAGCTCCTGGTCATCCGCCCGGTCGATCTCCGCCAGGTCCGCCCCCGCCACAAACACCTTCTTCGACCCCGACGCCAGCACCAGCCCGTCCAGGTCCTCCGGCAGCCGATCGATCGCCTCATCCAGCCGCCGCACCAGCCCCTTGTCGATCACCACGACCGGGCGATCCCCCTGCTCAAGCACCAGCGTCGCGATTCGGGCCTGATCGCCCTGACCGTCAAACCGGATTGGCAGCGGTTGCTCGCCCATCGTGCTCCATTCCTTGGCCCGGGGTCATGAGCCGACCCACCACGCTCCGGGCGAGTCCCAGTATAGGCTCAGCCCCCCTCCCCGGCCCCGTCGCCCCCTGTCTGGTCGGTCCCTGTGAGGCGTCCCCCCCTCCCCTCAGTCCCGCAGGCGGGATTCCAGGATCCGCTGCGCCTCCGCCGTGCTCAGCACGCTCGCCGAGAGCGCCGCGCCACGACGAATCACCTCCTCGTCCTCTGATCCGTCCAGCCGGTTCAGCAGCCCCTTCGTCGCCGCAAGCGCCGCCGCCCCGCCCCCCGCCAACCGCGCCGCCACCTCACCCACGCGCGCCTCCAGCGACTCACGCGAATCGACCACCACGTTCACCAGCCCCACCCGATGCGCCTCCTCCGGCGCCACCAGCCCGCCCGTCAGCAGAATCCGCCGCGCCATCCCCGCGCCCACCTTCCGCACCACCCACGGCGCCACCACCGCCGGGCCCAAACCCAGATCCACCTCCGGGAACCCCAGCTTCGCCCGCCCGTGCGTCATCGAAATATCGCACACGCACGTCAAGCCGCACCCGCCCCCGATCGCCGCCCCGTTCACCTGCGCCACCGTCACCACCGGCGCCCGCCGGATCCGGAGCGTCAGCTCCCCCAGCGACGTAAGCAGCCGCAACGGCAACTCCGCGTCCCCCGACCGCGAGATCACCACCTGCTTCAGGTCCATCCCCGCGCAGAACGACCGGCCCGCCCCGGTGATCACCAGCACCTTCAGCTCGGGCCGCGCTTCCACCTCGTCCATCCGCGCGTGCATCGCGTCGAGCAGCTCCACGCACATCGCGTTGTGCTGCTCCGCCCGGTTCATCACCAGCCTCGCCACCGACCCATCAACGTCCAACCGCGCCAGCTCGCTCATCCCGACCTTCCCTTTCCCCACAGCGCGTCCAGACGCGCCCGCTCCTCTTCATTCCCAACGATCGACAGGCTCGCCTCCAGCCCCGCCCTTCCCGCGTCCGCCCCCAGCGCCGACTGCGCCGCCCCGACCTCCTCCAGCCACCGCTTCGTCGCCCCGATCCCGCTCCGCGGCTTGCCCGCCAGCTCGTGCGCGATCCGCAACGCCCGCTCCGCGACCGCCTCCCGACGCTCCACCACCTCGTGCGCCAGCCCGATCGCGTGCGCCCGAGCCCCGTCGATCAGCCCCGGGTCCAGCAGCCGCTCACGCACCAGACCCCCGACGCTCTCGCTCAGGAACGCGGCCGACACCGCCGGCGACACC
>JBITAG010000114.1:0-14745 GCA_044439985.1 Phycisphaerales bacterium JB059 | reverse complement strand
GGCGTCGGCTGATCGGCGTTGGCCTCCGCCGCCGCCTCCTGCTCCAGCTCCAGTTCGCTCAGGATTTCCGCGGCGAGCGCGTCGGTCTCCGTCGGCTCGGACTCGACCTCCGGCTCGGGCGTGGGCGTCTCGGTCGTGTCTTCCAACTCGCCGAGACCAGCCGCGGCGTCGGCTTGAGCCTCGTCCGTGGGGGATTCGGTGTCCTGCGTCCCGGCGCTGGCCTCGGGATCGGGCTCAGCTTCGGCCTCAGCTTCGGCCTCGGTCTTGGCCTCGGAGTCGGTCTCGGCGTCGTCGCTCAACGGGGGGGACGCCTCGGCCTCGGTCAGGGGCTCGATGTTCGACTCGGGGTCTTCGAGTTCGTAGATCGCCTCGACCAGGTCGCCGAGGTCGGCCTCGATCTCCGCGATCGCGTCGAGGGAGGCTTCGCCGGCGTCCACGTCGGGCTGACGCTCCGGCTCGGCGGCGCCGGGCGGATCGGATTCCGGCGACGCATCCGACGCGTCTGCTGGCGGAGGCGGGGTCTTGTCGGCGGGGGCGGGTGTGGGCGGCTCGGCGCGCACCGGCTCCGATTCCACCTTCACCCGGGTGGCCTCGATCTCGCCGAGCAGCGCCTCGAGGTGATCCTCCAGGTTCAGCTCATCCCCGGGTTGTTCCGCCGCGTCTGGCATCCGTGCACAAACCCTCTTGTCTCGCATGATCGGACCAACGCACGGGGAACTCAAGGCGGGGCGGGCGTAATGTCCCCTGTTCACCCCCGAGGGGCCAGTATGCACCGATTCCTGCTTGGTCGGGGCGATTCGCTCGCCCCCGGGCGCCTCCGGATCGAGGGCGAGGAGGCCCGACACGCCGTCCGGGTCAAGCGCCTGCGCGTCGGCGAGGGGGTGCAGGTGCTCGACGGGGTGGGAGGGGTGGCGAGCGCCGCCGTGGGGGCGATGGACCCGAAGGGTCGCTGGGTCGAACTCGAGGCGGAGGCGCCCGTCCGGATGGACCCCCTCGCCCCCGCGCTGGAGGTCTGCGCCCCGCCCCCCAAGGGGGACCGCCTGGCCCAGCTCATCGACACCCTCAGCCAGGTTGGCGTCGCCTCGTACCGACCGCTGCGCTGCGCCCGCGGCGCGCCGGCCCCCGGCGAGGGGAAGGCCGAGCGGCTCCGACGCATCGCGGGCGAGGCGGCCAAGCAGTGCGGGCGGGCCTGGGTCCTGCGGATCGAGCCGGAGATCGACTTTGAGGCGGCCCTCTTGTCCGAGGGGGGCATGCGTGTCATCATGGCCGATGCGAGCGCGGCGGGCGTGGGCGACACCGGGGACGCCCCCGCCCGTCTGCTCATCGGCCCCGAGGGCGGGTGGGCGCCCGAGGAGCTGGACCGGGCTCGGGGCGCGGGCGTCACGATCGCCCGCTTCGGCGCTCACATCATGCGGATCGAGACCGCCGCCCTGTGCGCTTCGGCGATTCTCCTCGCCAACGCAACCACCACCGCCGGACCCGGAACAAACGGATCGGAGGACTGACCATGCTCGCCCGACGCCTTGCACTGACCATCAGCGTTCTTGCCCTGTTCGCGCCCGCGGCACACGCCATCGACGACGCGACGCGCCAGCGCGGAAGGGAGATCATCGCGAAGGCGATCGAGTTCCTGCGCGCCGAGCAGGACGCGGCGACCGGCGCGTGGGCGTACAACCCCGAGGGGCCAAACCTGCCGGCGATCACCGGGCTGGTTGTCAACGGGATGCTCAAGGATCCGCGGATCGACGCGCGTGATGAGAGCGTGGCGCGGGGGCTGGAATACATCCTCTCCATGCAGCAGCCCGACGGGGGGATCTACGACACGATCCTGCCCAACTACAACACCTCGATCTGTCTCTCCGCGCTCGCCGCGGCGCAGACCCCCGAGGCGACCGGCGCCATGTCGCGGGGGCGCAGCTTCCTGCTGGGGTTGCAGTACCACGAGGGGGGGGAGTGGGACGCGGAGGCCCCCGACTTCAACGAGCCGGTCAGCCGCGATCACCCGTACTACGGGGGCGTCGGATACGGCAGGCACGGGCGACCGGACCTGTCCAACCTGAGCTTCTTTCTTCAGGCGATGCACGACACGGGCGTGAGCGCCCAGGACCCGGCGATCCAGCGGGCGATCGTCTTCCTCTCGCGCACGCAGATGCTCGACGAGACCAACGACATGCCGTACGCCGACGGCTCGACCCAGGGGGGGTTCATCTACGCGACCGTGCCCAACCGCGAGTCGATCGACGGGCGCGTGGGGCAGAGCCAGGCGGGGGAGTTCGAGGAGACGATGGACGACGGGACGCGGGTCAGCCGCCTGCGCGCCTACGGGTCGATGACCTACGCCGGGTTCAAGAGCCTGATCTTCGCCGACCTGGAGCGTGACGACCCGCGCGTGGTCGCCGCGGAACGCTGGATCCGCGAGCACTACACCCTTGAGGAGAACCCGGGGCTGGGGGACGACGGGCTGTATTACTACTATCTCACCATGGCGCGCGCCCTCGACGCGTGGGACGAGGGGGATTCGATCGCGTTCGATCGGTACGACGTTCGCTTCCCCGCCGGACAAAGCGTGAACGCGGCCCGCAACGAACCCCTCGTGATCAGGCTGAGCAAGGCGGTGACGGAGAGCGGCGAAGTCTTCGAGCTGGACGCCCCGCTCTTCGAGTTCGAGATCACACCGGCGGATTTCTCGGGACGAGACAAGAGCGTTGGCGGCGTCTCGTCCCGCTTGATCGGGCCCACCCAGGGCACGCTGAAGGACGGACGCCGATACCGGATCGATGATCCCGCCATGCGCTCGTTCACCGACGCCGCGGCGGACGCGAACCGGCTCCAACACAGCGAGATCACACTCGACGCCCGCGCCGTCCTTCACGTGGAGCGCGATCACGACTGGCGGGCCGACCTGATCAACACCCTCGCCGAGCTCCAGAACGAGGACGGGAGCTTCACCGTCCGGAGCAGCCGCTGGATGGAGGACAACCGGGTGCTCGTGACGACATACGCCCTGCTGGCGGCGCAGGCGGCCCTGGGACGCTGATCGGATCGCCCCGTGGGTCTCCGGCTAGGCTTGCTTCCCCGACTTTCAGGAGCCAGCCATGACGCAGACCGCCCTTGCCGATCACTACACCCAACTCCGGACGCTCAAGCGCGAGGCGGCGACGATCTCGGCCATCGGCGCCCTGGTCTCCTGGGACCAGGAGACGTACATGCCCGCCGGCGCCGCGGAAGCCCGCAGCGAGCAGCTCGGCCTGCTCGCCCGGCTCGAGCACGAGCGGAGCACCGACCCGCGCCTGGGCGAGCTGATCGGCGCGTGCGAGTCCGACGCCTCGGTCACAACCGACCCGCGTCTTGAGGCGTCCGTCCGCGAGATGCGCCGCGACTACGACATCGCGACCAGGCTCCCGGCCGAGCTTGTCGAGGAGCTGGCGAAGGTCGGCTCCCAGGCGCAGGAGGCGTGGAAGAGCGCCCGCGCCGGGAACGACTACAACGCGTTCAAGCCCTGGCTTGAGAAGATGGTCGGGCTGTCCCGTCGCAAGGCCGAGTGCCTGAGCAACGGGGGGGAGCTCTACAACGCATTGCTCGATCTGTACGAGCCGGGCGCTACCGCAGACGAGATCGAGCGCGTCTTCACCCCCCTGCGCGAGCGGCTCAGCGCCTTTATCCAGGACATCGCGACCAACGGGACGCCCCCCGACACCTCGATGCTCGACACGAAAGTCCCCGAAGCACAGCAGCACGCCTTCGGCCTGCGCGTCCTCGGGGCGATGGGCTTTGACCTGAAGACCGGGCGCCTCGACGTCACCACCCACCCCTTCTGCTCCGGCGTCGCCCCGGGCGACACCCGCCTGACCACCCGCTACTGCGACGAGCGATTCACCGACGCGCTCTACGGCACGATGCACGAGGGGGGGCACGGCCTCTACGAGCAGGGCCTGCCCAAGACCCCCGAACTCTTCGGCACGCCCCTGGCCGACAGCGTCTCCCTCGGGATCCACGAGAGCCAGTCGCGCATGTGGGAGAACCTCGTCGGGCGGAGCGAGAGCTTCTGGGTCTGGGCGCTCCCCGTGGCCAACGAGTGCTTCGACAACGCCCTGCGCGACCAGACCCCCGCGTCCATGACCCGCGCGGTGAACACCTCGAAGCCGACGCTCATCCGCGTTGAGGCCGACGAGGGAACGTACAACCTCCACGTCATGCTCCGCTTCGAGCTGGAGCGTGCCCTCATGATGGGGGATCTGAGCGTGGACGACCTCCCGGGCGCGTGGAACGAGCAGATGAAGTCACTGCTCGGGCTCGACGTCCCCGACGACGCCCGCGGCTGCCTCCAGGACGTCCACTGGTCCTTCGGGCTCATGGGATACTTCCCGACCTACACCCTGGGCAACCTCTACGCCGCCCAGTTCTGGGAGGCGATCCGGCGCGACATCCCCGACCTCGAGTCCGGCTTCGCGCAGGGTGAGTTTGCGCCCCTGCTCGACTGGCTCCGGACGAACATCCATGCCCACGGGCGCCAGTATCGCGCGTCCGAACTCTGCGAGCGGGCGACGGGGGCGCCCCTCACCGCCGATCCGCTGATGCGACACCTGGAGAGCCGCATCCGCCCGGCCTACGGCCTTGATTGACCTTCGCGCCGCTCCGTACACTTCTTGCAGCACAAGCAGGAGTCCTGTTGTACCGGAAATCGGTCATCTTGAGACGCCTCCGCTCCCGGCGCTTCGGGACTTGGGGCGCCATGGCGCTCGCGGCGATGATGCTCAGCGTCTCGATCGGCGTGCTGCCCACGCCCGCGTCGATCGCGCGTCTCGTCGGCGTGGTGGCCCCCCCGGCCTACCCGTGCGCGGGGGGGATGTGCGGGTGCTCCTCCGCGAGGGCGTGCTGGACGACCTGTCAGTGCCAGCCGCTGAGCGCCAAGGTCGCTTGGGCGCACCGGCACGGGGTGGAGATTCCCGCGTACGTTGATCTGAGCGAGCGGGCGCTGGCCCGTTCCACCGAGGCGCCCGCCTGCCCCCTCTGCCCGGGTGCGGAGGGAGCCTCGGTCGCCAACGGGGAGCCCTCTCCCCTCCCCTCGATGAGCGCGCTGCGCTGCCGGGGGATTGAGCTGCTGATGGTCGTGCCCGTCGCGCCCGCGACGACGCGCGCTCAGCTCGACCGCGTCCTGGCGCCCGCGTCCCGGGTCATCCCGCGGCTGAGGGACCAGGTCGCGCCGGATTCGCGTTGCATCGACGCGCCCACACCCCCTCCCCGATCCGCCGCCGCGTGACCATCGTTCGGTGTTGATCGGCTTTCTGCTTTCGCCCCCCGGGCGGGAGGTGGTGTCATGGTGCGGTGCAGCCGCGGACCCCTGGGGTTCACGCTGGTGGAGCTTCTGGTCGTGATCGCGATCGTGGCGTTGCTGCTGGGGCTGTTGCTCCCGGCGCTGGGCGCGTCGCGCGATTCGGCCCGTCGCGTCGCCTGTCTCGCGAACATGCGTTCACTCGAGATCGCCCACATGGCGTACGCCCTCGAAAACGAGGGGGCGATGCTGGGCACGACCCATTCCGGGTCGTGGATCGAGACGTTGCGCGAGATCGATCCCGCCCTCCTCCTCCGCTCACCCACCGACACCAGCCCACACTTCCCGGGCGGGACGAGCGTGGGGGGGCAATACCGGCAGACGAGTTACTCGCTCAACTACCAGCTCTCCCCCGACAACCCGAGCGGGGTGGCCGATCTCGATGTGGTCCCGATGCCGCACGCGACGGTCCACTTCGTCATCGCCGTTTTCGAGGGGGAGAACGCCGTACGCGACCACGTTCATCCGCATCTCTGGCTCTCGCCGATCCCGGCGCGGGTCCCCGCGAAGGCGGCGTTGGAGATGCAACTGAACGCCCACGGGGGCGAGCAGGGGACATGGAGCGCGGCCTCCGCGTACGGGTTCCTCGATGGTCACGCCGAGTCACGCGCGTTCGAGGACGTTTACACCAGCCGGACGGAGAACAGCTTCGACCCGGCGTTCGCACACTGAAACCAAGAAGCAAGACACTCAACCCCCGGCGAGAGGCCGGGAAGGAATCACCATGAACCGCACGATCGCAACCACCCTGGTCCTCACCCTCGGCGCCGGTCTGGCCAACGCCCATGACGGGCGGCGTTACGAGGTCCTCCTCGTGGACAACCAGCTCCACGCCCGCGGGTACAACAGCGCGGGGGTCGACGACGGCGCGGGCGTGACCCGTCCGTACTACAACGCCATGCACGACCACTGGTCGTTCCTCGGCGCGGGGCTGGGCGCCACGTCCGACCTGCCCGGGTTCGACCTGCTCGATCCGGGCGCCATGGCGGGCCACGCGCTCACCATCGAGCTGGTCGGCGCGTCGAAGTGGGAGAACCCGCCGCACATGCCCGCCCCCGGGACCGTGCCCACCCTGTCCCCGCTGGAGGCGGGGGAGGAGATCTTCGTGAGCTTCGGGCTCGAGACCGTCAGCACGGACGCGCCCGGCTCGTTCGAGCTGGCCTCGGGGATCGGCGCCGGCGGGGTGACCGACCTGGACCTGGTCTACGACATCCTCATCGAGCCGAGCGAGGTCATCTTCGTTCTTGAGTTCGAACTCTCCACCGACGCTCCGGGGGTCGCCCCAAGCTCAAGCGTTTACGTGCTGCTCTCTCCCGACGGCGCCACGCCGGAGGAGAAGCTCCACCACGCCTCGCTCCACCTGGAGGGGTACCTGGGGACGCCCGTCTGCGCCGCGGACTTCGCCCGCCCCGCCGACGGGGTTGCGAACTTCACGGACGTGCTCGCCTTCCTGACCGCCTTCGGCGAGGGCGACGGGAGCGCCGACCTCGCCGAGCCGTTCGGCTCGATCGACTTCACGGACGTGCTCGCCTTCCTGAGCGTCTTCGGGGCGGGGTGCCCGTAACCGATCTCTGCGGGCGGCGCCCCCGACCGGGCGCCGCTTGCTTCGCGGGTCAGGCCGAGCGCTTGCTCGCCAGGACCCGCTCGCGTTCGAGTTCCTCGGCGAGGGCGTCGGCGAGGCGTTCGAAGTCGGCCAGCGTGGTGTAGAGGTGGGCGCTGACGCGCAGGAGGCGTCGGGCCACGCCCGGGAGCGACCAGACGGGGACCTGGATGTGGTGGCGCTCGTAGAGCGCGTCCCAGATCGGGTCCTCGAACCGGCAGGGGCGTCCCGGGGCGGGGTCGTCGGGAAGAGCGAGCGCCACCATCGTGCCGACCATGGAGGAAGGGGTGTGCAGGGCGACGCCCGTGCGCTCGCTGACCAGGCGCGCCCCCTCGAGGACCAGCTCGTGGTTGGCGCGCATCAGCCCGTTCATCCCGCCGGGGCTCTGGGCGGCCAGGTGCTCGATCGCCTCGGGGAGCACGAGGTTCCCCGTGTAGTCGTTGGTGCCCACGTAGTCGAAGTCGCAGAGGAAGGGCGCCCGGTCCGCCCGGGTCTCGTGGACGCGGCAGGAGAGGGCCAGCGGCTTGATCGAGGGATGCCTCTCGCTCTCGGCGTAGAAGAAGCCCGTTCCCTTGGGCGTGCAGAGCCACTTGTGGCAGCTCGCGGCGTAGAACGTCGGACGCAGCGCGCCAAGGTCCACCGGGATCTGCCCCGGCGCGTGGGCGCCGTCCACCAGGATGTCGATCCCCCGTTCGCGCACGCGCCGGACGATCTCGTGCACGGGGAAGACGAGGGCCGACGCGCTGGCGATGTGGCTGACAACCACCAGCCTGGTGCGCTCGCCGAGGCGCTCGATCACGCGCTCGACCACCAGCTCGGGGCTGACGCCCTCGAGCGGGACCTCGGCGGTGACGATCCGGGCGCCGGCCCGGGCGCACAGTCGTCCGAGTTCGTTGAGCGTCGCGTTGTACTCGTGGTTGGTGACGAGCACCTCATCGCCGGGCTGAAGATCCACCGAGTGCAGGACCGTCGCGACGGCGAAGGTCGCGTTGGGCACGAGGGCGAGGTTTGTCGCGGGGGCGTTGACCAGCCGGCTGACCCGATCGCGGGCCCGGTCGGCGAGCAGCTCCAGATCGCGTTTGAAGAACCGGACGGGGTCGGCGTCCACCCGGTCGCGCAGGCGGCGTTGCGCCTCTCGCACCGCCTCGGGGCAGATCCCGTACGACCCGTGGGTGAGCATCGTCAGCCCCGCCCGGATCGGCCAGACCGCGTCGGCGCGGATCTCCTCGGGCGTCAGCAGGGGGGCCAGGCCCGCGTCGAGGGCGACGGGCGCTTCGGGGGCGGGGAGGGTCATCGACGTCCGTGTCGGTGTGTCACGCATTGTGCGTGGACTGTATCGCGGGGGCCCGCCTCCCGCCCGGCGCTTGGGCGCCTGTGGAGCGGGCGTGGGAAGCCGGGGGGCCTACCGCCCCAGCTCCTGGGCCAATGCGTCGGCCAGGTGCTCGTACTGGGCGGGGGCGTTGTAGAGCTGAGCGCTCAGGCGGACCATCGGCGTCCCCGCGGGGGAGGTCCAGACGGGAACCTGGATCGCGTGGCGCTCGAGCAGGCGCGTCTGGAGGGGGCTGTTGAAGATCGACTCGGTCCCCTCCAGGCGCGCCCGGGCCTCGGGGGTGGGCTCGGGGAGGGTCACCACGCACATCGAGGCGGTCATGGCGTCGGGCGCCGTGGGGCGAGCGTCGATCCGCTCGCACAGGACGTCACGCCCCCGGCGGGCCAGGGCGTTGTTCCGGGCGCGGACCTCGGGCAGGCCCCCCGGGAGCGTGCGGGTCATGAACCGGATCGCCTCGGGCAGGGCCAGACGGGGGGTGTAATCATCCGTCCCGACGTAGTCGAAGTCGGTCTGCAGGCGGGTGCGCCCGTGCGGGCCGGCCCAGGGCGCGGCGTCGAGGCTTTGGGCGTAGACCGAGTGCACCAGCGGGCGGACCGAGGGCTGACGGTCCTCCCGGACCCAGAGGAAGGCGCACCCCTTCGGGGCGCAGAGCCACTTGTGGCAGTTGCCCGTCGCGTACGCCGGGGCGAGCCCGTCCAGGTTCAGATCGAGCATCCCGGGCGCGTGGGCGGCGTCGAGGAGCGTCTCCACGCCGCGCTCCTTGAGCGCTTCGATGATCCGCCCGGCGGGGAGGACCACCGCCGTGGCGCTGGTGACGTGGGAGAGCAGGCAGAGGCGGGTGCGTGCGGTGACGCCCGCGAGGATCGCCTCGACGTGCGTCTCCTCGTCCGTGGCGGGCCAGGGGAGGTCGATCTCCACGGGGAGGGCGCCGGATCGGCGGCAGGCCTCGTGCACGATGGCCCGGCAGGCGGGGTACTCGATCGAGGGGAAGAGGATCTCGTCGCCCGGCTCGAGATCGAGCGAGTGGATCACGCTGGCGACTCCCGTCGTCGCGTTGGGGACGAAGACGAGGTCGCGGGGGCGAGCGCCGATGACGGGCCCCAGGGCGTCGCGGGCCTGGTCGGTGGCCTCGAAGAGATCGCGCACAAAGAAGGTGACCGCCTCGTGCTCCATCCGGGCACGCCACCGGGACTGCGCATCGAGGACGGACTTCGGGCAGGCGCCGAACGAGCCGTGGTTCAGGTAGACGACGTCCGGGTCAAGCGCCCAGAGGTGGGCCAGCTCGCTCGGCTCGGGAATGGGGATCGGGTGGGTCACCCGGAGATGTCGAGGGACTGCCCGAGGCTGACGCCCGTGGCGGCGGCGTTGTGGTCGGCGGGATGGTGGTAGAAGGCCATCGCGTTGGCCTGGGGCGTGGGAGCGGCGAGACCCTCGAAGGCGGGCTGCTCGACCCGGGCGCCGAGCAGACGCCCGATGCCCTCGGTGACCCGGGAGAGATCGACCTTGTCGGCCCGCTCGATGCGGGCGACGGTCTGGGCCTCACCCTGGGCGCCGGCGAGGGCCTTTTCGGCGGCGGGGGGCTGGGCGAGGGGGCGGACGGAGAGGACGCTCGGCGCGCGCACGCCGTAGGTCTTTGCCACGTCGAAGGGGATGGTGGGGGGGATGGAGCTCATGTTCATCTGCCTCCGTGCGAGATGGAGGGGCTCCGCCCCGTCGTTGGTGGTATCGGTCATCCGCCGTGAGTTTCGAGAATCTGCGCGATCTGTTCGCCGATCTCGTCGTCGCGGGCCCGGGCCCAGTCGGCCGCGGAGCGTCCCTCAGTATCGCTAAGCTGTGGGTCTGCGCCAAGCGCGAGGAGGGCGCGAACCTTCTCGGGGTCGCCGAGTTCACAGGCTTTCATCAGGATACTCACACCGTCGTTATCGGACGCGTTGGGGTCGGCCCCGTTCTGCGCGAGCAGGCGGATGGCGTCGGCGCTGGCGCCCGAGGTGGAGGCGAGGACGGAGAGGGCGGTCTGGCCCTGGTTGTCGCGTACGCCGATGTTGGCGCCCGCGTCGAGCAGGGTGTGCAGCATGGAGGCCGAGCCGGTGTAGCAGGCGAGCATGAGCGCGGTCTGCCCGTGTTTGTTGCGCGCGTCGATGTTGGCGCCCGCGTTGACCAGTTCCTGGAGGGTGGCGAGCTTGCCGCGTCCGGCGGCCATGATCGTCGCGGTCCACCCGTCGCTGTTGCGGGCGTCGATCCGGGCGCCGGCGTCGATGAGCGCCCGGACGGACTCCGGCCCGGCCCATCCGGCGGCGAGGATGAGGGGGGTCTGCCCGACGGTGGAGCGGGCGTTGACGTCCGCCCCGCCCTCGATGAGGGCCTGCACGCAGGCGAACGAGTCACGCTCAAGGGCGAGCATCAGGGCGGTGCGTCCGTCGAGGTACCGGTTGGTGGATCCGGTGGGGGTGTCCGGATCGGCGCCGGCGGCGAGCTGGGCGCGGAGCGCGTCCACGTCCCCGGCGATGGCGGCGTCGTGGATCGCGGTGCTCGAGGCCGTCCCGGTGCTGGAGGCCAGGTCCTGCGAGAGGCGCTGCACCGAGACGAAGAGGACGCTGCCGGCGATCAGCAGCACGATCACGATCACCATGAAGGGAAAGGGTCGGCGATCGGCCATGCGTGTCTCCCATGCCCCGGGGGGAGCCCCCGGGGCGGCTTGATTGAACCAGACCGGCGGCCCGAACGCAAACACGCCGGGCCGGCGACAGGATTACTCCTCGTCCTTGTGTCCCTCGAAGGCGGCGATGACCTCCTGCTGGATGTGCGGGGGGGTGTTCTCGTCGTGCGAGTACTCCATCGTGTAGGAGCCGGCGCCCTGGGTCATGCTCTTGAGTTCGTTGGAGTAGTTCTGGAGTTCGGAGAGGGGCGCCTGGGCGATGACGGTGCACATGTCGCCCGGGAGCATTTTGGTGTCCTGGACGCGCCCCCGCTTGGTGGAGAGGTCGCCCGCGATGTCCCCCATTGCGCTCTGGGGAACGGTGACCTCCAGGTGCACGAAGGGCTCGCGCAGCACGGGCCGGGCCTTCTCGACCGCGTCGATGAAGGCGCGCTTGCCCGCGGTGATGAAGGCGATCTCCTTGGAGTCCACCGCGTGGAACTTTCCGTCGTAGACCTCGACCTTGATGCCCGTCATGGGGTATCCGGCGACGGCGCCGTGCTCGAGAATGGAGCGGATGCCCTTCTCGATGGCGGGCATGAACTGGCGGGGGATGGAGCCGCCGACGGTCGCGTTGACGAACTCGAATCCGGTCTCGTGGTCGTCGGGGAGGGGCTCAACGCGGAGGTAGACCTCGCCGAACTGCCCGGCGCCGCCGGTCTGCTTCTTGTGCCGGTGGTGCCCATCGGCCTTGCCGGAGATGGTTTCCTTGTAGGCGACCTTGGGCGGCTCGGTGACCAGTTCCATCTTGTACTGGTCGCTGAGTTTCTCGAGGATGACGCGCAGGTGCAGCTCGCCGAGCCCGCGCATGACGGTCTGCTTGGTCGCGGCGATGCGCTCGACGACGAAGCAGGGGTCCTCATCCTGGAGCTTGGAGATGACGGAGCCGAACTTGGACTCGTCGGCGTGGTTCTTGAGTTCGATCGCCAGGCCGTACATGGGCTTGGGGAGGGCGAGGGGGCGGAGGTGGATGCCCTCGCCGGTCTTGCCGTCGTGGAGGACGCTGTCGTAATGGATCTCGTCGACCTTGGCGATGGAGCCGATGTCGCCCGGTCCAAGCTCGGGGACGTCCTCCTGGGACTTGCCCTGCGTGCGGATGAGAGCGCCGACGCGGACGCCCTTCTTGTTGTCCGCGATGCGGACCTCCGTCTTGGCCTTGACCGTGCCCTGGTGGACGCGGAAGACGCCGAGCTTCCCGACGAAGGGGTCGGTGGAGACCTTGAAGCAGTGGGCGATCAGGGGCTTGGCGGGGTCGGGCTCGGGGTGGAACTCGGACTCGTGGACCTCGGCGTCGTCCTCCCCGGTCGGGTCGCGTTTGAGGAAGGTGCGGGGGTTGCCCTCGAGCGGGCTGGGGAGGAGGGAGGCGAAGACGTGGAGGAGGGCCTCGATCCCCGCGCCCGTCTGGGCGCTGACGAAACAGATGGGGACCAGGTGCCCCTCGCGCAGGGCCTGCTCGAAGGCCTCGTGGACGGCGTGCTTGTTGAGCGCGCCGGCGTCCCCCTTCTCGAGGTACTCGCTCATGAGTTCCTCGTTGACCTCGACCACCTGCTCGATGATGCGCGTGTGGGCCTCGTCGGGTGAGCTGAAGAGCGTCTCTCCCGCGTGGTCTTCGCCGAAGACGTCCACCACGCCCGAACGGTCGGCGGTGGGGATGTTGATCGGGAGGCAGACGGAGCCGAACTCGTCCTGGATGGACTTGACGACGCTCTGGAGATCGGACTGCGCGTCGTCGATCTTGTTGACGACGATGGCGCGGGGGAGGTTGCGTTCCTTGGCGACGCGCATCATCCGGCGCGTCATCGGCTCGACGCCCTTGTGCGCATCCACGATGACCACGGCGGTCTCGACGGCGGGGAGGCAGGCGATGGCGTGCCCGGCGAAGTCCGACAGGCCCGGGGTGTCGATGCAGTTGACGAAGTGTCCCTCGTGCTCGAAGTGCAGGACCTCGGGCTTGAGCGAGTGCTGGTGGTGCTTCTCTTCGTCGGACCAGTCGGAGGTCGTCGTGCCCTCTTCGACGCTGCCCATGCGCTGGATGGTCCCCGTCGACAAGAGGAGTCGCTCGCTGAGGGTGGTCTTGCCGGACCCGGTTTGTCCCAGCAGGGCGATGTTCCTGATGTCGGCGGGGTTGCGTACAGCCATGGGCGTTGTCTCCTTCCGGATGCCGCCGACCGGGTCCGCGCGGATGACCGCCCGAGAGGGCTGGGCTCGCGTCGGGTCCGTCCGGCGTTGGGATGTTCTCGGGCGGTCGCTCGCGCCTCCCTGGCGAGCGGGGCCGCCTGGCCTTCACACGATCTGAGTCTACCGCGCCGCGTCCCTCGCGCGGGAGCGAGAAACTTCCGCCCGCGAGGGCGATAAATCCCGCTCCGGGTGGCGAGAGGCCCGGTCGGGGGGCCGCACAGGCGGCACAATCCGTACATTCGTGGCAGAAGGCAGGACCGGATCGTATGGTCCAGATATGACCACTTCGCCGTCGTCCAACCGCCCGTCGGGAGGGGACGCCCCGGCCTCCGAGGTGGTTCGTCCCGCCTCTCCCGTCGAGGTCTTTCCTCCCGAGCGCGTCCCCGCACGCTCGATGACGCCGGAGCTGGCGGACCTGATCCGCCCTCGGCGCCCGCACGATGATCTGAGCTTCGACGAGCTTTCCGAGCGGTACAACTTCAACAAGACCACGGACCGGCGGGGCGTGTTCGCACGCCTGGTGATCAAGGAGATCGAGCGTGTGCGGGCGCGGACCGGCGGTCCGGTGCGGGTGCTCGATGTCGGGTGTGGTCGGGGGATCGGTCGGGAGCGGGGGTACACCGAGGCGATGGGGGCCCACGCCGACGAGTTCTGGGGGATCGAACCGGACGATCAGGTCATGCCTCGTGAGGGTCTGTTCGACCACTTTCAGCACGCGCAGATGGAGACGGCGGAACTGCCGGAGGGCATGTTCGACATCGTGTACAGCTTCATGGTCATGGAGCACGTGGCGGATCCGGACGCGTTTTTGAGGGCCGCGAGCCGGTGTCTGAAGCCGGGCGGGGTGTACCTCTTCATGACGCCCAACGCGGGACACTACTTCACGATCACGGCCTCGACGCTGCACGCGCTGAAGGTGGATGAGCTGGCGCGGCACCTGCTCAAGCGGGGGGGGGAGGAGTCGTACCACTACCCGGTGCAGTACAAGTGCAACTCGGCCAGACGGCTCCGGGCGCAGGGGCGTCGGGCGGGGTTCAGCGAGGTGGGGGTGGCATATCTGGAGGCCGAGGGGCCGCACGGGTACATGAAGGGGCCGCTGAAGCTGGCCTACCACGTCCTGCGGGCCAAGCGGCGGGTCATCAGGCAGAAGTCCGCCCTGCTCACGCTGACCGGGCGGATGGTCAAGGGCGCCTGAGCGGGAACGCGGCGGGGCATACGCTTGACGTCTATGCCCAGCGACCCCGCCAGCCCGAACGTCGTCACCCGGTTCGCCCCCTCCCCCACGGGCCTGCTCCACGTGGGGGGCGCCCGCACGGCCCTGTTCTGCTGGGCGTACGCCCGCAGGCACGGGGGATCGTTCATCCTGCGCATCGAGGACACGGACCAGGCCCGCTCGAGCGAGTCGGCGACGCGTGGCATTCTCGAGGATCTGGCCTGGATGGGGATCGACTGGGACGAGGGGCCGACGCTCGAGACCGACGGGGGGCGCCTTGGGGGGGATCCGCGCGGGGTGGGCCCGTTCTTCCAGGCCCAGCGGATCGAGTTGTACAACGAGCACCTTCAGCGGCTGATCGACGAGGACAAGGCGTACCCGGCGTTCGACACGCCGG
>JBITAG010000113.1:0-4142 GCA_044439985.1 Phycisphaerales bacterium JB059 | reverse complement strand
TCCCCCCCTCTCGTTCGAACTCATCCGTGACCTGCTCCCCTCGGCGCTCACCATCGCCCTCCTCTGCGCCGTCGAGAGCCTCCTCTCCGCGGTCGTCGCCGACGGGATGACCGGGTACCGGCACCGGTCTGACCAGGAACTCGTCGCCCAGGGCGTGGCGAACATGGGCAGCGCCCTCTTCTTCGGCCTCCCCGCCACCGGCGCGATCGCCCGCACCGCCGCGAACATCAAGAACGGCGGGCGCACCCCCGTCGCGGGCGTGGTCCATGCCCTGGGCGTCCTGCTCTTCATGGTCGCGCTCGCCCCCCTGGCCAGATCGGTCCCCCTCCCCGCGCTCGCCGCGCTGCTCATCCTCGTCAGCTGGGACATCAGCGACCTGGGGCACTTCCGCACCCTCCTCCGCGCCCCGCGCCCGGACATGCTCGTTCTGCTGACCACCTTCAGCCTTACCGTGCTGACCGATCTGACGCTCGGCGTCGGCTTCGGGATGGTCCTGGCCGCCTTCCTGTTCATGAAGCGGATGGCCGACGTCAGCGCGATCAACGGGCTGCGACGCAGCATCGAGGAAGGTCAGGAACTCGACACCCCGGACCCCAAGGACCCCGGTCGCCTCACCGAGAAGTCCGTGCCCCCCGACGTCGAGGTCTTCGAGGTCAACGGTCCCTTCTTCTTCGGCGTCGTGGACAAGCTGCACGACACGCTGCACCGACTCGAACGCCCCCCGAAGGTCTTCGTCCTCCGCATGCGGTACGTGCCGCACATCGACGCCACCGGGCTCCACGCCCTCGACGAGTTCATCGGCAAGTGCAGACGCCAGGGGACCGTCCTGATCCTGGGCGGCGTGCACGCCCAGCCACTCTTCGAGATGGTCCGAGCCGGAATCGATCAGAAGATCGGCACGGAGCACATGTTCGACAACCTCGACGACGCGCTCGAGCACGCCCGCCGGCTCGTCGAGGCCCCCCCGGCCTGACCGGACTCACCCCTTCTCCGAACGCCTCCGCTTGAGTTCGGCGTCGATAAACCCACCCAGGTCCCCGTCGAGCACCTGCTGCGGGTTGCCGCTCTCGAAGTTCGTCCGGTGATCCTTCACGCGGTTGTCGTAGAGCACGTAGCTGCGGATCTGCGTCCCCCAGCCGCGTTGCTCGATCTTCCCGCCCGCGGCCTCGGTGATCTCCCGCTCCCGCTCCTCCTCGGCCATCTGCTCCAGCTTGGCCTGCAGGATCGACAGGGCCTGCTTGCGGTTCTGCGGCATCTCCTTGTGCGTGCTCGACACGACCTGGATGCCCGTCGGCTTGTGCGTGATGCGGACCGCCGTCGCGACCTTGTTGACGTTCTGCCCCCCCGGGCCGCTCGACCGCGCGAAGACCACGATGTCCAGGTCCCGGTCCGGGATCTCGACCTCCACGTCCTCGAACTCCGGCGTGACGTCCACCGTTGCGAAGCTGGTCTGCCGCTTGCCCTGTGAGTTGAACGGGCTGACCCGGGCCAAGCGGTGGGTGCCGCGCTCGCACGCGAGCATGCCGAAGGCGAACGGGCCCTTGACGTGCAGCGTCACGTGGTCCAGCCCGACCTCCGAGCCGTGCGACTTGCTCACCTCCTCGACCTTCCACCCCTGCTTCTCGCAGAAGTAGAGGTACATGCGGAAGAGCATCTCCGCCCAGTCGTTCGCCTCCGTCCCCCCGTCCCCCGCCGAGATCGTCAGGAAGCAGTCGCGGTGATCGTGCTTGCCCCCCAGCAGGGACTGCGTCTCCACCTTGGTCATCCGGGAGAGCAAACTGGCGAGCTGCGCGTCCGCCTCCTCGAGGAGGTCCTGGTCCCCCTCTTCCTTGCTCATCTCGTAGGCGAGCTTCGCCTCCTCGAAGTCCGCGATCACGTCCTTCAGCGTCCCCACCTGCGCTTTGGTGACCTTCAGCTCCCCCACGACCTTCTTCGCGTTGTCCTGGTTGTCCCAGAAATCCGCGGCGCCCATGAGCCCTTCCAGCTCGTTCAGACGCTCGAGTTTCGCGTCGTAGTCAAAGAGAGTCGCGGATTGTCAAGATCCGCGCCTCAAGGTCGGCGATGACGTTCTGATGGGCTTCAAGCTGCATTCGGGCTCTCCGTGCTCGGAGGCGAGTCTAGCCAAGCAACCCGGAAAAAGTCGGCGCTCCGCGCCGGACCACCCGCCCGGCGCCGTTCCACCCCTGGAACCACCACAGGAGCCCCACCATGAGCCGATCCGCCCGCGTCCTGGCCCCCCTCGCCCTCGCCTCTCTCCTGCTCACCGGCGCGCCCCCCGCTCTCGCCCAGCCCGAGACAGAGATCGTCTCCCACGACCGCAGCGGGTCTCTCCTCAACATCAAGTTCCCCGGCGGCACCATGGAAGAGTTCGTGCAAGCCCTCAAGGCGAGCATCCCCGGTCCCTTCAACGTCCTGCTCCGACGTCAAGCCGCCGAGCTCGAGGTCCCCCCCATGGACCTCCAGATGGTCTCCCCCCGCTCCGCCTTCGAGCTGGCCGTTCCCGAGCAGGGCACTTGGATCAAGATCCAGCCCGACGGGAGCCAGATCCAGTTCTTTCGGGAGTTCAAGACGATCGGCGGGGAAGACCGCGCCTCGGCGCCCGTCTACATCATCGACGCCACTGAGCAGCTGATGAACTCAGACCCGTTCAAGGGCGTGCGCGCAGGCCCCTCGCCCAAGATCGAGATCTACTCGATCCAGAACGCAGTCAGAAACGACACGGACGTCCAGAACCTGCTCACCGCGATCGACACGGCACTCTCCCTCAACGAGGACGATCGGGTCGCCGAGGTCAAGTACCACGCCGAAACCGCCCTGCTCATCGTCCGCGCCACGCCGAACCAAATCTCCACCATCGAACGGGTGATCGATCAGTTTCGGGACTCGTCCCGCTCGAAGGAATCCGAGCGCGCCCACCAATCGATGCGGCTCGCCACACTCGCTGCTGAACTCGTCGAGCTGCGGGCGGCGAAGCTTCGGGCCGAAGCGGACCTGTACCTGAACGTTCAGGAACTCGAACGGATGAAGGAAAGCCAAAGCAGCTCTCCGGCTCAACTCGCCGAAGCGGAGGTCCGCATCCACCAGGCCGAGGCCGAGCTGCAGGCCGCCGACGCCCGCCACAGGATCAAGCTGGAACAGTACAACGCGACCAAGGAGCAACTCGAAGCCTTCGCTCCCTCCACCGAGCCGGTCGCGACGGAGACGCGCCACTACACCCTGGGCGACACCACCGCCGCCCGGCAGATCGCCAAGCGAATCCTCGAAGAACTCGACCAGGTCTCCGATCACGTCCGGTCCGTCCACCCGCGTGCCGACGCCAGCGTGTCGATCGACGCCGACAAGGAAGGCCACCGCTTCGTCAGCCTGCTCGTCCGGGCCATCGAGACCGCCCCGGATTGGACGCGGAGTTCCCCCGGCGGTCACGCCGACCGGGACGCCTCGTACGGCTGGGTCCGCGAGATCTGGGGGCAGGACTTCTACGACACGCTGGTACCCTGATGCGGAGGCCATGACAAGCACACACTGCCCATCCATCGCCCTTATGGCGCCAAGGCCACGAACCGCGAGTCCCGACGCTCCCGCCTCCCGGTCGCGCACCGGAGCGCGGGACGACGGTGTGCGTGCGCTCACCCGCGCCATCTCCCGGGGCGACGACCGCGCCTTCGAACGCTTCTACAACACTTGGTTCGAGCCCGCGTACACGATGGCCCGAACGCTCACCCGGCGCGACGAGTCCTTCTGCCTCGATGTGGTCCAGGACGCCATGCTCAAGGCCGCCCGATCCATGAAGCCGATCGACACCGATGAACAACTCGCCGCCTGGGTCAGGCGGGTGGTCCACACCGCCGCGCTCGACCGCCTCCGCGCCGAACGACGCCGACTCGCCCGAGAACGCGACGCCGCGACCGACACCGTCGCCTCCCGCCGCCTGGCCCGAACGGACGAACGCATCGCCTGGCTGCACGCGCAGATCGACGCCCTTCCCAGCGAGGATCGCTCCCTCCTGCTCTTCCGCTTCGCACGCTCGCGCACGATCGAGGCGACCGCGGACGCCCACGCCCTCACCCCGGGCGCCGCCCACGGGCGCATCCGACGCGCCCTTCGACGCCTGCGCGACGCGGGCAAGGACCAGACGCCATGAA
>JBITAG010000112.1:0-5636 GCA_044439985.1 Phycisphaerales bacterium JB059 | reverse complement strand
CCAGCGAGAGCGCCCCGTCCCCCGCGCACCCCCCGTCCGAGATGAGGATCCCCAGCGCCGGCGCCCCCTCCTCCCCCTCCGCCGTCTCCCGCTCGAGCATCGACTCGATCAGGCGCAGGGCCGGCTCCAGGCGCCCCGGCTGATCGGTCGGCGTCAGCGCGTCCAACGCCAGTTCGATCTCCCCACGGACCCGCGTCGGGGGGGTCACCACCCGCGCCTCCCGCGCCAGCGAGATCAGCGAAACGCTCGGCGCGTCGAGCCCCGAGAGCAGCTCACGCGCCAACGCCCGCGCCCGCTCCACCCCAGCCTCGAACCGCGTCCGATTCCCCTCCATGTCCGCCGCGCTCATCGAGGCGGTCCGGTCCATCACCACGAAGACCCTCGACCGCGCCGGCGCGTCGCTCTCGATCGCCGGGCGCCCCAGCGCCCCGACCAGCAGCAGCAGAATCAACAGGTGAAGCAGCAGGAGCCAGGACGGACGCAACCAGCGCAGCGGCACGTTCACCTGCAGGTCCTGCGTCGCCTGTTCCCAGAACATCGTCGAACTCACCCGCACCGGTCGCCGGCGCAGACGCAGCAGGTAAAACGTCAGCAGGGCCGGGAGACCCAGCCCCAACCCGACGAGTCCCGCGACGGGCGCCAGGAACGTCACGCCGCCCCGCCCCGGTACCCCTTGCCCACCACGTACGTCTCCCGGGAGACATCCCGCGAGGCCCGCGGCTTGAAGCTCCTGGCCTCATCGAACATCGTCCCGGTCAGACGCACCAGCTCCGGGTGCGCCTCCCCCTCGAAGACCTTCATCGCCAGGTTCCCACCCTCGCGCAGCAGCACCGGGAGCCGATCCAGGATCGCCTCGCACAGCCGCACCGACCGGAAGTGATCCCCGTGCCCGGTGGTGGGGGGGGCCATGTCCGAGACCACGCAGTCGAACCGGCGCCCGGACTCGCCGAGCAGGTCACCCGGCGCAAACTCGGTCAGGTCCCCCCGGATCACGTGCACGTTCGGCTCGAAGGCGTGCTCCACCTCCTGCAGGTCGATCCCGACCACCACCCCCTTCGCCCCCACCAGGCGCCGGCAGACCTGCAGCCACGACCCGGGGGCGCACCCCAGGTCGAGGACGCGATCGCCTCGCTTCATCAGACGCTTCTTCTCGTTGAGTTCCAGCAGCTTGTACGCCGAGCGGGCCAGAAACCCCTCCGCCTTCGCGCGCCTGAAATACTCGTCGTGCAAGACCCGGCGTGCCATTGAATCAGGATAGGAGCCGCCCCGCAGACGCGCAACCCGCGCCCCGGGAGACCGCCCGCTCCTCCGCCCCCACCCGGACCGACGACACACGCCCCGCGCCGTCCTCCCCCCCGGCGCCGTCTCGCCCCGGATCCCCCATCCGCCACGCCGCGTCCCCGAGCATCAGCAGCCCCAGCAGCAGGATGAAGACCGCAAACGCCCGCTTGAGCGTCGCCGCCGAGACCCCCCGCACCAGCCGGGCCGCGAACGTGCTCGCCGTGAAGCTCCCCGCGACGAAGGGGAGGATGACCATCCAGTCCAGCCCCGCGAAGCGGTGGGCGATCAGCCCGCTCACGCAGTTCACCGCGATGATGACCAGCGACGTCCCGATCGCCTGCTTGACCTCCATCCGACCCACCAGCGTGAGCGCCGGCACGATCAGGAAACCCCCGCCCACCCCCAGGAACCCCGTCAGGAAGCCCACCCCAACCCCCGCGACCAGCAGGGGCGCCGACCGACGAATCCACGACGCCCCCTCCGCGCTCACCGGCTCGGCGCCCTTCCTCCCCGCGCTCAGGTACATCCGCACGCTCACCACCAGCATCACCAGCGCCAGCGAGAGAATCAGCACCACCCCCGGCACGCGGTGCGAGAGCATCGCCCCGACCCACGCCCCCCCGAACCCCGTCACCGAGAAGACCGCCGCCGCCCCCGCCCGCACGTTCCCCTGGCGCGCATGAATCACGCTCCCGTACAGGCTCGTCGCCCCCACAATCACCAGCGCCAGCACCACGCTCTGCCGCTCCGCCAGCCCCAGCCCGTACAGCAGCGCCGGCAGCACCAGGATCGACCCCCCGGCGCCGAGCGCCCCCAGGCTCAGCCCCACCAGCGCGCCGAACACCAGCGACAGCCCGATCTCCACCCTTACCCCTCCCGCGCGAGCCGGGCCACGCCCTCGATCGCCGCGTCAATCTCCGCCGCCGTGCTGAACGGACCCGGGCTGAAACGCACCGTCCCCCCGTGCGGGTGACTCCCGATCGTCTCGTGCGCCATCGGGGCGCAATGGAACCCCGCCCGGCACACGATCCCCTCCCGATCGCTCAGCGCCGCCGAAACGCGCTTCGGCGCCACCCCGTCCACGTTGATCGAGACCGCCGCCGTCCGCTGGCTCACGTCCCGCCCCCCGTAAATCGTCACGCCCCTGATCTCGCTCAGCCCCCCGATCAAGCGTTCCACCAACGCGTGCTCGTTCGCGTTGACCCGCTCGACCCCCTGCTCGAGCAGCCAGCTCGCCCCGGCGCCCGCCCCCGCGATCGCGGGCAGGTTCTGCGTTCCCACCTCGTAATCCGCGGGCACGTGCCCCGGCAGCCCGTGCTTTCCTGAATCGCCCCCCGTCCCCCCCTCCGCCAGCGTGCGCAGCGTCACGTGCTCCGCCACCCAAAGCGCGCCCGCCCCCGTCGGCCCGAACAGCCCCTTGTGCCCCGCGATCGCCAGCATGTCCACGCCGAGCGCCGCCACGTCGATCGGCTTGATCCCCACCGCCTGCGCCCCGTCAAGCAGACAGAGCGCCCCGTGCTCGTGCGCCAGACGCACGATCTCCGCGCTCGGGAGGATCTCCCCCGTCACGTTGCTCGCCATCATGCACGCCACCAGACGCACCCGCTTGCTCTTGAGCGTCTGCTCGTAGAACGCCAGATCGAACGGCGCGCCCGGCGCGTACGGCACGGTCACAAACTCCACCCCGCGCTCCGCCGCCAGCTTGCGCACCGGACGCGACACCGCGTGGTGCTCGAGCGAACTCATCACCACGCAATCCCCCGCCCGCCAGTCGTGCCCCTGGATCCCCAGGTTGAGCGCGTACGTGCACCCGGGCTGAAGGATCAAACGCTTCGGGTCCGGAGCGCCGATGAGCCGCGCGATCGCGCCGCGGCTTTCCTCGAGCTGGTCCGGCTCGTCCTCCGACATCGCGCTCGAGTGCCGCTTCGGGCTCCCGAACGCCCGCAGGGCCCGGTCCGTCGCCTCGTACACGCACTCGGGCTTGGGCCACGTCGTCGCCGCGTTGTTCAGGTAGATCACTTCGCTCATCGGTCGCTCCGCCGGGACTTCGAGCGTAGCACGCGCCACCCCCCGCCCGGGCCGGAACCTGCCCGCGACCCCGCCCCGTTCAACCCCCCAGCACCGCCGCCGACCCCTCACGACGCCAGTCCGCGAACGCCTCACCCGACCCCGAGACCGCGTGGACGCCCCCGAAGAACACGTTCGCCGACGACCAGACGTTGACCGGGACGCGCTCCCCCAGCGCGTCCAGCGCCGCCCCGCTCAGCCCCGGCTCGACCTGCAGCCGCTCCCCGTCCCAGTGCACCCGGGGCGCCGAGACGGCCTCCTCCAGCGAGAGCCCGAAATCCAGCGCCCCCGAGAGCACCCGCCCGATCGCGCTCCGGATCCGCTTGGACCCCCCCGAGCCGAGCACCAGGCTCGCCCGTCCCCCCTCCAGCACGATCGTCGGCGACATCATCGACGCGATCCGCACCCCCGGCGCGTCGCTGTGAAACCCCCCCGGGAAAAGGTCGTCCTCTCCCATCATGTTGTTGAGCATCACCCCCGTCCCCGGCGCCATCACCCCGCACCCCTGCCCGTTCGAGGTCGTCATCGACGCCGCGTTCCCCTCCGCGTCGATCACGCTCACGTGCGACGTCCCCCCGATGAACCGACGCACCCGCGCGGCGCTCTCCCCCCGCCCCGCCTCGAACGCCTCGTCGCTCAGCTCCCGGTCCTTCTCGATCTCACGCTGCACGCCGACCAACGCGCACAGGTGCTCGGGCGAGTCGAACACGCCGCCTTCCGGCAGGCATCGCTCAAGCAGCCGCCTGGCGTGCAGGATCAGGCGCCCGCCGAAGCTCGGGGGCGGGTTGCTCAGGATCGTGCGCCCCCCCTCCTCCATGCGCAGCGGCTCGCGCTCGATCACGCGGTACGCCCCCAGGTCCGCGCGCGTCAAAAGCCCGCCGCGCTCACGCATGACCTGTTCGATGCGCGCGCCGATCGGCCCCGAGGAGAGCGACGCGCGCCCCTCGCTCACGTCTTCGAGAAACGCCGCGTACGCCTCGGATCGGACCAGCCCGCCCTCGCCCAGCAGCTCGCCGCCGGGCGCGAACATCGCCCGCGACTCGTCGTCCTCGAGGAAAATCGGCCCCAGAATTCGGTTCACGAACGCCTGGGACCGGTTGAGCGCGACGCCCTCCCGCGCGGCTCGCACGCCCGGCGCGACGATGTCGCGCAGCTCCAACCGCCCGAACCGCGCGTGCGTCTCGAGGTACCCCGCCAGCACGCCCGGCACGGCGCACGCCCCCGCCCCGATGTGGAACACCTGCGTCGCGTCCCCGAACGGCACGCGCAGCGGGCGGAAGTCCATCTCACCCACGCGGCTCGCCCCACGCCCCGGCGTGTCGCAGAAAAAGTCCAGCAGCGTGCTCTCCCCCGACGACGTGTGCGCCAGCAGAAACCCGCCCCCGCCCAGACTGGTCAGCGCCGGCTCGGCGATCGGCCCGGCGAACCCCGCCGCCAGCACGGCGTCGAACGCGTTGCCCCCGGCGCGCAGGACCTCGACCGCCGCGCGCGTCACCGCCTCGTGCCCGCTGGCGACCGCGGCCTTCCCGCTCTGGCGTCTCTGGTTCCCCATCGTGCTCCCGCCCGCGGGATGCTAGTGGGGGACTTCCTTCACCGCGTTGCGATTCCAGGCGGGCACCCGGACCACGATCGGCCCGTCCCCCTCGATCTCGCACTGGCAACTCAGCCGGCTGTTGAGCTGCAGCCCCGGCGCCTCCTCGACCCGGTCCTCCTCATCCTCGGTCGGCTCGGAGACCTGGTCCATCCCCTCCTCGATGTAGACGTGGCAGGTCGAGCAGGCGCACACCCCCCCGCACGCGTGCTCGATGTTGATCCCGTGCTCCACCGCCACCTCGAGCAGGTGCTCCCCCTTCGACGCGAGCATCTCGTGCTCCCGCTTGTCCGACCCGTCATCGTTGAGCGACTCGGGATCCTCCAGAATGAACTTGACGGGCACCGTCGCCGGCCCGTGATCGTGATCGGAATGCCTGAGATGCATAACGTCGAGGCTCCGCCTGAGGGACAGTTGAAGGTTAGACTCATTCTAGAGGCCCGATCCGTGCAAGTCCCAGCGACGGGGCAGCCGATGGGTTCACCCCCGGGCGAGCCGATTTCGCCCTCCCGACCGACGGATCGACCGGAGCCGCGCGTGCCCGATGCCATCACCACCCCAGACCCCGACTCGATCGAGCTGAGCGTCATCGCGCCCGCCCACAACGAGCAAGACAACGTCGAGCCCCTCGTGGGGCGGGGCGGCGCCGCCCCGCGCGACGCCGGCGGCCCCGACGAGTGCAGCCACGGCGCCGCCG
>JBITAG010000111.1:0-8510 GCA_044439985.1 Phycisphaerales bacterium JB059 | reverse complement strand
CGGACCAGGCCCGCTCGAGCGAGTCGGCGACGCGTGGCATTCTCGAGGATCTGGCCTGGTTGGGGATCGACTGGGACGAGGGGCCGACGCTCGAGACCGACGGGGGGCGCCTCGGGGGGGATCCGCGCGGGGTGGGGCCGTTCTTCCAGGCGCAGCGGCTGGCGCTGTACAACGAGCACCTCCAGCGGTTGATCGAGGAGGACAAGGCGTACCCGGCGTTCGACACGCCGGCGGAGATGGCGGCGAAGCGCGAGGCGGCGCGCGCGCGCAAGGAGACCTTCCGGTACATCCGGGATCCGGGGTACGACCGGGAGGCGGCGCTCAGGCGGGCCGAGCGTGAGGCGCACGTGATCCGGTTCCGGATGCCGGACGAGGCGATCCAGGTCCGAGACGAGGTGCTGGGTGAGGTGAGCTTCACCGCCGAGCACGTGGACGATTTCGTGCTGCGCAAGGTGGATGGATTCCCGACGTACCACCTCGCGGTGGTGGTGGACGACGAGCTGATGGGGGTGACGCACGTGCTGCGGGGTCAGGAGCACCTGAACAACACGCCGCGCCACGTGGCGTTGCAGAAGGCGCTCGGGTTCCAGACGCCGGTGTACGCGCACCTGCCCCTGATCTTCAACCCGGACGGGTCGAAGATGTCCAAGCGGGACAAGGACAAGGCGGCGCGGGCCGCCTGCCGGGAGGCGAAGCTCGACGCCTCACCGATCGCGGGGGTGAGCGACGCGGTGTTCGGGAAGTGGCTCAAGGACAAGACGAGTCAGCTGGAGACGTCCGACCTGGAGGCGTTGGCGGGCGTCGTGCATGTTGACCTGCCGGAGATCAACACCGCGGACTTCCACGGCGCGGGGTACCTGCCGGAGGTGCTGGTCAACTTCCTCGCGCTGCTGGGGTGGAACCCGGGGGTCAAGAACGAGGACGGGACGGACCTGGAGCGGTTTGACGCGTCGTACCTCGCGTCGAGCTTCGACCTGGGCCGGCTGGGCAAGAGCGCGAGCAAGTTCGACCGGGCCAAGCTGCTCGCGTTCAACGCGGACACGATCCAGGCGATGGACGACGACGAGTTCGCGCGGCGCTGGTCGGCGTGGGCGGCGCGGTTCGACGCGGAGACGCTCGGCGCGCTGGCGGGCGAGAAGCTCGACTGGGGCGTGCGCGCGGCCCGACCGCGCTGCAAGACGCTGCGCGATGTGCGCCCGGTGCTGGGGTTCCTGTTCCTTGACGAGAACGCGATCGAGTACGACGCGAAGGCGGTCAAGAAGAACCTGACCAAGGACGTCGAGGGCGAGCCCACGGGGCTGGAGCTGCTGGCTGGGGTGAAGGACGTGCTCGGGGGGCTGGACTCGTTCGAGCCGGCGTCGATCGACGCGGCGATCGAGGGCTACGCCGAGCGCCGGGGCGTGAAGATCGGGCGGGTGGCGCAGCCGATCCGCGTGGCGTTGACCGGGGCGGCGGTGAGCCCGCCGCTGGGGCTGAGCCTGGCGTTGGTGGGGCGTGATGGTGTGCTGGGGCGGATCGAGCGGTGTGTCGCCTCGATCGCGTCCGGGGTGTCGGACTGACCGACGGAGCAAGAGACCGATGAGCGAGAGCGAGGCGCCCAGGCGCCACTTCATTCAGCAGATGGTCGATGAGGACATCGCCAGCGGGCGGTGGGGGCCGAAGGGAGACGGTTCGGTCGTGAAGACCCGCTTCCCGCCCGAGCCCAACGGGTATCTGCACATCGGGCACGCGAAGGCGATCTGGCTGAGCTTCAGCATCGCCGAGGAGTTCGGTGGGAGCTGCAACCTGCGCTTCGACGACACGAACCCGGCGGCGGAGGAGGAGCGGTACGTCCGCTCGATCATCGAGGACGTGCGCTGGCTCGGGTATCGCTGGGCGGGCGCCCGCGACGATGACCCGATGGCGGGCGTGAAGTTCGCGTCCGACTACTTCCAGCAGATGTACGACCACGCCTGCGAGCTGATCCGCAAGGGCCTGGCGTACGTGGACGATCAGACGCCCGAGCAGATCCGGGCGACGCGCGGCAGCGCGACGGAGCCGGGGACGCCGAGCCCCTTCCGTGACCGACCGATCGACGAGAACCTGGACCTGTTCGAGCGGATGCGGGTGGGGGAGTTCCCGGACGGGAGCCGCGTGCTGCGGGCGAAGATCGACATGGCCTCGCCGAACTTCAACCTGCGCGACCCGGTGCTCTACCGCGTGCTGCACCAGGCGCACCACCGGACGGGGGAGGCGTGGAAGATCTATCCGATGTACGACTGGGCCCACGGGCGGGAGGCTTCGTACGAGGGGATCACGCACTCGCTCTGCACGCTCGAGTTTGAGAACCACCGACCGCTTTACGACTGGCTGCTCAACCAGCTCGACGACGTGCATCATCCGCAGCAGACGGAGTTCGCCCGGTTTGCGCCGACGTTCGTGGTGACCTCGAAGCGCAAGCTCAAGCAGCTCGTGGACGAGGGGCACGTGAGCGGGTGGGACGACCCGCGGATGCCGACCGTCGCGGCGTTTCGGCGCCGGGGGTACACGCCCGAGGCGATCCGGGCGATGTGCGCGATCGGGGGCGTGACGAAGTTCAACGCGAAGGTGGACTACGTGCGCATCGAGAACGCGGCCCGGGACGACCTGAACCGGGTGGCGCAGCGTCGCATGGTGGTGCTCAACCCGGTGAGGCTGACGATCACCAACTGGGACGAGCACGGGGAGCCCGGGCGCATCGAGGAGCTGGAGGCGGTCAACAACCCCGAGGACGAGAGCGCGGGGGCGCGCCACGTCCCGTTCGGGAAGAGCCTGTTCATCGATCGGGAGGACTTCGTGGAGCGGGCGCCGAACAAGAAGTGGTTCCGCCTGGCGATCGGGAAGGAGGTTCGCCTGCGTTACGGGTACTGGGTGAGGTGCCACGACGTGGTGAAGAACGAGGCGGGGGAGGTGGTCGAGATCCTCTGCACGTACGACCCGGAGACGCGCGGGGGGGACTCGCCCCCCCCGGACGAGGAGGGGAAGGTGCGGAAGGTCAAGGGGACGCTGCACTGGGTGTGCGCCGACGACTGCCTGGAGGGGGAGGTTCGCCTCTTCGACCGGCTCTACCAGACCGAGCAGCCGGGGAAGGCGACGGGGGATCACCTGGACGATCTGAACCCGGAGTCGCTGCGGGTGATCCCGGACGCGAAGCTGGAGCGTGAGCTGGCGGGCGCGGTGACGGGGGATCGGTTCCAGTTCGAGCGCGTGGGGTACTTCTGCGTGGACCGGGACTCGTCTCCGGAGAAGCTGGTCTTCAACCGGACGGTGACGCTGAAGGATTCGTGGGCGAAGGAAGCGGGCAGGGGATGAGCGCCGAGGCGTTTGACCCGGGGGCGGCGTTTGCGCCGAGACCGACGGCGTGCCGGGGCGTGATCGAGCACGCGGGGTACCGTCTGAAGACCTACGAGATCACGGGGACGGGGGAGACGCTCGACCGAGCCGCGTTCGACGAGGGCATGGACGCCGCCCTCGGCGAGCTGCCCCGGCCCGCGGTCACCCGCGACCGCCCCGGGCTGGGGTTCGTGATCCGGAACCAGGGGCGCGACACGCAGGGGCGTCAGCTTTGCTACCTGGTGGTGTGTTGGTGGGACAACGCCAACGAGTTGTTCATCCGCACCCTTCTCCGCGGGGATGCGACCGGGGGCGACTGGATCAGCGACCCGGACCGAGCCTCGATCTGTGTCTGGGACCTGAGCGTGATCTGGCACGAGCGCAACGCGTATGCGCAGCACGTGCTCGCCAAAGTTCCGGACGCGGAGGGGTACCTGGGCGAGCGATTCACTCAGGCAGCGGCTCAAAGATGATGTTCGCGATCAGCCACTCCCCGTTGACCTTGAAGAGCTGGAAGTAGTCGAACCACCCATCGGCGGTGAGCTTGGCCTCGGCCATGGTGTCGTCGACGTAGTAGACCTCGACCTCGAGGGGGGCGGACTCGGGGTTGATGTGGCCGTTGCGGTTGTAGATGTCGCCGAGGATCTTGATCTCCTCGAACGTGATGGAGCGCATGAAATCGAAGCCGCCGAGCTGCTCGGGGGCGTGCTCGACGCGCCTTTTGGAGAGGCCGGAGTGGCAGGTGTCCTGCACGCGTTGGCCGTCGACGAGGTAGAAGCCGAGGCAGTAGTTCTCCACCACCTTGCGCACGGCTGCTTCTTCGGACGGATCCTGCTCAGGGACCTGGCCCGCCTCAGGGATGAGGCGCACGGCAGAGTCCGCGACGACCCACCGCCCGTCGAAGTGGACGAGGTGGACCAGGTCCACCACGTCGTCCATGACGACCTTGGCCGCGGCGCTCCATTCGGCGACGTCGTAGACCTCGATCTCGAGGCGTCCGTCCTGGGGGTTGTCGTGCCGGGTCCGGTTGGCGTCGGTGGCGTAGAAGCGCAGGTTGTCCCAGTGAAAGCGCCGGAGCCACTCATCGGAGGGCTGGCCGAAGTAGCGATCCGTGCGCATGTAGCGAGAGATCGCGTGGTGGGTGCGGCTCTGCACGCCCTCGGCGTCGCCGGCGTACTTGGCGTGCACGTACTCGGTGATCGCCTCTCTTACGGCGTTCTCGGAGATCGGCTCCTCGGCGGACGCGGGGGCGGCGAGGGCGAGGGCGAGACAGATCGGCGCGGTGGATGATCGCACGGGGGGGCTCCTCCCTTGGGCACGCGCGCTCGGGGGCGGGGGGCGCCCCGCGGGTGGGGACGGCGTGCGGCAGGGGATGTACCGCGGGGATTTCCGCCCGGTTGCGTCGTCGAACGGAGAGGCCGGTCCGGATACAGTGCGTGCATGAGCTTGATCGTCACCGGCACCATTGGGATCGACACCATCTACACCCCGGACGGGGAGCACCGCGAGGGCGTGCTCGGCGGGAGCTGCGCCTACTTCGCGGCGGCCGCGAGCCACTACGGGCCGGTCCGGCTTGTCGCGGCGGTGGGGGATGACTTCCCCGACGAGCACCGCGGCGTGCTCGCCTCGTTCGCGAACATCGACGCGAGCGGGCTGGAGACGCGCGCGGGGTCGAAGACCTTCCGCTGGTCGGGCAAGTACCTGGACAACATGGACCACCGGGAGACGCTCTCGACGGACCTGAACGTGCTCGAGGAGGCGCCCCCCAAGGTGCCCGAGTCGTTCCGGGACTCCGAGTTCGTCTTCCTGGCCAACAGCCACCCGCAGGTGCAGATGGACATGCTCGCGCAGGTCGCCGACGCGAAGCTGAGCGTCGCGGACACGATGGACCTGTGGATCAACATCGCCAAGGACGACCTGACCAAGCTGCTCCGGAAGGTGGACGGCCTCGTGCTCAACTACGACGAGGCGGAGCTGTACACCGAGACGAAGAACCCGGTTACGGCGGGGCGCAAGCTGCTCGAGCACGGCCCGCGGTTCGTCGTGATCAAGACGGGTGAGCACGGGTGCATCCTGGTCCACCGCGACGGCGTCGCGGCGCTCCCGGCGTACCCCGCGGAGCGGGTCATCGACCCGACGGGCGCGGGGGACACCTTCGCGGGGGGGATGATGGGGCACATCGCGAGCAGCGCGGGCGGCGAGGACCCCGGCTCGTTCGACGTCATCCGGCGCGCCCTGGCCCACGGGACGATCATCGCGAGCTTCACGATCGAGACCTTCAGCCTGGAGCGGCTGGCGGAGATCACCGACGCGCAGATCGGCGAGCGGTACGACGAGTTCGCCGCGATGATGCGTCTGCACTGAGGCCCGATGAGCGACCGACCCGCGTATCTGCGTCCGTATCAGGAAGCGGTCGAGGCCTTCGGGCCCCGGTTCGAGGCGCTGCTCTGGAACCGCCCGGAGACGCAGCGGGTCCGGTTCGAGGCGTTGGTCTCCATGCTGGAACTTGAGGGGCGCACGCTCGCGGACCTGGGGTGCGGGCGGGCGGATCTGGCCGCGTTCCTGCGCGACCGGGGGATCGCGTACGGGCGGTACCTGGGTGTGGAGGGCGTGCACGAGCTGTGCGAGGCGTGCCGCGTCTGGGCCCGGGTGGAGGGGCTGCGCGACTGCGTCTTCCACGAGCGTGACTTCGTGGCCGACGAGCGGGTCTTCGGACACCTGGTGCGGGACGGCGGGGCGAGTGTGCTGGTCTTCAGCGGGTCACTCAACACGCTCGACCCGGCGCACGCGCGGCGGGTGCTGGACCGCGCGTGGGACGCGGTGCGGGCGGTCCCCGGGGGAACGCTCGCGTTCAACTTTCTCTCCGACCGGCACGGGGATCCGACGCGGACGGACGAGGACACGGGTCCGGCGCGTCGGTTCGATACGCTGGCGTTGCTCGACTGGGCGATGCGTTCCACGCCGCGGGTGCGTTTCCGGCAGGACTACCTGCAGGGTCACGACGCGGCGATCGTGATGATCGCCCCCTGAGGTTGAGGCTCACTCCTCCCAGACGTCCATGAAGCGTCGGGAGCCCTGGCGACGGATCGAGTTGTCGTCGAGGATCTCCTCGGTCGCTTCGATAAGTTCGTCCCGATCGAAGACGAGGGTCTCCTGGTTCTTGTCGTGGAACTCGAAGACGAGGAAGTCCTCCTCCGCGTCGCGGATCGTCTCGATCATGTGGGCAAGGGAGGTGATCTCCACGCCGTTGACCTTCTTGACGGCGGGTCGGTAGGCGATCTGGTACCCCTTGGTGATGGGGTGGGGGAGGAAGTCGGAGCAGAGGATGACGATCTCTTCGCCCTCGGTCTCTCGGGTGTCCTCGGCGCGGAGGATGGCGGGGTTGCCCTGGATGGCGAGGAAGCCGGTGTAGAGTTCAAAGAGCAGCTCGGCGCGGACGGGCATGAAGACCATGGGGCCGAGGATGAAGTACTCGGGGTAGTCGTTCCCGATGAAGGGGACGAGGTTGTCGCGCGTGGGGGAGACGGGGAGGCGAAGGTCGATCGGCTGCCCCTCGCGGATGACGCGCACGGGGATCGTCCCGTTCTCGGCGAGGCGGGGGATGAGGTATCCCCAGCTGAGGCGGAGGTCGCCCTCGAGGGTGACCAGCCCGGCGTTGTCGATGTCGTGGTCGCCGATGGCGTCGAGCAGGTCCCTGGGCTGCAGGTCGTGGTGTTCGTCTTCGCCTCGGTAGACGAGCCCGGTCTGGTCGGGCTTCAGGCCGAGGAAGTCGCGGAGGGCGGGGTTCTCGCAGGTCTGGAAGCGTCGGGCCCAGAGACGGGGGCGTCCGTCGAACTCGCCGTCCTCGATGTCGTCGAGGAAGGCGCGGACCTCATCGACGGGGATGACGTAGCCGATATTTTCGGCGGCGTCCATGCCGGAGAAGACGACGCCGATGACCTCGCCGTCCATCACGACGGGGCCGCCGGAGTTGCCGGGGTTGAGCGCGGCGTCGACCTGGATGCGCAGGCCGGCGGTGTTGTTGTAGTAGCTGGTGTACTCGATGCGGGAGACGACGCCCTCGGTGATGGAGAGCTGTTCGCCGCCGAGCGGGTACCCGATCGCCTGGACGGTGCCCCCGACCTCGGGGAGGGTGTCGCGCAGGGCGAGGGGGGGATGGGCCTCGTGGAAGGCCTCTCGCTCGGACTCGCGCCGGAGGCGGATGACGGCCAGGTCGATGCCCTGGGAGATGCCGACGACCTCGGCGCGGAGCTTGTCGGCGCTGTTGGGGGGCTGGACGAAGATCTGGCTGGCCTGCTCGACGACGTGGGCGTTGGTGAGGATGCGGTCGCCCTCGATGACGAATCCCGTGCCCGAGATCTCCTCCGGGGGGAGCTTGGTCCAGGGGGACTCGAAGTCGGGCGCCCGGTAGGTGGTGAAGATCTTGACCACCGAATCGCGTGCCGTGGCCCGGAGCGTGTCCTGAGCGGTGGCGAGCGGGGAGAGCACACAGGCCAGGGCGGCACACACGAACAGGGTGGCTGATCTCACGAAGGGTCCTTCCGGGGGGGATGTTGGCTCAATCCTACCCGCTGGCGTGGGGAGGGCTGCGGCTATCATCCGATCATCATGGCACGAGTTGTTGTTCTCCAGCACGGCGCCGAGCGGACCCCGGGTCGCCTCGGTCTCACCCTCCGCGATCACGCCTTCAAGCTGGACACCCGGCGCGTGGATCTTCCGGCCGACCAGGGCGGGGACCCGCTCCCGCCGGACCTGGACGACGTCCACGGGCTGCTCGTGCTGGGTGGGTCGCAGAGCGTGGAGCAGAACCTGCCTTGGATGGCCCGCGAGGAGGAACTGATCCGGGAGGCGCACGAGCGGGGGCTTCCCGTGGTCGGCATCTGCCTGGGGGCGCAGATGATCGCCAAGGCGCTCGGCGGGACGGTCGCCCGCACGGAGACGCCCGAGGTCGGGTTCAAGAAGGTCCGCATCCTCCCGCCCGGGCAGACCGAGACGGTCCTCGCCGGGGTCCCGTGGGAGAGCATGCAGTACTGCTCGCACCAGGAGGAGATCTCGGAGCTGCCCGCGGGCGCCCAGCTGCTGGCCAGCTCCGACGCCTGCAAGACGCAGGCTTTCCGGGCCGGGCAGCGGACCTACGGGTTCCAGTTCCACTTCGAGCT
>JBITAG010000110.1:0-7347 GCA_044439985.1 Phycisphaerales bacterium JB059 | reverse complement strand
AAGACCACATGAGTCGGCTCAATCCCAAATCCCGTCTCGATACGGAAGTTGAACATCGCCCGCGCCGGCGTGACGCCGGGCGTCAGCCCGATCTCGTCATCATCCCATAGCGCGAACACTTGAAGCGTGATGGTGTTCTGGGACGAGTAGAACGTTTGGTCGGCGGACAGTTCCAATGAAACCGCCTGCGCCGACGCCGACGCGCCGACGACCCCCAACGCCAGCCCGCTCGCCGCCCGAACCATCCAGTGCTGCGCTCGCATGCCCTGCCCTCCGTCGCCAGCGGTCCCGGTGCCCCGCGCGGGGCCCCCCTCAACCTTGCCCATCCTCCCACACCCAGGAGTCTCAATCAAGACCCAAACGGGGAGGGTCAGCCCCCCCGTATAGGGCTTGGTGTCCTGTGAAGCCCGTTGGACCCGCCCCCCGGGGGGGCCAACAATCCTCTCCCCAGGGCACACAGACGCCGCGATGGTCGCCGCGTCGAGGGACAAAGCCGGTTCCGGGCCTCAAACCCGTCGGTCAGCCCCGGGGACAAACCCGCCGGCCGACGCGCTCGCGCGGCCTGCCATCACGGAGATTCACCATGGTTCGCATCCGCATGCAGCGTCTCGGCCGCCGGCACCGCCCCTTCTTCCGCATCAACGCCATTGACCAGCGCACGCGGCGCAACGGTCGGGTCATCGAGCCCCTGGGCTGGTACGACCCCTTGGCCAAGGACGAGTCGAAGATGCTGGAACTCAAAGGCGAGCGCATCCAGTACTGGCTCGCCCAGGGCGCGCAGCCCTCCGAGACCGTCGAGGACCTGCTGGCCAAGAACGACCTGCTGCCCGACAAGATGAAGGCGGCGTGGGAGAAGCGCCGGGCCGACGCCAACGCCCGCGTCGCCGCCAAGGTCTCGCTGAAGAAGGCCGAGAGCGCCGCCGCGGCGATGGAGGAACTGATGGGCTCCGCCGAGGCGAACCTGGGCGAGTTCCAGGGCGCGATCAGCGCCGCGCTGAAGGCGACGCAGAGCGCCGTCGCCAGCGCCGACGTCAAGGCCGCCGCGAAGGCCGCCGACGAGGCGCAGAGCGCCCTCGACAGCGCCAAGAAGGCCGAGGAGGACTTCCAGGCCAAGAAGAAGGCCGAGGAAGAGGCCGCCGCCGCGGCGTCCGCCGACGCCGAGTCCTCCGAAGAGACGCCCGAGGGCGAGTAATCGCGACCTGGGCTGTCCAGCCACGCAACCGATCATCACGCAAGAACCCCGCGCCGCCGCGGGGTTCTTTCTTTCGTGACTCCACCGGAAGCTACGGGTCGTCCACGACCCGGCCCTACGACCCGGCGCCCGTCGGGCCGATCACCAGATCCTCTCGCCTGAGCACCTCGATGAAGTCGCCGCCGTAGTTGTACACCCACCACCCCGCCGTGGGACCGTCCGGAATGAAGTACTCGGTCAGGTCTGGCGCATCGACGGACCGAAACGCCATGCCCCCCACGTACACGAGACGCTCCACGACGGTCCCGTTCCGTGTCACGACAAGCTCGTCGCCCTCGAACGACGTGACGTACCGCTTGCCGCTGATGTAGGCCCCCGCGACGCGATCCTTCACTTCATCGGGAACCGGGCGCGCCAGCTGCCTCACGTCCGGATCCGTCAGACCCATGACGGCCTTGGCCACTCGCCGCTCGATGACAGCCGCGTGCGGCGTTCCGGCGCCGTTCGTGTTGCTCAGAACCGTGATCTCGACCTCGCGCTCCGGGTAGTACGCCAGCGACGCGGAGCCGCCATCGAACGTACCGGTGTGCCCGACCTTGTACACCCCGCTGATCGCCCCGATCCGCTGCGCCATCCCGTACGGGACCTCCGCCCGCGTGCTGGCGCTCCGCACGGGAGACGGCGAGCGCATCTGCGCCAGCGAGTCCGGACGCACGATCCGACCCGAGTTCAGCGCCCGCGACCACTTCAGCAGGTCCTCGACGCTGCTGCAAATCGAGCCCTGCCCGCTGTACGCCGTCATGTCGATGAACGCGGCCTCCGCCACCGCGCCGGTCTCGTCGCGCCGAATGGCCTGCGACATCACCGCCGGCCCGGCCCGCTCGCACACGGTCATGCCACCGAGCCCGTTCGGCTCGAGCATCCGCGCGCGGACGTAACGGTCATACCGCATCCCGGAGGCCGCCTCGACGATCATCCCGAGCACCAGGTACCCCGGATTGCAGTACACCCATGTCTCGTCCGGCGCGAAGCGTGTCTCTCCCCCCTGCAGCTCGCCGTCGGTCAGCAACTCGAGCCCGTACCGTTTCGTCGCGTAGTCCGCCGGAGGGTTTGATTCGTCAAGCTCCGCCCCGACGAACCCCGACGTGTGCCGAAGCAGCTGCTCGACCGTCGCGTCCGGAAAGTTCGCCGGCAGCTCCGGAATCACGCTCCTCGCTCGAGTTCCGAGCGAGAGCCTTCCCTCCTCGATCAGCCGCATCGCAGCCGCGGCCGTGAAGTGCTTGCCCACCGACGCAAGATCGTACACCGTGTGCTCGTGCGCCGGCCTTGTCCGGTCGACGTCGGCGTACCCGAACCCACGCGCGTACACGGTCCGCCCGTTGATCGCGACACCGATCGAGAGACCGACGATTCCCTCCTCCTCGATGGCGCGACGCCCGATTGAATCGATCTCGGCGCCGATCCCGCGCGTCAACGCCCGCGCGTCGGCACGCTCCGAGTGTGCGGCGCACCCTCCGATCACCCAGACCAACAAGCCGAGCAGGACCCACGCGCCGATCGTTCGTGCAAGCATCGCGACAAGGTACCGGCGACGCCCGGTCCCCGCGCCTGCGAACGTCGCATCACCCGGGCCCCGCCCGACGCCACGACGCGGTCCAAAAACGATCGCGGCCTTGGTCCCCGCGCGAGGGGCCAAGGCCGTGTCGTTGTGCGCCTCCCGATCCCCCGGGCTGGTTCCTCCCGGCGCGGTCTCGGCCCAAAGGGCCGTCCGTCTCCGGCAGGCGACGCCCGGCGAGCGACGCTTTCCTCGTTTCCGCCTCCGCCCCTCGCAAGGGACGGCGCTTCCCCGAGTCCGACCGGGTGTAGCGCTCCCGGCCGCTTTCTTTTCCCTCGTGAGCGAAGCCGCGTGGGGTCCGCCCCGAGGCCCGACGCCGCCTTGCGGGCGATCGCGTCGGGATCCGACGGTCAACTCCCGATTCGGGGTTGGTCCCGGACCGGACCCGATCCGCCGCCCGGTCTCCCGGCTGCGCGGCGCTTCGTGCCTCGGCTGTTCCGGGCCCCGTCGGGGCCGCCTGGCCGCGTCTGGCAGGACGCGACTCCCATCAGGCGGGCTGCCGCCCGCCCCCGAGCCCCCCGCCGCTGGCTTCCACCCTCGGCGTTCGTCTCGAGCACGTGCACTCTACAACCTCGTCAAGGCTCTGCAATCGCCTCGTTTCTGGCGACAGCTTGCCCGCGACGTGTGCACCGGATACCCACCGGGTTACGCCCCGGTTCTCCACCGGGTTGTCCACCAACCCCGCGGAGAGGCCAGAAAAAGCGCACAAACCCGCCCGCCCGGCGCCCCGGCCCCGCGCCTCACGAGCCTTCGGGGTGCATGTAGAACACCTTGCTCACCACCCGCCACTGCCCGTCGCTCTTGAGCAGCGTGAACATGTCCGTGAACCGGTGCCCGGTCCAGTTGTAAATCTCCATCCGCGCCGTCGCGATCGTCCCCGCGACATCGACGCCGACCGTCTCCCCCGTCACGTCCTTCGCCGGGCCGTTCTCGTTGTTCCACTCGTAGAACGCGCCGATGGGCGCCGAGAAGAGCTCTTCGCCGACGTACCCGCAGATCGTCGCGTCCTCGCGGAAGACATCCCGCCGGAAGTCCGCCTCCAGCCCGGACCGGGCCGCGTCCATGTACCCGTCGAGCACCCCTCTGATCGCCTCGACATCGGTCGCCGTCGTCGTCATCGCCAGACTCCCCATCCTTGTGCGCGCTGTGGCCCGCCCGCGCCGGTATTCCGTCCTATTCCTGAGCGGCCGAGCCCGTCCGCCCGCCCCACTCTACCGGGCGACTTCGCCCGCAGCCTCCCCAACAATCCCACGTGCCCCAGCCGACCCGCCAGCCCCTCCGCCTCGACGTGCTCACCACGTTTCCGGAGATGTTCACCCCAGCGCCCCCGGGCGCCCTCGGGGTCTCCATCCCTGCCCGGGCGCAGGCCGCGGGCGCCATCGAGGTCCACGCCACCAATATCCGCGACTTCGCCGACAACAAGCACAGCAAGACCGACGACCGCCCCTTCGGCGGCGGCCCGGGCATGGTCATGATGTGCCAGCCCGTCTGGGACGCCGTCGCCCACGCCGAGGCCCAGGACCCGCGCCCCGCGACGCGAATCCTCATGACCCCCCAGGGCCAGCGCCTCGACCAGGCCCTGGTCGAGCAACTCGCGGCCAGACCCCGCCTGCTCATCCTCGCCGGGCACTACGAGGGCATCGACGAGCGCGTCATCCAGAAGCTCGACCCGCTCGAGATCTCCATCGGGGACTACGTCCTCTCGGGCGGGGAGTTGGGCGCGATGGTCCTGATCGACGCGGTGGCCCGCCTCCAGCCGGGCGTGCTGGGCGACGACGCCAGCGCGGTCCAGGACAGCTTCGGCTTCCCCCCCACCACCGACCCGGACGGGAACGAGCTGCCCCCGAAGCGACTGGCCCGGCTCAAGGCCGAGCTGGGCATCCCGGCGGGCGCCCGCCTGCTGGACTGCCCGCACTACACCCGCCCGAGGGTCTGGGAGGGAATGGAGGCGCCCGAGGCCCTGCTCAGCGGAGATCACGAGGCGGTCGCCCGCTGGCGCCTGGAGCAGATGGCGGCCCGGACCCGGGCCAGACGCCCGGACCTGCTCGAGCCGGGCGAGGATGCCCCCCCCACCCCCTAGACGCCCCCCGGGGCGCCCGCCTACCCTTCCGGTCCCCCGCCCGGGCCTTTCGCCCGGCGGCCATCCCCTTGCCTCAGGAGCCCCGACATGGGCACGCAGCAGCTGATCGAGTCCATCAACGCCGACGCCCTGAAGACGGACCTGCCGCGCTTCGACATCGGCGACACGATCAACGTCCACGTCCGCATCCGCGAGGGTGAGAAGGAACGCGTCCAGGTCTACCAGGGCGTGCTCATCTCGCGCAAGGGGCGTGGCATCAACGAGATGATCACCGTCCGTCGCGTCACCGACGACATCGGCATCGAGCGGACCTGGCCGGTCAACTCCCCCTCGATCGCGAAGATCGAGGTGGTGCGCCGGGCCGACGCCCGCCGGGCCAAGCTCTACTTCCTGCGCGATCGCGTGGGCAAGAGCCGTCGCCTGCGTGACCGTCGTCGCGGCATGAAGCACGTCGAAGGTCTCCCCACGATCCAGCGGTAACGACCCACCGCCGCCGGATTCAAGCGTTTCGGCGGAGAGAACCGGGACGAACGAGAGTCAACGCCCGGGCCGCAAGGTCCGGGCGTTTGTCGTACTCCGACGCGCGTCGCTCATTCGCCCTCGGGCGCCAGCGCGTTAAACGCCATCACGAACTGGAACCCGTGCACGGGGTAGCTCATCCGCAGGCGGTGCACACGCACCTGCTCGTGGTCGAGCCCGTAGCGATCACACACCCGCGCCACCATCTCCGTGTAGCGCGGCAGCTCGGGGAAGTCCGCGCGCCCCAGCCCGCGCCCGAGCGACTCGACCGTCTCGGGCACGCTCACCCGATCGATCGACCGGGAGGGGTCCACCGGGTTCGCCGGCCCCCGGGCGCCCGGGTTGAACACCAGCAACTCCGGGGGCTCGTCGGTGAACGCCCCCTCGTGCACCAGCACATCGCAGACCAGCGTCTTCACCGGCACATCGGGGAAGACCACCGCGCCCCCGCGCGGACGCTCGGGGGTGGCGTACCGACGCGATCCCTGCGCGTTGCGGCTCAGCGCGAGCATGTCCACCGCCGAGTTGCGCCCGACCCGGTCGTCCGCGAGGGAATGCACCAGCTGGCCTCCCGCCACGTGCGTCTGGATGCGTGCCGCCTCGTGCTCGTAGAACTCGCTCAGATCCAGCGGGTCGGAGGAGAGCGCGTCCTCCCCCCCCACCTTCCCCGGCTCGCCGAAGGTGAAGTGCACCCCCACGTCGGAGCGAAGGCGACGCATCCCGATCGGCCCGTGGATCGAGATCACCTCGAGCATCTCCGGGTTCTCTCGGGAGGGGGCGAACATCATGGAGGTGAGCCAGGCGTCCGCCTCCACCCCGAGGATCTGACGCATCCCCTGATAGACCTGGTACCGGGCGCCCTGCACCAGGCGTTGTTGCAGCTCCGGGCTCCGGGCGCTCAGAGCCGCCGAGAGCGCCGATCGCGTGCCGAAGTCGTCCCGGATCAGTTCCGCGAAGCGGTCGATGGCCAGGTGCGCCCGCTCGGCGATCGGCGCGGGCGTCTCCGCCCGATCCAACGCCGCGTCCACGAACGCCCGCAGGGAATCGGGGCCAGGAATCCGCTCGAGCGCCTCGAACGGGTCTTCACAGTCAACAGCGCCGAGCAGGCGACTGAGGATCACACGGCTGAGGCCGAGCTGACGGGCCAGGTGCGTCGGGCGGTGTGGGCTGCCGGGGATGGCGTCGAGCTGGGCCCGCATCGCCTCGACGAGTTCCCTGCCGATCTCCGGCACCCTCCTCTCAAGGCTCGGCGCTGAGGAGTCAGCCACTCGCATTGCGGATTGGGAGGTCGTCATCGGCCTGGGTCGTCCATCGGGCGTCATGCCCGCTACAGGCTACTCGAAAAATCTGGCGAAACCACAATGTAATTTATTGCGTCACGCCGGCTCTCTCTCTACGCTCGCGTCAAAGGCCGATTCGCCGCTGTCCGCGTGGACGGGCGCCAGGCCGATGGGTCTCCACTGGGAGGACACCAATGCGGACTCGATTGACCGGCTCGAAGACCAGTTCCATCAGCGCCCTGCTGCTCGCGGCTTCCGCGACGCTCGGCGCTCCCCCGGCGTACACGATCGTGGACCTCGGCCTCGCCGATCCCGGCGATTTCGGATCTCAGGGCGAGAGCGTGTCGCCCGGCGGCGTCGCGACCGGGCGCTCGCTCGGCGGAGCGGGCGCCCTCGCCCTCTCCTGGACCCAGGACGGCGGAACGGTCGTCCTCCCGAACCTCGCCTCGCCCGAGCGAAACTTCAGCGTCGCCAACGGCGCCAACGACATGGGCGCCGTCGTCGGCACGGGCGCCACCACCTTCTTCGGTTCCAGCCCCCTGCCCCTGATCTGGGAGAACGGCGTCGTCGCGCAGCTCCCGCTCCCCCCCGGAGAGACCCTCGGGCGTGCCAACGACATCAACAACAACGGCGTCGCGGTCGGCTCGGTCAACGGTGGCTC
>JBITAG010000109.1:0-14635 GCA_044439985.1 Phycisphaerales bacterium JB059 | reverse complement strand
GGGGGCTACTTGCGGGTCTAAGCCCACGTGGTTCCCGGGTCTCCGGGGGGGGGGGGGGGAGCCGGGGGCGAGCGGGGGGGGGGGCAAGCACGTGCTCTACGGGGCGCTGCACTGCCTGCTGGACTTCCCGGCGCCCGGCGAGGCGGCGCCGGAGGTGATCATCCCGACGCCGGCGTGGGTGAGCTACGCGCCGATCACGCGTCTGGCTGGGGGGAAGGTCGTCGAGGTGGAGACGACCGTGGAGCGAGACTTCAAGATGACGCCGGAGCAGCTGCGCCGGGCGATCACCCCGAACAGCCGGGTGCTCGTGCTCAACTCGCCGAGCAACCCGTGCGGGACGATGTACACGCCGGACGAGCTTCGGGCGCTGGCGGGCGTGGTGGCGGAAGCGGCGAAGACGACGGCGCCGGGTCTGGTGATTGTGACGGACGAGATCTACGAGAAGATCGTGTACGGGGGGATCGAGCACTTCTCGATCGGGAGCGTGCCGGAGGTGAGCGAGCGGACGTTCACGGTCAACGGGCTGAGCAAGGCGTACGCGATGACGGGTTGGCGGATCGGGTACGGGGCGATGCCGGGGGAGTTCGGCAGGAGCCTGATCAAGGCGATCGGGACGCTGCAGGGGCAGATGACGACGAACATCACGTCGTTCAACTACCCGGCGATCCGGACGGCGTTGACGGCGTGCGCCGCGGATGTCGAGCGGATGCGGGAGGCGTTCGCCTCGCGGGCGGAGCTGATCCATCGGCGGCTGAAGGAGATTCCCGGCGTGGTCTGCCCGAAGCCGACGGGGGCGTTTTACGTCTTCCCGGACATCTCGGGGCTGTTCGGGGCCACGACACCGGGGGGGGCGCCGATCGGATCGGCGCAGGATCTGTGCGAGGCGTTGCTGGCCGAAGAACTGCTCGCGTTCGTCCCGGGGGAGGACTCCGGCGGGGGGGGCGAGGACCACGTGCGGATCTCGTTCGCCTGCTCGGAAGAGACGATCAATCAGGGCATGGACCGTTTCGCGGCGTTCGTGCAGAAGCTGGGCGTCTGAGGCCCCCACTACCATCCGTCTGATGCCACCCGGGAAGCCAAGCGCGGCGCAGGTCAAACAGCTCACGGCGCAGGCGACACGCCTGATGCGCGCCGGGCGGCTGGACGAGGCCGTCGCGGTCGCGGAGCGCGGGCTCGCGGGGGATCCGCGGAACGTGACGCTCCTGCTGGTGCGAGGAGCGGCGCTGACCCGGGCGGGGCGGGCGGGGGAGGGGCTGCGTTCGATCGAGCAGGCGGTGCGGCTCGATCCGGGGCGGGCGGCGTCGCACGTCGAGCGGGGGATGGCGCTGCAGGCGGAGAACCGGTTGGATGAGGCGGGCGGGGCGTTGGAGCACGCGCGTTCGCTGGCGCCGGGGAGCCCGGACGTGGTCGCGGCGCTGGCGAACCACAAGCGTCTGCGGGGGGACCACGAGGGGGCGATGCGCGAGGTCGAGGGGTTGATCGGCTCGGGGGGCGCCAACTCGGCGTGCGTGCAGCTCTTCGCGGAGCTGTGCAAGCGGCTCGGGCGTGAGCGGGAGGGCATCGAGGCGGTGCGGGCGCACCTGGCGGGGGGCGAGGTCTGGGCGTTCTACGAGCGTCGGCTGACGTGGGCGCTCGGGGAACTGCACGACAGCGTGGGTGAGTACGACGAGGCGTTCGCGTGCTACGAGCGAGTGAACGAGACGGGGAAGCCGTCGTGGGACCCGGACGCGTTCAGCCGGGCGATCTCGGGGATGATCGAGCGGTGGACGCCGGAGGCGTTGGCGTCGCTGCGTGAGGGCGGCGTGGCGTCGGAGCTGCCGGTGTTCGTGTTCGGGATGCCGCGCTCGGGGACGACGCTGGTGGAGCAGATCATCGCGAGCCACCCGGGGGCGTGCGGGGGGGGTGAGATCGGGCTGGCGTCGAAGCTGGCGTCGGGGATGCGCGCCGGGCAGCGTGCGTTCGCGTTGATCGAGGACCCGGGGTCGATCGGGCGGGCGCGGCTCGCGAGGTTCGCGCGGGGGGCGATCCGTGAGCTGGGATCGATCGGGGGGAACGCGGCGCGGGTGACGGACAAGCAGCCGGAGTCGGTGCTGCACCTGGGCCTGATCCACGCGGCGTTGCCGCAGGCCAGGCTGGTGCACTGCGTGCGAGATCCGATGGACACGTGCCTGTCGTGCTACGCGCAGGACTTCCGGGATGTGCACGGGATGGCGTGGTCGCGGGACCAGGCGTGGCTGGGGCGGTACCACCAGGACACGCAGCGGGCGGTGGAGCACTGGACCGAGACGCTGGGGATCCCGGTGCACCGGGTGGCGTACGAGGACATGGTCGCGGACCAGGCGGGGGAGTCCCGGCGGCTGATCGGGGCGCTCGGGCTGGCGTGGGACGACGCGTGCGAGCGGTTCTACGAGAAGAAGCGGAGCGTGCGGACCGCGAGCGAGTACCAGGTCGATCAGCCGATCTACTCGCGGTCGGTGCGCCGGCATGAGCGGTACGCGGCCCACCTCGGCCCGCTGCGGGACGCGCTCGGGGGGGGTTGAGGGGCGGCCTCAGGCGAAGTCGTCGGCGATCGGGGGGGCGTCGGCGTCGGCGTCGGGGCGGAGTTCGAGTTCGATATCTCCCCCGGCCTCGGGCTGCCGAACGCCGACCCGCTGGTCGCGGATCAGGGTGAGCATGGCGAGGAAGAGGCCGATCATCTCGGCGCGGGAGCGTCCGGTCAGGACGCGCCGGAGGCTCAGGCGTGGCGGGTGGTCGTGGGCGCCGGCGTCGCGCTTGAGCTGGTCGAGCAGGTCCTCGGCGTGGAGTTCGATGGGGGTGTCGTCGGAGAGGACCTCGTGCTCGCCGAGGCGGTCGAAGTTGACCGAGGCGACGATCTCCTGGAAGGCCTCGATGAGGTCGCTGAGGCCGAGGTCTTCCATGTCGATCTCGCCGAGTTCCTCGGCGGCTTCGCGGATGGACTGCGCGTCGGCGCCGGCGACGACCGGGGCGCGCTGCTCCCACTCGAGGCGCCGGTGGTCGAGTTCGTCGGCGGCGTCGCGGTACTTCTTGTAGTCGAGGAGCTGGCGGACCAGCTCGGCGCGGGGGTCAAGCTTCTCCTCGCCCTCCTCCCCCTCGCGGTCCGGGGCGTCGGTGGCCTCGGGGGGGTTGATCATCCGGGACTTGATCTCCATGAGTGTGGCGGCCATGACGAGGAACTCCCCGGCGAGTTCGATGTCGATCCGCTCGATCTGCTCGAGCTGGGCCATGTACTGGTCGGTGATGGCGGCGATGGGGATGTCGGTGACGTCCACCTCGGCCCGTCGGATGAGGAAGAGGAGGAGGTCCAGGGGCCCCTCGAAGGCGTCGAGGCGGACGCGGTAGTTGGTCTGGGTGGCGGGCGGCGTGGGGGCGGTCATCGGGCTCGATCCTTCCGTGTGGCGGGCGATCGCCCGGCGAGCGTGAACGAGTGTACACGCCGCACGCTGCCCCCCGCGCCCCTACGCTTTGTCCCATGGGAAAGGCCTCCGGCGAGAGCCGCACACAGACCGACGAGCGGGCGCCGATCCGGGACGATCGGAGCGAGGAGCTGGCGTACATCCGCGGCGTGCTGCGCGATGAGGCGCGGGCGATCGAGGCGATCGCGTCGGGGGCGGGGGATCGGTTCGGCGTGGCCTGCGATCTGATCGAGCGGTGCGCGGATCAGGGGGGGACGGTGCTCGTCTCGGGCCTGGGCAAGTCGGGGCACGTGGGCGCGAAGATCAGCGCGACGATGGCCTCGCTGGGGATCACCTCGCACTCGGTCCACCCGACGGAGGCGGCGCACGGGGACCTGGGACGGTTCCGGCGCCAGGACATGGTCGTCTGCCTCTCGCACTCGGGGGAGACCGACGAGGTCGTGGCCCTGGCGGCGACGCTGCGTCAGGACGGGTTGCCGATCGTCGCGATCACGCGCGGGGCGAGGGAGGGTGAGGCGCCCTCGCGCCTGGAGCGCCTGGCGGACGTGACCCTGGGGGTGGGCGTCCGGGAGGAGGCGGGCGGGGGGCTGATGGCCCCCACCGCGTCCACGACCGCGACCATGGCGGTCGGTGACGCGCTCGCGCTGGCGGTCGCCCGGCGGAGAAAGTTCACCAACGAGGACTTCGCCAAGCGGCATCCGGGGGGGCAGCTCGGTGGGTTGCTCCAGCCGGTGGTGGATCTGCTGCGATTCCGGGCGGGGAAGAACCTGCCGCTGGTCTCGCCGGAAACGAGCGTGGAAGCGGCGCTGCGGGACGTGGCGCTGAGCGGGCGTCGCCCGGGGGCGTTGCTGGTGGTGGAGGCGGGGCGGCTGGTGGGGATCTTCACCGACGGGGACCTGCGTCTCCTGGTGCTCGAGGATCCCGGGCGGTTGGGCTCGCCGATCCGCGAGGTGATGACCAAGGGGCCCCGGACGATCTCGGACAGCGCGCTGGCGCGGGACGCGGTGGCGGCCTTCCGGGAGCACCGCCAGGACGAGATCCCGGTGGTGGACGAGCAGGGGCGTCCGGTGGGGCTGCTTGACGTGCAGGACCTGGTCAGCCGGCGTCTGGTGCGGGATTGATGTGGCCGGATGTTGAGCGGGGGCGATCAAGGTAGGATGGGGCGTATGGGACGGAACGGAAGCCGCCTCGGGATGGTCGAGCGGACGGGGCTCTATATCGCCGCGACGCTCGCTGTCATTTTCTCGATCCTGGTGGTGGTCTTTGCGATGCGTGGTGGAGGGACATCCACGGCGACGGCGCAGGATCCGGACCGGGAGATGCCCCCGGACATCACGGACATCCTCAAGAGCGACGCGGGCTCGGGGATGTACATCGAGCTGACGGACAAGGACGACCCGACGCGTCTGGCGGGGGTGCTCTCCGCCGAGTCGTACGACCCGGTGAGCCCGAGCGAGCGGAGCGTGGTCGAGCCGCGGCTTTGGTACTTCCTCAAGGACGGGCGGACGCTGCACGTGGAGGCAAGCCGGGGACGGTTCTTCATGCCCGGGGGGCAGGCGAACAGCGCACCGGAGTCGGGGCGTCTGCAGGGGGACGTGACGATCCGGGTCTTCGAGGCGATCGAGGGCGGGCGTCGCCCCGTGCTGGGCCAGGACGAGGCGTTGCTGACGGCGCGGACGGATAAGCCGCTGGAGTTCGACCAGCGCAACGCGCGGCTGTTCACGACGGGGCGGGTGCATGTGGAGAGCGGTCCGATCGAGTTCGCCGGCTCGTACATGACCGCGGTGATCAACCAGGTGAAGGAACGTCTCGAGCTGCTTGAGTTCCGCGGGGGCGAGTTCATCCGGTACACGCCGGAGGTGGCCGCCGCCGAACCCGCGCCGGTTGAAGACCGGAGCGGGGGCGAGCCGCGGGACGCGTCAGGGACGGGCAAGCGGCGCGCGGTCGCGGGCGATGAGACGCCGAGCGATCAGGCCGAGGTCGTGGCGCCGAAGATCGACGAGTACCAGATCGCGTTCCTGGACGGGGTGACGATCTCGCACGAGACGATGCGCACGCACGGGGACAAGCTGGATCTGTGGGTTCGCCTGATCGACAACACGATTCCCGAGGGCGCGCTGGGGGGGTCGTTCGAGCCGACGCCGGCGAAGGCGATCGCCGAGGCCCCGACGCCCGCGGGGGAGCCGGGGGTGAACCCGGCGTTCATCGAGAACGTGGATGAGCCGGGCTCTCCGGAAGCATCGCTCGCGAGCGTGCCGGAGACACCGACGGTCGAGGCGGGGCCTCGCCCGGTGACGCTGACCTGGACCGGACCCCTGGTGATCAAACCACTCGGGGAGACGCCCGCGGAGTTGGACGGGTCGGACGCGTCGTTCCGGCTCACGGCGGAGCGGACAGGACTGGTGACGCTGGAAGATCCGTCGCGGGGGCTGACGGGGCAGGTGGTGGCGGTGGAAGGGCGTGCGACGACGCGTGACCTGGCGCTGTCGGGTCCGGGGGGGACGATCCAGCTGGCCTGGGAGGGCGTGGGGTCGTACACGGGGAGCCGGGCGCAGGTGAACTTCAACGCGGGGACGGTGCACTCGCGCGGGCCGAGCGTCTTTGACGCGGTGCTGGACGGGGCGTCGGGCGTCGATGGCCAGGCGGCGCGCGGACGGATCCGGTGCACGGAGCAGGCGGACTTCCAGTTCCGCGTGGTGGATGGCCGGGTGACCGAGCAACTGGAGATGGCGACCTTCCTCGGCGATGTGGAGGCGACGGACGGCGCGGCGCGTCTGGAGCACGCCGAAGCATTGACCGCCCTGTTCATCGAACGGGGAGACGGCACGACCCGGCTGGCGCAGATCGAGGTCGAGGGGGGCGTGGCGAGCGACGGTCAGGGACGGCGGGCCCAGGGGGAGCGGATGACCGTTCACTTCGCGCCCGGCACGCACGGGGAGGAGATCGACCCGGTCCGGTTCTCGGCGCGCGGCGACGTGCGCGTGGCGGCGGAGGATCTCGCGCTCGCCTCGGACGAGCTTGACACGCTCCTGGCCCGGGACGATCAGGGCGAGGTGATCGTCCGTGAGGTCAACGCCCGCGGGCAGGTGGACTACACGGGCCAGCAGGAGAGCTGGGCGAAGGCGGACGAGCTGCACGGCGACAGGCTGCTCGAGGTCGTGACCTTCCTCGGCTCGCCCGCGCAGGTCGGTCGGTCCGGCGGGCTGATCTCCGGCTTCGAGATCATTCTGGATGGGCAGAAGCGCACCGCGGAGGTCTACGGACCGGGTCGGTTCGAGAAGGACGAGTCGCTGGGCGAGGGTGGCCGGTTCGGCGGGTTCGCGTGGGCGAGCTGGTCGGAGTGGATGACGTTCGACGACTACCGGGGGCGGATCGAGTGCGTGGGCGAGGCGCGGGCGGAGTCGCGTTCGGACGACCGGACGCTCGACACGCTCTCGGCGGACCGGGTGCTCGTGGAGCTGACGCCGCTGGGGCAGGTCGGCGGGGCGAGCGAGGGGGGCGAGTCGCGTGAGCTGCTGCGTGTGAGCGCGTTGGGCAAGGCGGGACCGGCGAGCACGATGGCGAGCGCCGAGTCGCGCGTCTTCGCAGCGGACGATCCGGAGCGGGTCGAGCAGATCTACTACCTGGAGGGCGCGGAGATCTACGCGGACGCGTCGGCGCAGACGCTGCGGGTGCCCACGACGGGGAAGATGCTGATGCTCGATCGGCGCCCGGACGAGTCACGCGGGCACGTGGAGGGGATGCCGCTGATCGCACGGGGACCGGGGCAGTCGCTCTTCACGTGGTCGGGGTCGATGGACCTGGACCGGACGAGCGGGGAGGCGACGATGGAGCGGAAGGTGCGGGTGATCCACCAGAGCCTGAGCAACGGGGGGTTCACCGAGCTGGAGGCCGAGCGTGTGATGGCCGAGTTCCGGGAGACGGAGGCGGAGAGCGCCCCGGGCGCGTTGCGGGGTGAGCTGCTGTACGCGCACGCCCGCGGGGCGGTCTACTTCAAGGGCGGTGCGCGTGAGCTGATCGCGGACGAGCTGGAATACGACGCGGTGTCGGGGAGCGCGTTCGCGCGGTCGGCGCCGGGGAACAGCGTGACGATGTTCGACGCGTCACGCCCGGCGCCGGTGAGCGCGCGGACGATCTTCTGGGATCTGGTGCAAGATCGGATCGAGGTGGATCGTCCGGCGCCGGTCGCGGCGCCGCGGGGCGGCTGAGGCCCCCCACCACCGGGAGGGGATTACGACGAGGTGCGATCGACGACGCGGTAGGCCTCGCGCTCGCCGCGCCCGCGGAGGGGGTAGTCCTTGCGGAGGGGGTGGGCGGGGAAGTCGCCCCAGGTGAGGATGCGCCGCAGGTCGGGGTGGTTGCGGAAGCGGATGCCGTACATGTCGAAGACCTCCCGCTCGGTCCACTCGGCGCCGGGCCAGAGGTCGGTGACGGAGTCGACCTCGAGGGCGGGGTCGGGCTCGATGCCGTCGGTGGGGATGGAGGGGTCGAGGTAGGTCTTGACGACGAGACGGTCGTCGCGTCCGTAGGCGCAGAGGTTGTAGATCACCGCGAAGCGTCCGAGCGTCGGGCTGGGGTACTCGAGGTAATCGACAGCGGTGACGTCGGAGAGGAAGTTGAAGGCGCACCGATCGTCGGTCTTGAGGAAGGCCATGACCTCGTGGAGGTCGGCGGGCTCGAGGATGAGCGTGGACTGTCCCCGGAACTCGGTGGCGCGGAGCTTCTTGTCGGGGAAGTGTTCCTTGAGGAGGGCGAAGACGGGGTGGTTGAGGGTCGGGGTGTCGCTCATGTTGGCCTCGCTGCGTTGGGGTGGACTGTAGCGGATCAGGGGGCGGGGAGACGAGCGAGCTGGGGGGCGGGGTCGCCGAGCAGCACGGGGGGGACCTCGGCGGCGAGGACGCGCTCGATCAGGCGGTCGAGCAGGCCGGGATCGAGCACACCGTCCCCGAGGGCTCGGGGGGTGAGTCGGTCGCGCTCGGGGGTCGCGTCGGTGAGGATGACGGCGGCGGTCGCGGGGTGGTGGAGCAGGGCGTCGAGGAATCGGCGGAGGTGGTCCTCGGCGTCGGGGAGCATGTCGGGGGTGAGCATGGCGACCGGGTCGAGCAGGAGCCGGAGGTTGGGCGTCTGACGCTGTTGGAGGATCGAGAGGCAGGAGCGCGCGTCTGAGAGGATGTGGCCCGCGTCCGGGCGGAGGAGGAGGGCGTGCCCGGACGCGTCGAGCCGGGGGAGGGTGTCGTCGAGCCAGCGGTCCAGGGCCTTCCAGCCCTCGGGCGTCCATGTGTGGGGCGAGGGCCGGTCGTCGTCCCCGATGATCCACCCGGACCAGGGGGCCAGGCGGGGCGCGGCGGGCTGGGGGGAGGGGACGGGGGGAGCGTCGATCGGGTTGTCGGCTCGCCACTCGGCGAAGGGTTCGCCGGAGTCCAGGTCGAGGATGACCCCGGCCCGACCGGGGGCGGACCAGGCGTCGCAGGAGAGGGAGGCGCCGGGTTCGGGGATGGGTCGCAGCGCGAGCACGGGCGAGGGTAGGCGGGGTCCGGAGTTGCGCGGCAGAAGGTGCGCGGCGGCAATGTCCGCGCCACTTACACCGTGGAGGTCCGGCGGAGGGGGGTCCGATACCTGCATGCCCACGTGGGGGCGCCCGGGAGGCGCACCGCGACCGGGGCATGAACAGGGGCGTTGAGCAGATGGAAGAGACGCTGACAAGACCGGGCGCCGGAATGATCAACTCGGGCGTGTCGGAGGGAGAGCGGGGCGCCTGGCGGCTGAGCCGCGAGCAGGTGATGGAGCAGATCCTGTCGATCAACCCGAGCGCGGGGCGGCGGTTTCTGGAGCAGTTCGGGCAGGATCGGCTGGGGGATTACCTGGAGCGATTGATCCGGGTGCGGAGCCCTCGGGGGGCGGAATCGAGGTTCGTGCGTCGGGGGGACACGCCGGCGATCGTGGGCGGGGCCCGCGGGCGTCGGCGGTGAGGCCCGAGACGCGGACGGGGTCTGTGGTGGGCCCCCGTCCGCGGGCGGGTTCTCGGACTCATGCTCAGCGGGGAATCGTCCGATGAAGTTCCCGGACGTGGAGGGGCTCAAGCGGTCGCAAGGAGGCGTCCGATAAGGCCCTGATACCGGTCCCGCGGAGCGGGGTTGGACGATCCGCACGGAGAGGGTGGCGACGGGGGGAGCCCGTCCCCGCCCGAGAGCAGGCAGCCCGCGAGGCCAGAGGTCCTTGGGGTGTTGAGCAACACGGAGACGCATCGCATGGCCTCGACCCACCACATGTCGCCGAAGATCCTTGCCGGCAGCGCCGGGCTCGCGCTGGTCCTGAGCGGGTGCGCCTCGTCCACCTCGACGACGAGTTCCAAGACGCACCGCGAGGAGGACCCGCCGATTCAGCTCATGGAGGTCGCTCCGTCGACCCGGACCACGGCGAGCACGAACAACGCGGCGAGCACGAACAACACCTGGGTCTCCCCCCCCACCACGCCCAGCCGCAGCGCGAGCATTCCGAACGCCTCCTCGGGGCGTGCGGGCGGCGGTTCGAGCGGGCTGTCGAGCAACGGGTGGTCGGACATCAGCGACGGCTGGACGATGGTGGGCGTGGCGACGACCGCGGAAGCGAGTCCGCCCTCGCGGAACGCGGACCCGTACGCGGGGAGCGCGTTCAAGAGCCACGATCCGCAGAACCGGGAGCTGAGCGTCCGCCTGTATGGGGAGGAGCTGGGCGAGAATATGCCGCGGGAGGTCAACCCGGACGCACTCTCGCGCGCGGTGGCGAACATGCAGCAGGTGACTTTCTCGCACGAGGGCGCGGACTTTGATCCGAACGTCTCTCCGGACGGTCGAGCGATCGTGTTTGCCTCGACGCAGCACCGCCCGACGAGCGACATCTACATCAAGGCCGCGAACTCGCGGGTGGTGACCCGGCTCACCGAGGACGTGAACCAGGACGTGATGCCGGCGATCAGCCCGGACGGGCAGTTCGTGGTGTTCAGCTCCAACCGCTCGGGCAACTGGGACCTGTACATGATGCCGGCCTCGGGGGGCAAGGCGGTGCAGCTGACGAACGACGACGCGAACGAGCTGCACCCGTCGTGGTCGCCCGACGGGAGCAAGATCGTCTTCAGCAAGCTGGGGCAGACGTCGCAGCGTTGGGAGATGTGGATCGTCGACGTGCAGAACACGACGGGGGCGCAGTTCATCGGGTTCGGGCTCTTCCCCGAGTGGTGCCCGGTGCCGGGCACGGGGTTCCAGGGGGCCGACAAGATCGTCTTCCAGCGGTCGCGTGAGCGTGGTGACCGCGCGTTCAGCATCTGGACGATCGAGTACAACGACTCGCCGGCGAAGGCGGGGCGTGAGACGGAGATCATGACCAGCCGGACGCACGCGCTGATCAACCCGAGCTGGAGCCCCGACGGGCGGTTCGTGCTCTACGCGGCGGTCCCGAACACGGAGAGCTGGAACAGCGGTTCGAGCGACCGACCGGAGACGTCGAGCCTGTGGATGATCGCCGACGATGGTCGTGGACGGGTGAAGCTGACCGGGGGCGCGGCGGTGGACCTGATGCCCGTCTGGGGCGCCAACGGGAAGGTCTACTTCGTCTCCGATCGCTCCGGGAACGAGAACCTCTGGTCGTTTGACATCGCGCCGGCGGTGCAGGCGGCCAGCGCCCAGATCCCCGAGTTCCAGACCGGGGACATGCCGTACGTCGAGGCCCCGAGCACGACGGACTGACCGGCCCTCTCCCCGAGCGGCGCCTCGACCGGGCGCCGCTCGATTTCCACGCTTGGCGCGTCCGAGCGGTTGAACGTTCGCGGGGCAGGAGGCCTCGCCGGAAGGGCACGGACGCCATGACAAGTGCACAGCTTCATCTGATCCGCGCGCTGGTGTTGGTCTTGGTCTGGTGCGCCCTTCCGGGGTGCACGGAGGAGGGGCCGAGACTGTCGAACCCGCGGGTGCTCACGGCGCCGTACGAGGCGACGTCGGGCGACCTGGTCTGGGCGGTGGCGCCCTTGCGGAACGAGACGGGGACGACGGCGCTCGACACCCTGGCGGTGTCGGACGCGTTGGCGCACTCGATCGAGCAGGTCCGCGGGCTTCGGACGGTCCCGATCAACCGGACGCTCGAGACGATGCGGAGCCTGGAGATGCGCGGGGTTTCGACCCCGGCGGACGCACGACGTCTGGCACGCGCGATGGGCGTGGACGCGATCGTGGTGGGCGCCGTGACGGCATGGGACCCGTACGACCCGCCGGTGATCGGGCTGAGCCTGGCGTTGCACGCCGATCCGGGCGTGCTCGTGGGGCATCGCGGCGAGCTGGATTCGCGGAAGCTCTCGCGGCTTTCGACCGAGTTCGATCCGGCGGCGCGGTCCAGGTATGTGGACACGCCCGTGATGGTGGCGAGCGATGTGCTCGACGCGAGGGACCACGGCGTGCTGCTCGAGCTGCGTGAGTACGCGGACGGGCGGGCGGACCCCGAGTCGGCGCTCGGGTGGCGGGTCTACACCGCCTCGATGGAGCTGTACACCCAGTTTGCGACGTACCACGCGGTGCGGACGCTGCTGGAGCAGGAGTGGATCCGTCTGGCCCGGGTGAGCCAGGCGGGGAGCGAGCACGAGTAGCGACGCCGGGGAGACCGGCGAGAGCCGGAAGGAGCCCCGGGATGCCCCCGCAGAGCGCGAACCCAACCCCGAGTGATCGGAGCGTGACGCTGATCCGCGGCACGCACCGGTGGCATGTTTCCTGTGCCGGTGGGGATGAGCAGACCCTGGTGGACGCGCTCCTGGAGCACGCGCTGAGCGACGAATCCCCGCTGGGGCTGGAGGATGTGGCGCTTATCCGGACGCGACTTGCCGGAACGCTTCGGATCGGGATCAACAAGGTCCCCTCAACGCCCGATAGAGCCTGACACACAAACCCGCAGCCCGCGGACGGACCCGCCGGAGCCCTTATATGTCCAGCCTGCCGATCATCGACGCCTTCACCCGCTACCTGACCGAGGAGCGTCACTTCAGCCCGTACACCGCCCGCTGCTACGGGGCGGATCTTCGCCAGTTCATCGAGTACCTCGGCGACGAGATCGGGGTGGAGATCAACGAGGCCAACGAGACGGCGGCGCTGCGGAAGCGCGAGTCGGGGGGTGGCGACACCGTCGGTCAGATCGCCCCCAAGACGCTGACCGCGGTCATCTGCAAGGGGGAGGCGGACACGATCCGCGGCTTCCTCGCGCACCTGGGCGACCAGTCGTACTCCCCCGCCACGATGGCGAGGAAGATCGCGACGCTGCGGTCCTTCTACAAGTGGGCGGACCGCCACTCCCTCGTGGACGCGAATCCGATGACCCTTATCCGGACGCCGCGCCAGAACAAGCGGCTGCCCACGGCGATCACGATCGAGCTGGTCGAGCAGCTGCTGAGCGCCCCGGACGAGAACGACGTGCTGGGCCGGCGTGACCGGGCGATGCTCGAGACGCTCTACTCCACGGGCATCCGTGTCTCGGAGCTGGTGAGCCTGAACGCGGAGGACCTGGACGTGCAGGGCGAGGCGCTGCACGTGCGGGGCAAGGGCCGGAAGGAGCGGATCGTTCCGCTCGGCTCGCACGCGTTGGGCGCCATCCGCCGGTACACCGAGATGGTCGCGGCCGACCCGCGCTTCAGCGAGGCCCGGAGCGGCGCGGGGTCGGCGGAGTTCCCCCTCTTCCTGAACAAGCACGGCAAGCGGCTGAGCAGCCGCTCGGTGCGCCGGAAGCTGGACAAGTACCTGCGCGAGGTCGGGCTGGACCCGACCATCAGCCCGCACACCCTGCGTCACAGCTTCGCGACGCACCTGCTTGAGAACGGCGCCGACCTGCGCAGCGTGCAGGAGTTGCTGGGCCACCAGTCGCTCTCGACCACGCAGGTCTACACCCATCTCTCGACCCAGCGGTCCAAGGACGTCTACGACGACACCCACCCGCGGGCCGAGGCGGGCTAAGCCGCCCCACTGGACGGAAGCTCAGGCCCCGGGATCCGACGCCCGGGGCCTTTCTTGTGCGCGTTCAAGATCGCCCAGGAGCCTGGCGAGGGTCCTGCCGGTGACGGGATCGACCAGATCCGGGGCGATGGCGCCGAGCGGCCTGAGCACGAACAGACGCCCGCGGAACTCGGGGTGCGGCACGGTCAGGCCCGGCTCCTCGATCCGTTCGTCGGCGTAGAGGATGAGGTCCAGATCGAGGGTGCGGGGCCCCCACCGCTCCGTGGTCGAACGATCGCGCCCGTGGGCGATCTCGATCCGCTGCATGCACCGGAGGAGGTCGCGCGGGTCGCGGGTGGTCCGGAGGATCGCGGCCGCGTTGAGGTAGGCGCCCTGCGTCCCGGGGCCGACCGGGTCGGTCTCGAGGAACGGGGACGCGAGCAGAACCTCGAGGCGCGGCGTGAGGGCGAGCGAGCGGAGGGCGCTCTCGAGCGTGGCCCGCCGGTCGCCGAGGTTGGAGCCGAGAGCGATGGCGGCGGTCGTGGGCTGCTCGGAGGTTTCGGGCATGGGCTCAGTGAAGCCCGCCGATCGGGCCCAGGCAAGACAACGCCCCGGCTCGGGGCCGGGGCGGGGGGTGAGTCGGGACGGGGCAGGGGGGCGAGCGGCCTTAGCCGACCGGCTCGAGTTCCCGCATGCGATGCTGCATCTGGGCCTTGAGTCGGGCGAGGATGGAGCTGTGCATCTGGCTGACGCGGGACTCGGAGAGGTCGAGGGTGGCGCCGATCTACTTCATGGTCATGCCCTCGTAGTAGTAGAGGATGACGATGAGGCGTTCGGCGCGGGAGAGGCCCTTGGTCATCATGTCCTTGATGTCGCGTCGTTGGACATCGTGGATGGGGTTGGACTGGGTCTGGTCCTTGATGATGTCGATCTCGCGCATCTCGCGGCCGCCGTCGGAGTTGAACGCTCGGCGCGTGATGCTGGTGACGGTGACGGCGGAGGAGTCGCGCTTGTACTTGGCGAACTCTTCCTTGTCGATGCTGAGCTTCTCGGCGACCTCTTCGTCGGAGGCCTTGCGTCCGGAGGCCATCTCGAGCTGCTGGCGCGCCTGCTTAACCTTGGAGGTGCGGTGACGGACGAGCCGGGGGACCCAGTCCATCGAGCGGAGTTCGTCGAGCATCGCTCCGCGAATACGTGGCACGCAGTAGGTTTCAAACTTGACACCGCGGGAGCGGTCGAACGCATCGATCGCGTCGAGCA
>JBITAG010000108.1:0-4913 GCA_044439985.1 Phycisphaerales bacterium JB059 | reverse complement strand
GAAGATCAAGCATCGCGCCGACTCTACCCGCCCCGGACCGCCCGGTCGCCCCGGCGCGATACCATCGCCCGCGACGCCCCGCCCCAGGAGGAGCCCATGAACACGCTCGGCCCCAGCCTCGACTCCGCCCGCACGCGCCTTGAGGGCATCGGGCAGGCCCACCTGCTCGAGGGCGCCGAGGCCCTCCGCCCCGACCAGCTCGACGCCCTGCTCGCTCAGATCGAGGCGCTCGACACCGACAAGCTCCCCGGATGGATCGAGAAGTACGTCTCCGGCGAGCACGCCTTCCAGGCGCCCGCGGACCTGGCGCCCGCCCCCTGCTACCCCGCCGACCCGACCTCCGACCGCCGACCCTGGGACCGGGAGGCGGCGCGCGCCCGCGGCGAGGCGCTGCTCCGCGCGGGGAAGGTCGCCTGCTTCACCGTCGCGGGCGGGCAGGGCTCACGCCTCGGGTACGACGGCCCCAAGGGGTGCTTCCCCGTCGGGAGCGTCAGCGACAAACCCCTGTTCCAGATCTTCGCGGAGGGGGTCCGGGCGACCGCCCGGCGGTTTGGCGCCCCCGTCCCCTGGTACATCATGACCAGCCCCCTCAACCACGACGCGACCGTCGCTTTCTTTGAGTCGCACGCCTTCTTCGGGCTCCCCCGCGCCGACGTCGCCTTCTTCCCCCAGGGCTCCATGCCCAGCCTCGACCGGCAGACCGGACACATCCTCATGAGCGCCCCGGGCGTCATCGCGACCAACCCCGACGGGCACGGCGGCGCGATCCGCGCCCTCTGGGAATCGGGCAGCGTCGAGGACATGAAACGCCGGGGCGTCGAGCACCTGAGCTACTTCCAGGTGGATAACCCCCTCGCCCGCGTCGCCGACCCCGTCTTCCTTGGCCTGCACGCGGGCGCCGAAGACTCCTCGGGCGAGTTCAGCTCCAAGATGGTCGCCAAGACCGACCCGGGCGAGAAGGTGGGCGTCTTCTGCTCGGTCGGGGGACGCACCGAGGTCATCGAGTACTCCGACCTGCCCCCCGAGCTGGCGAGCAAGACCCGCGAGGACGGGTCGATCCTGTTCGAGGCGGGGAACATCGCGATCCACGCGATCGGCGTCCCCTTCATCGAGCGGCTCGCGACGGATCCCTCCTTCGAACTCCCCTTCCACCGCGCGATCAAGAAGGTGCCGCACGTGGACCCGTCCAGCGGCAGGGACATCAACCCGAGCGAGCCCAACGCGGTGAAGCTCGAGCGGTTCATCTTCGACGCGATCCCGCTCGCGGAGCGTTCGATCGTGTTCGAGACGCGGCGTGTCGAGGAGTTCGCGCCGGTGAAGAACGCGGAGGGGGTGGACTCGGTGGTCTCGTCGAAGCGGATCCAGACCGCACGCGCCGCGGGCTGGCTGGAACGCGCCGGGGTGAGCGTGCCGCGCAACGCCGAGGGCGAGCCGGACTGCGTGCTGGAGATCGGCCCGCTCTACGCGCTCGACGCCGAACACCTCGCCGAACGGACGGACCTGCCCGAGCGGATCGAGCCGGGCGCCCGTGTGCTGTTGGACGAGTCGTGATCGAGCGGTTCGCCAAACTCCCCCGCTCGCTGGCGGCGCAGGCAAGGACGGTTCGCCTCGCGTCGGAGATCCCCGCGTTGCTGGTGCACCCGGACTGGGAGACCCCCGCCCCGTGCGCCATCTGGCTGCACGGACGGACCGCGCACAAGGAACTCGACGCCGGGCGCTACCTGCGTTGGATGCGCGCCGGGATCGCGGCGTGCGCCATCGATCTGCCCGGTCACGGCGAGCGATTCGACGAGGCCGCCCAGAAGCCGGACCGCACGCTCGACACCCTCGATCAGCTCGTGCGTGAGATCGACCCGATCGTGCGGGCGCTGACGTCCCCCGAGTTCGGGGGGGTCTTCGACGCCTCGCGCCTGGCCCTCGGGGGCATGTCGGCCGGGGGCATGGGGGCGCTGCGCCGTCTCTGCGACGAGCACCCCTTCGTGTGCGCCGCGGTCGAGGGCACGTGCGGATCGCTCGAGGACCTCTACTTTCCCGAGCAGGGCGCTCCGGGGGCGCCCTGGGCGGTGAAGCACGATCGTGAGCGCGTCGCCGGGCTCGACCCGATGCGTCACCTGGAGACGTGGCGCCCCATCCCCCTGCTCGTGCTCCACTCCGAGGCGGACGAGATGGTGCCCTGGGCGGCGCAGCGTCGGTTCGTCGAGGCGGTCCGGGATCGTTCTCGGACCCTCACGGGGCGGGATCTGGTCGAGGTCGTGACCTGGCCCGAGACCGGGGCGCCCGCCGAGCACCTCGGGTTCGGGCGGTTCGCCAACGACGCGAAGAACGCCCAGACCGACTTTCTCACCCGCCATCTGCGCGCGGGCGAATCCTGAGCCGGCGCCGAGGGTTGAACCCCGGGGGCGGAATACCGTAGAGCCGACAGCAACACGCGAAAGGACCCGCTTCCATGACCACCAACCGAACCCTGCTCGCCCTGCTCGCGTGTGTGGGCGCCCTCGCGGGCACGTCCCTCGCCCAGCCGCCCACCGAGGCGGAGATCCAGGCGGCCTTCAACGACTTCGAGACCATCCGCGCCGAGGTCACCTCGTTCGAGGAGTACCAGGAGCGGCTCGCGGCCTTCGAGGCCGAGCACCCGAGCGTGCTCAATCTGGACGAGCTTGACGCCGCGACGATCGAGCGCCTCACCCCGGTCATGTTCTCCACGCCGGAACGCGGCGAGGCGGCGATCGCCCGCCTGCAGGCGCTCGAGCACCCGAAGACGACCGACGGCGCCATCGCGCTGATCAACGGGACTTTCTTCTCGATGATGGCAACCCGCCAGCTGCCCGAGCTGGGGCGGGTGAAGGTGATCACGGCCCACCCGGCGCTGGAAGAGGCGATCGCGTCCGGACACGCCGAGGTCTTCTTCACCATGCTCGGTTTCCTCGGGCAGTACAAGGCGGACGAGCTGCGCGAGATCAAGGACCGCGTCGCGGGGTTCGACCGGCTGGTCAGCGATGAGATGGACGCGGACAACGCGCTGGCCGCCACGGGGCTGCTCGACGCGTGGAACGCGATCCTCGACGGTTCGGAGGAGGACGCCGCGACCCGCGAGCGGGTGCGCGTGAAGGTCGCCTCGGCGCTGCGATCGGCCCGCGCAGGCGTGGCGGAGGGGGAGATGGCCATGGCTCTCGATGAGGCGATCGCCCGGACGGACGGCGCCTACGCCCGCGGGGAACTGGTCGGACACGAGGCGCCCGACATCGAGTTCCTCTGGTCGAGCAACGTGGACCAGACGGGGACCTCCCTCTCGGCCCTGAAGGGGAAGGTCGTGGTGCTCGACTTCTGGGCGACCTGGTGCGGGCCTTGCCTGCAGAGCATCCCGAACATCCGCTCGCTCCAGTCCTACTACGAGGGCTCGGACGTGGTGATCCTGGGCGTCACGAGCCTGCAGGGATTCCACACCGACTCGACGCAGGGACGCATCGACACCACCGGCGACCCGGACCGGGAGTTCTCCCTGATGGCCGGGTTCATCGAGGACCGGAACATCACCTGGCCGGTGGTCTTTGGGGCGCAGGACGTGTTCAACCCCGAGTACGGGGTCGAGGGGATCCCGCACATGGTCATCATCGACGCCGAGGGCAAGGTGCGCCACCGGGCCCTGCATCCCGGCGCAGGGATCAACGAGAAGATCGCGAAGATCGACCCGCTGCTCGTCGAGGCGGGGCTGGAGCTGCCGGCGATCTCCAAGTCCGCCCTTCCCGCCGCCGCCCCGCAGGGTGGCGCGGACGACCACGATCACGATCACGACCACGACCACGACCACGACCACGACCACGACCACGACCACGAGGGGCACGACCACCCCTGACCCGGCGCGTCCGATGATCATCCCGGATACCCTCCCGCCCCGGGAGGGTTTTTCGTGCGCTTCGATCCGCTCAAGGGCGTCCCCAACAAGCGTGAGGTTCTCGCCTGGGGGCTCTACGACCTGGCCAACCAGGCCTTCACGCTGCTCATCATCACGCTCCTCTTCCCGATCTACTTCAAGAAGGTCGTCGTTCCCACGGACCCAACCGCGCCGGGCGCCAACTCGGGTGACGCCCTCTGGGGCTACGCGGGGGCGGGGAGCCTCGCGATTGTGGTCCTCGCCTCGCCCTTCGTCGGCGCGTTGGCGGACCAGTTCGGGCTCAAGAAGCGGATCCTGCTCGTCACCGGCGTGCTCTGCGCCGGGCTGACCGTTGCGCTGGCGGTCCTCGGTCCGGGCGACGTGACGCTCGCGCTGAGCCTGTTCGTCGTCGCGAACATCTGCTACCAGCTCGGCGAGAACACCCTCGCGGGGTTTCTCCCGGAGATCGCGACGCAGCGGAACATCGGGCGGGTCAGCGCGATCGGGTGGACGATGGGCTACGTCGGCGCGCTCGCGCTGCTCCTGATCGTGGTTGGCCTGATGTTCGCCCTCGGGCTCAAGAGCGAGTCGCAGTGGCGCCCCTTCTTCCTGCTCGCGGGCGCCTGGTTCGCGCTGGGGATGATCGCGCCGATGGTGGTGCTGCGTGAGACCAAACCCGCGACGCGCCCCCGTTTCGCCCCGGGCGCCGTCGTGGCGCGCCTCGTCCAGACCATCCGCCAGGCCTCGCACTACCGCCAGCTGGCGCGGTTCCTGCTCGCCTTCTTCGTCTACGGCCTGGGCGTCCAGACCATCATCTACTTCGCGGGGATCATCGCCCGCGACTTCGGGCTGCAGGACACGCAGCTGGTGATCTTCACGCTGCAGATCACCGTGACGGCGGGGATCGCCGCGATCCTCACGGGCGTCTACCAGGACCGGATCGGGGCGCGAAGCACGGTGATGATCTTCCTCGGCGTCTGGATCGTGACCGCGCTGGGCCTGCTCACCCTCACCCTGATCCCGACGGACGCGCGGATCGCCA